>CAMLLG010000036.1 GCA_946480825.1 uncultured Lysobacteraceae bacterium
AAAAGATGACGCCGTGGATGGGCGCGCTGACCGACAACCTCGAAGTGCTGATGCCGAACGCGCAGGACGGCGGCAGCTGGGGCCGCGCAGCGACCAACGACCTGCTGGCGTCGCGGATCAAGATCCGCTCGCTGAACTTCATGCGCGGGCGTACTTTCCTCACCCGCTGGCTGATCCTCGACGAAGCGCAGAACCTCACGCCGAAGCAGATGAAGACGCTGATCACCCGCGCCGGCCCGGGCACCAAGATCGTCTGTCTGGGCAATGTCGAACAGATCGACACGCCCTACCTCACCGAAACCACGTCGGGCCTCACCTACGCAGTCGATCGTTTCAAGGGCTGGGCGCACAGCGCGCACATCACGCTGAAACGCGGCGAACGCTCGCGGCTTGCGGATTTCGCGTCGGAAGTGCTGTAGCCGCACCGTGACCGTCGACATCGCGCGCGACGACATCGTCATTCGCCCATGGGCGCAGGGCGATGTCGACGCACTGTTCGCGGCGGTTTCCGCTTCGCTGCCCACGCTGTCGAGATGGCTGCCGTGGGCCACGCCCGCGTATGCGCGCGCGGATGCGGCGGACTGGATCGTCCATTGCATCGGGGCGCGCGGGGCCGACGAGGAATATCATTTCGGCGTGTTCGATGCGGCATCGGGCGACGTTCTGGGCGGCGTCGGTCTGAATCACCGCATCCGTGCCTACCGCACGGCGAACCTGGGCTATTGGGTCGGGGACGCCGCGCGCGGACGCGGGGTGGCGGTCCACGCCGCACGACAGACGGCACGCTTCGGTTTCGAGACGTTGGGGCTGCAACGGGTCGCGATCCTGGTCCAGCCCGAAAACCGCGCCAGCCTGCGAGTGGCGGTGAAGCTGGGCGCGGTCTGCGAGGGCATCGCCCGCAGCGGGATCGTGGTCGACGGACGTCCGCACGACGCCATCGTCCACTCGCTGCTGCCCGAGGATCTCCGATCAGGCCTGGAACGGCCGGGTTGAGCGAACGAGCGTTCCGACGAGCGCGGAACGACGAAAGCCCGCCATCGGCGGGCTTTCGCGTCGAAGCTCCGACAGGATCGTCCGTACGCGTCAGCGGCCCGGCGTGCGGCAACAGGTCACGTTGACCTGGTAGGACACCACGCTCAGGAGCGAACCGACCAGATCGCAGCTCCAGCCGACGGGTTTGCCGTTGAGGAGCACCGGCTGCGAATTGCTGACGCCGATGCCGAGCGGTCCGCCGCAGCCGCCGCCGGTGGCGGCATAGCCGGCGGGACAATTGACCGAACGCGGCTGCAGGCCACCCAGCAGATCGAGGTTGCCGGTCTGCTGCGCGACGGTGCACTCCAGTTCGGTCGCCACCGGTTCGGCGAAATAGCCTTCCACGTCGATCACGAGATGCGATTGATTGTGGCTATAGACGTTGAATTGCGATGGGCACGAAGGACGGCAGAGACGCGTGTTCGATTGCGCCGAGAGGATCAATCCCGGGTTGTAGTTCAATGCCGTGGTCAGCGGCATGGCTTCGTTGAAGGGATAGAGCGTGAAATAGCCGGGCCCCGACGGCAGGGGCGACGTCACGCTGATGGCGAGCGCCGAGATGTTCGCGGGAATGTTGCAGGTCGAAGCCGCGCCGCCCTGGCTGGTGAAGTCGGTCGCGGTATAACCCTTGAAGCTGCGGATCTCCGCGGCCGCCATCGCGCCGCCGGCCTGGCGGGTATCGACGATGCGGCATGGCGTGATCGGGGTATAGACCAGATCCGATCCGGCCTGGCCGAGCTTGGTACCGAAATTCCGCAGCGTTCCCGGCGATGCGCCGCCCACCAGCGCGAGGCTCATGCTGTCGAAGTCCGTGGACGAGGCCGCCTTTTCGAGATTGGAGATGTCGGCCTCGCGCAACGTCGGCACGAGCGTTTCGGCCCACTGCCGTTCGGGAACGCCGTAACGTCTGGAGGCTTCGCCGGACCACTCCCGGACGATGTTTTCCGCGAGCTCTTCCCGCATCGACTCGGGCGCGAGCCCGGTCGTGGTCACTTCGCTCATCCAGATCATCCCGGCAGCGGCCGCCGGGACCGCGACCACGACAGCCGCAAGTGCAACTTTCGTCAGATATGCACGCATATGGCCTCCTCCTGAAGCATTGGGATTCGCCCTCTCGGGGATCGGGTGGATCGCGCCGACGCTTGCCTCGATCGATGCGGGCGATGACCACCGCGATCACTCATAGCCGACGCGACCGATCGGCACAATGCGCGCTTTCGCTGTCATCGATGCAGTGAATGCATGCCTGCAACGACGCACGCATCGGGAAACGCTCGATCGTGCGTCGGGCGCGAGCGATTCCGCACACGTTTCCGGTGTGCGCCATCGATGCGCGAGTTCGATTCGGGTACGGGACAGCTCCGACATTCGTCGCATCATCGAACCGCGATTCGTGCCAATAATGTGGCGCGGCAGGATCCGGCTCACGCCATCCCTCCGCGAAGACCGAGAGCAGGACACGCACGGAAGAAACTCTGAAGGAATCGCCGAATGCCAAATCTGCACGATCGGATCCGACGCGCACGCACGATGGCAAGACTGACCCAGCAGGAACTCGCGGACAGGATCGGCGTGCACCGGAGCGCCGTTACGCAATGGGAAAGCTACTCAGGCAGCGCCCCCTCCATGGATCACCTCATCCAGATCGCGCTTCATACGGGACTGGCGCTGGAATGGATCGGAACCGGACGCGGCTCGCCGCATGCCGCCGGCACCCAGCCCACGTCTTCCCGGATCGAACAGGCGCAGGATGAGCTCGAGGCCGAATGCCTGCGCAGTCTGCGTCTGATGCCGCGACGGCTGCAGGAACGCGTGGTCTCGATGCTGTCCATGATGGTCCGCACGCCGCCCATGGACAGTTAGAGCGTGCCATTCATTTTTCGACGGGTCGCGGTTGCGCAGCCTGTGAGGTCCCGACGACATCGCGCCGTGCGTGCGGCGTCCCCGCTGCGTCGTCGAACCTGCGGCGATGATCGTGCCGGACCGCATGGCGTCGGGTCGAAAGGTTCGGACAACAGCGCCAATTGATGTTTAAAACATCAAAATAAATTTAAATTGATTTACTTTGCATATTTTCAGCGTGATAATCGGGCGCATCCGTGAGGAAGCGATCATGATCACCAGCCAGCAGATGCGGGCGGCGCGCGCGCTGCTCGGGATCGATCAGAAACGATTGGCCGCGCTGTCCGGCGTGTCCCTGCCCACGATCCAGCGGATGGAGGCCAGCGACGGCAACGTGCGCGGCGTGGTGTCGTCGCTGACCAAAATCCTGGATGCGCTCGATGCCGCGGGCGTCGAGCTGATCGGCAACGATCAGATCAGCCAGGCCCGCGGTCGCGGCGTACGCCTGAAAGATGTCGGGCCATGAACGCGGCCGGGTGGTCGAAACGCCTGCGCGAATTCGAGCCGAAGACCATCGCGGTGTTCCGCGCCGGCTACGGCCTCGGCGATCTGCGCGCGGACGCCGTCGCCGGGCTGACGGTCGCGATCATCGCGCTGCCGCTGGCGATGGCGCTGGCGATCGCCAGCGGCACCACGCCGGAAAAAGGCCTGCACACCGCGATCATCGCCGGCTTCCTGATTTCCTTTCTCGGCGGCTCGAAGGTGCAGATCGGCGGACCGACCGCGGCGTTCATTCCGGTGGTGTTCGGCGTGATCGAGACGTTCGGCTATGGCGGCCTGATCCTGTGCACGCTGATGGCCGGGCTGATGCTGATCGCCGCGGGTCTGCTGCGTCTGGGCACGCTGATGAAATACATTCCGCAGCCGGTGGTGACCGGTTTCACAGCGGGCATCGCGGTCAGCATCTTCTCCAGCCAGATCAAGGACGCGCTGGGCCTGCAGATGGGCCAGGTCCCGGCGGAATTCATTCCGCGCTGGATCGCCTACGGCGAACACATCGCGACCACGCAGCCGGCGGCGGTGGCGCTGACCCTGCTCGGGCTGTTCACGATCCTCGCGCTGCGGCGCTGGCGCCCGGCATGGCCGGGCTTCCTCATCGCCATGCTGCTGTGCACGCTGGTCTGCGCCGGTTTCGCGCTGCCCGCGGACACCATCGGCAGCAAGTTCGGCGGACTGCCGTCGGCGCTGCCGTCGTTCGAGGTGCCGCACCTGCCCTTCGAGCGCATGCGCGAACTGCTGCCCAGCGCCTTCACCATCGCCTTTCTCGCCGGAGTCGAATCGCTGCTGTCCGCGGTGGTCGCCGACGGCATGACCGGCGGCCGGCATCGTTCGAACATGGAGCTGGTCGCGCAGGGCGTGGCGAACACCGCGTCCGCGCTGTTCGGCGGGCTGCCCGCCACCGGGGCGATCGCGCGCACCGCCACCAACGTGCGCGCGGGCGGGCGCACGCCGGTCTCGGGCATGCTGCACGCGGCCTTCCTGCTGCTCTTCATGCTGCTGCTCGCACCGTTGATGCGCTACGTGCCGCTGGCCGGACTGGCCGCGATCCTGCTGGTGGTGGCCTGGAACATCGGCGAAGTCGAAGCGTTCCGCCACACGCTGTCCGCGCCGAAGGGCGATCGGCTGGTGCTGCTGCTGACCTTCTTCCTCACCGTGTTCTTCGACCTCACGCTCGCGATCGAGGTGGGTGTGGTGGTGGCCGCATTCGTGTTCATGTTCCGCATGGCCGAGGCGGTGGAAGTGCAGTCCGGCGTGCGCATGATCGAGGAGGACGACGACAGCGGTGAAGACCCGACCCAGCGCGCGCGCCTGCCTGCGGGCGTGGAAGCGTTCCAGATCAGCGGGCCGCTGTTCTTCGGCGCGGCCAATCGTCTGGACGATCTGCTCGACCAGTTCCGCGTGCCGCCGAAGGTCTTCATCCTGCGCATGCGGTTGGTGCCGGTGATCGACGCCAGCGGCGTGCATGCGCTGGAAGGTCTGCTGGAGCGCTGCCAGCGTCGCGGCATCGCGCTGATCGTCTCCGGCCTGCAATCGCAGCCGCGCCGCGTGCTTGCGCAGATGCGCCTGCATCCGCGCGAAGGCGCGCTGCACATCGTTGCGGATTTCGACAGCGCGTTGCGGCTGGCCGACGCCCTGATCGCGGGCACCGCGACGCGCGACCAGGCCTCGTAGCGCAGGCGGCCCATCGTCGCGATCTCGCGGCGAACGCACTTCACAAGCCCGACGTCGCGATGCGACGACGACCGCACTTCGATCCGCATTCGGCACCGACCGATGGCGAATGCGCGCCCGCCTTGACCGCGACGCGTCTTCGGTCAGAATCGGCGCATGGTCACTCTCCCCCGCCCCATCTCCGCGCTCACCATCGCCGGTTCCGATTCCGGCGGCGGTGCGGGCATCCAGGCCGATCTCAAGACCTTCGCCGCTCATCGCGTGCACGGCCTCAGCGCGATCGCCGCGCTCACCGCGCAGCACACGCGCGGCGTGGACGCGGTGGAAGTCCCGCCGCCCGCGTTCCTGCGCGCGCAGATCGACATCTGCTTTGATGACTTCGACATCGGCGCGGTCAAGATCGGCATGCTCGCCAACGCCGACATGATCCAGACGGTCGTGAAGGCGCTGGACCAGCACTGTCCGCCCCACATCGTCGTCGACCCGGTGATGATCGCCACCTCCGGCGCGCAGTTGCTGGCCAACACCGCGATCGACGTGCTGCGCAAACGTCTGCTGCCGATGGCCACCGTGGTGACGCCCAATTTGCCCGAAGCCGAGTTCCTGCTCGGCCGCCCGATTCCCGATCTCGACGCGATGCAGGTCGCCTGCGACGACCTGCTGGATCTCGGCGCCGGCGCGGTGCTGCTGAAGGGCGGTCATCTGCAGGCCGGCGGCGAGGTCGTCGATCTGTTCGCGGCGCGGCGCGAAAGCGGCGGGCGCATGCGCCGCGAGATCCGTCATCCGCGCCTCGCGGTGAACGCGCACGGCACCGGCTGCACGCTCGCCGCGGCGATCGCCGCGCAACTCGCGCTCGGCGCGCCGCTGGTCGACGCCTGCCGCGAGGCGTCCGACTACGTGCATCGCGCGCTGCGTCTGGGCAGCCGGCCGGGACGCAGCGACATCCTCGTGCTCGATCACTTCGGCGCCGCGTCCCGGTGACGACGGCGCAGGCATCGATCCGCGACGATCACGAGCGCGATCCCGAATCGCCCGCGGACGGCGACGGCCTGCCGGTCGTCGCCGACGACGGCCATGCGTTCCGTCTGTTGCCGCGCGCACCCACCGCGCCGGTGGCGAGCCTGTTGTGGCTGCCCGCGCTCGGCGTCGCCGCACGCCACTACCTGCCGTTCGCCGAGGCACTGTCCGCCCGTGGCGTTGCGGTGTTCGTGCACGAATGGCGCGGCCATGGCAGCAGCGCGCAGCGCGCCGGACGGAATTCGGACTGGGGCTATCGCACACTGCTGCAGAGCGATCTGCCGGCCAGCGTCGATGCGATCGATACGCGTTGCCCCGGCCTGCCCGCGATCGTCGGTGGGCACAGTCTCGGCGCGCAGTTGGCCGCCTGCCTGCTCGCGATGCGTCCCGAGGCCGCGCAGCGGCTGTGGATCGTCGCCAGCGGTGCGCCGTATTGGCGCGCATTCCCCGGTCCGCGCGCGTGGCTGTTGCCGCTGGCCTATCGCTTCCTGCCATGGGCCGCGGACATGCGCGGCGTACTGCCCGGGCGCACGCTGGGCTTCGGCGGCAACGAGGCCCGCGGCGTGATGCGCGACTGGGCACACACGGGACTCAGCGGGCGCTATGGCGGCGCGGGCATGGACCACGATCTGGAAACCGCGCTCGCCGACGTGCGCGTCGACGTGGATGCGGTGCTGTTCGCGGACGACTGGTTCGCGCCGCGGTCGTCGCTCGACTGGCTGCTCGCGAAGATGCATCCCACCGCATTGCGCTGCGAAACGCTGGATGCGGGCCGGCTCGGCACCCGTGCCGATCATTTCGCCTGGATGAAACGCCCCGACGCGGTGGCGGCCTCGCTGATGCAGGGCCTTCAATCCGCGACGTAACCGTTCGGGTTCATCGATTGCCAGCGCCACGCATCGCGGCACATCGCATCGACATCGCGTTCCGCGCGCCAGCCGAGCAGCGTGTCCGCGCGTCGCGGATCGGCGTAGACCTCGGCGACATCGCCGGGCCGTCTTCCGACGATCTCGTACGGAATCGCGCGACCGCTGGCGGTTTCGAACGCGCGCAACAGTTCGAGCACGCTGATGCCGCGACCCACGCCGAGATTGATCGCGCGGTGGCCATGCCGCGGATCGATGGTGTCCCACCCCAGCGCTTCGATCGCATGCGCATGCGCCCGGGCGAGATCCATGACGTGGATGTAATCGCGCACGCCGGTGCCGTCGACCGTGGGCCAGTCGCCGCCGTACACCTGCAGCCGTTCGCGCAGGCCGACCGCGACCTGACAGATGTAGGGCATCAGATTGTTCGGCACGCCGCTGGGCGCCTCGCCGATCAGCCCGGAAGGATGCGCACCGACCGGATTGAAATAGCGCAGGCTGATCGCGCGCAACTGCGGATCGGCCGCGCAGGCGTCATCGAGGATCTGTTCGACGATGAGCTTGGTGCGGCCATAGGGATTGGTGACCGACAGCGGCGCGGACTCGTCGATGGGCAGCGACGACGGCGCGCCGTAGACGGTCGCCGACGAACTGAACACGAGTCGGCCCACGCCGGCCGCGCGCATCGCGCGCAGCAGCGCGATCGTGCCGGAGATGTTGTTGTCGAAATATTCGAGCGGCCGCGCGCAGGATTCGCCGACGGACTTCAGCGCGGCGAAATGCAGGACGGCATCGATGCGGCCGGCTTCGAGGATTCGCGTCAGCGCATCCGCGTCGCGCACGTCCACACGATGCGCTTCGGGGGCGCGACCGGTCAGACGGGCGATCCGCCGCAGCACCACCGGCGAGCTGTTGCTGAAGTTGTCGGCGATCACGGCCTCATGACCGCGTTCGGCGAGCACCACGCAGGTATGGCTTCCGATGTAACCGGCGCCGCCGCAGACCAGAATGCGCATGGAACCTCGGGACAGGAAATCGGACAGGAAAAAAGCGCGCGCGGAGATGACGCGCACGCAGAGATCACGCGCATACAACGCGGAACGCTGCGAGAAGCGGCAAACGCATCGCGGATGGCCGGAGCGCCGCTCTTTCCGCGTCAACACTGCCGATGCCGACCGGGGGATCGGGCGCCGCGAAGCGTCTGCCGTGCGATCAGATCCCGCCCATGCGCCTCCGCACCGGCTGCCCGTGCGCAGGCGGCCGGAAGATCGACTGATAGACTTCTCCGCTTTCACGCACTCCGGAATCCGCACGATGCAGGCCGCACTTCCCGCCCTCGACGACCGCCGATCCGATCGCAGCGGTTCCGGCAAGATCGGTTCGGACACGGTCCGCATCGCCATCATCGGGCTGGGTTATGTCGGCCTGCCGCTGGCGGCATCGTTCGGCAGGCGCTACCGGGTCGTCGGCTTCGACATCGACGCTCAGCGCGTGGATGAACTGAAGCGCTTCCACGACCGCACCCTCGAAGCGGGCGAAGCAGAACTGCGCGCCGCCGAAGGCCTGCGCTTCAGCTGCGACCCCGCCGATCTCGACGGCTGCAACGTGTTCATCGTGACCGTGCCGACGCCGATCGACGAATACAAGCGCCCCGACCTGCGTCCGCTGGAATCCGCCAGCCGCACCGTCGGCCGCGCGATCCGCTCGGGCGGCGTCGCCATCTACGAATCCACCGTGTATCCCGGCGCGACCGAGGAAGTCTGCGTGCCGATCGTCGAGCGCGAATCGGGCCTGAAGTTCAACGTCGATTTCTACGCCGGCTACAGCCCCGAGCGCATCAATCCCGGCGATCACCAGCACCGCCTCGAAACGATCGTGAAGGTCACCTCCGGCTCCACGCCCGAGGTCGCCGATTTCGTCGACGCGCTGTACGCCAGCATCATCACCGCCGGCACCCACAAGACGTCCAGCATCCGCGTCGCCGAATCGGCGAAGGTGATCGAGAATATCCAGCGCGACGTCAACATCGCGCTGATCAACGAACTGGCGCTGATCTTCCACCGTCTCGGCATCGACACCCACGAAGTGCTGGCGGCGTCGGGCACCAAATGGAACTTCCTGCCCTTCAAGCCGGGCCTGGTCGGCGGCCACTGCATCGGCGTCGATCCGTATTACCTCACCCACAAGGCCCAGCAGATCGGCTACCACCCCGACGTGATCCTCGCCGGCCGCCGCATCAACGACGGCATGGGCCAGCACGTCGCCCAGTGCACGATCAAGGAAATGACCCGCCTCGGCCTGCCGACGGCGAACGCGAAGATCCTGGTGCTCGGTCTCGCCTTCAAGGAAAACTGCCCGGATCTGCGCAACACGCGCGTGGTCGACATCCTCGACGAACTGCGCAGCTATCACGTCGAGGTCGACGTGCACGATCCCTGGGTCGACGCGCATCTCGCCCACGAGGAATACGGCCTGCAGATGACCGATGCGCCGGCCGAGGGCGCCTACGACGCGGTGATCCTGGCCGTGGCGCACCGCGAATTCGCGGCCCTCGGCGCCGAAGGCATCCGCCGCTTCGGCAAGCCCGGCGCGGTGCTGTTCGACGTGAAGGCGCTGTTGCCGCGGGATGCCGTCGACGGGCGGCTCTGAGCGCTCTACGCCGGTAGAGCGGCCTTCAGGCCGCTGCCTCAAGCAAGCCAAATCAGCGGCCTGAAGGCCGCTCTACCGGGGCCGGGAAATATGCACGTCCCCCTGGACACCCGCTTCACGGTTCTACAATAGTCGACCGGCCCACTGAGACACCCCCATGCGCATCCTCGTCACCGGCGCCGCCGGCTTCATCGGTTCCAGGCTCACCGAGCGTCTGATCGCCCGCGGCGATGAAGTGCTGGGCTACGACAACCTCAACGATTACTACGATCCTGCGCTGAAGGATGCGCGCCTCGCGCGGCTGACGCCGCTGCCGGGGTTCTCGTTCGTGCGCGCCTCGCTGGAAGACCGCGAGGCGCTGGAAGCCGCGTTCGACGCCTTCAAACCGCAGCGTGTGGTCAATCTCGCCGCGCAGGCCGGCGTGCGTTATTCGCTGGAGAACCCACTCGCCTACATCGACAGCAACATCGTCGGCTTCCTCAACATTCTCGAATGCTGCCGCCATCGCGACATCGAGCACCTGGTCTACGCCTCGTCCAGCTCGGTCTACGGCGCCAACCGCAAACTGCCGTTCGCGGTCGAGGACAGCGTCGACCATCCGGTCAGCCTCTACGCCGCGAGCAAGAAGACCAACGAACTGATGGCGCACACTTACAGCCATCTCTTCGGCCTGCCCACCACCGGCCTGCGCTTCTTCACCGTCTACGGCCCCTGGGGCCGCCCGGACATGGCGCTGTTCCTGTTCACGCGCAAGATCCTCGCGGGCGAGCCGATCGACGTGTTCAACCACGGCAAACACACCCGCGATTTCACCTACATCGACGATATCGTCGAGGGCGTGATCCGCACCCTCGACCGCGTGCCCGGCCCGGACCCGACGTACGACCCGCTGCATCCCAGCCCGGCCACCTCATCGGCCCCGTATCGCGTCTACAACATCGGCAACAACAGCCCGGTGGAACTGCTGCGCTACATCGAAGTGCTGGAAGACTGCCTTGGACGCAAGGCCGAAAAACGCCTGCTCCCGCTGCAGCCCGGCGACGTGCCCGACACCTATGCCGATGTCGGCGCGCTCACCCGCGACACGGGTTATCAGCCGACCACGCCGGTGGACGTCGGCGTGAAGCGTTTCGTCGAGTGGTATCGCGGGTTTTACGGGGTCTGATGTCGGCGCGCGTCGGCGCGACCGATTCTCTCAGCCGCGCAGGAATTCCAGCGCCACCGCATTGAATTGTTCCGACTGTTCGTCGTTGGGCACATGCCCGGCCTTGTCGATGATTTCCAGGCGCGAACCCGGCAGCAGGCGGTGCATCTCCTCGCCGCAGCGCAGCGGGATCGCCTTGTCCTGCCGGCCCCAGACGATCAGGGTCGGCACGTCCATCGTGCCGAGACGGCGGATTTCGTCGCCGAGTTTGTCGAAGAAATCGTTGCGCTGGACGCGCAGCCCGACCTGGTTGCTGCCCGCGATCTTCTGCGTGCGCGTGACCCGCTCGAAATAGTCGTCGGTGACCCGCGACTTGTCGTGGATGAAGATGTCCTTCAGCGCGACCTTGCGGATGGCGTCGGTCTTGAGCCCGACGAAGAATTCGCCGATGCCCGGCAGATTGAAGAATCGCGCCATCGCGGGCATCGGATTGGGGAGACCGGCGGCATCGACCAGCACCAGCTTGTCGACGCGCTCGCGATGCTCGATGGCGAACTTGATCGCGGTGCCCGCCCCCATCGACTGCCCCATCAGCGACGCGCGGGAAATGCCCATCGCATCCATGAACAGCCGCAGTTGTTCGGCGTACAGCGGATATCCGTAATCGAGCGGCTCGCGGGTGCTGTAGCCCATGCCCCAGAGGTCGTAGGCGTAGACCTTGAAGTGGCGCGCCAGCGCGTCGATGTTCTGTGCCCACATGAACGTGTGGTAGAAGAACCCGTGCAGCAGGATCAACGGCGGGCCCTCGCCCTTCTCGATGTAATGGGTCTTGCGGCCGCCGAGGTCGATAAACCGGCCCTCCGCGTGGCGTTCCGCCCACTGTTCGAGCGGCTGGCTGCTCCATGGCACGAAATCAGGCATGTCCCTTTCCTGTGTGACGATTCAAAGACGATGTGAAACGCATGCGGCGACGCCCCGCCCGGCTGCGCCGGCAAAGCTTACCCCGGATCGCGGCGGGGGCGATACCTGGGGCCACCGGCCACATTGCCGCGGGATGATCGCGCGCAGTATTGAAACGGCTCCGCACCCGGTGACAGAATCGATGATGGGTCGAGACCATCCTGCGCAACGAAAAGAGAACCCTGCCGCCATGCGACCGGCAGCGCACGCCACACGCAGGCTGGGGGCGGTGCTGCTCGCCGCCGTCGCGACGCTCTCCGCCGCCTGCGGCCGGATGCCGCCGCCTGTCCCCGAGCTGTGGGAGCGCAGTCGATACGAGAAGATCTTCGCGGAGATCGACCGCGCGGAAACCATCGCGGACCCGGTCCAGCGCTGCCGCGAGTATCCCTCATTGCCGCATATCGCATGGCCGCAGCCGCTGGTCGAAGCGCTGTGCCTCGACAACCAGACGCCGATCATGAAGGTGGAAGCGCTCAAGGACGGGATCGATCGCGGCGAATGGCAGGCGCTGCACGATCGTTATGCCGGCTACCTGCAGCGTCATCATGCCGGCGAAGACCCGGAACTGCTGCTGTATCGGGTCTTTTTCCTGCGCAGCTGGAAGACGCCCGAAGAAATGGACGACTACACCGGACGGTGGGTGTCGGCGGTGCCCGACGATCCGTTCGCGAACACCGAACGCGGGGTCGCATTGACCAACATGGCCTGGAACGCACGCGATCAGGACGGCGCCGAGACGCAGGTGCGGGACCATGCGGCGCGCGCCGAAACGCATCTTCGCAAAGCCATCGAGCGGGAACCGCGGTTGCTCACCGCCTACCTTTATCTGATCGATGTGCATGTCCTTCAGGACCGCCGCGATGCGATCCCCGCGACCGTGCAGGCCGCGCTGCGGCAATCGCCGAGCAGTTTCTACATCCGCGAGGCGGCGGCAGGGTATCTGCACGGCCGATGGGGCGGATCGCCGCGGCAGTTGTACGGCATGGCGCTCGGCGCCGAAACGCAGCTCGGCCGCAATCCCCGGCTCGCGCTGCTGGCGACCCGCACCGGCCGCGAGATCGCCGACCGTCATTCCGAGAAGCATCGCGATCGGATGGCGCTGTGGGCGTATCGGGCCGCGCTCGCGCACGGCCCCGAACACGAAACCCTCCTCAACGCCGGGTTCACCGCATCGGAACTGGAGTACTACGCAGAGAAGATCATGTATCTGAGCCAGGACATCCGCTTCAACCGCACGCCGAAGGACGCCCGCATCCGCCGCGGCCTGCTGTGGGAGTGGGACGGCAAGTTCGAGCGCGCCCTGCGCGATTTCCGCGCCGCCGCGGCGCTGGACCCGAACGATACATGGACGGCCAACAAGATCGCGGAGATCGAAGCGCGCATGCGGCCGACGACGACCGCGCGCTGAGCCCGAGGCCCGGCGTCCCGAGACAACCCTTGGAATCGCCCGACACGGGTTCGGCCGGATCCGGATCTGTCGCGCGTCCTGCACGCGCGCCTCCTGCATGCGCGCGTCCTGCACGGCTCGATGGGTCACGATGGCAGCCTTCGGGCCTGAGCCTGGGCGCACACCGCAGCCGAGGGGGATCGTCGCGCAAATCGATCTTCGCGGGCATCGCTCGTAACGGAACGGGAGCGGAACATCCCGCAGCCGCAGTGTGGCTTCACGCCACCGGACCGGCACAATGCGATATGGACGAACACTCCGGACGCGAAATCATTCGAAGCGCGGCGACCGCGACATTCGACGGCTGGGACGGCAGCATCGCCGGCGCGCGCGCGCTGCAGGCGCGACTGGCGACACGAGTGTCGCTGCGGGACGATTTCCTCTCGCCGCCGCGATCGATCGCCGGCTTCGACGTGGGTTTCGAGGACGGCGGCGCCATCACCCGCGCCGCGGCGGTCCTGCTCGACGGCGAAACCGGCAAGGTCCTCCATGCGTGCGTCGCACGCCTGCCGACATCGATGCCTTACGTGCCCGGGCTGCTGTCCTTCCGCGAACTGCCGGCGCTGCTGGAAGCGTTGGCGCGATTGCCGCAGGCGCCGGACCTGGCGTTCGTGGACGGCCAAGGCATCGCCCATCCGCGGCGGCTCGGAATCGCCGCGCATTTCGGGGTGATCGCGGATCTGCCCTGCATCGGCGTTGCGAAAAAAATCCTGGTCGGCAAGCCCGATGACGATCTGCCGGACGTGCGCGGCGCGCGGGTGCCGCTCCGGCATCGCGGCGAGCAGATCGGGTGGCTGCTGCGCAGCAAGTTGCGCTGCCTGCCGCTGGTGGTTTCGCCGGGCCACCGCGTGGCGATGGACACCGCGGTCGATCTGACGATGCGTCAGGTCGGCCGTTATCGCCTGCCGGAACCCACGCGCCAGGCCGATACCCTCGCCTCGCGACGGCCCGGGGCGACGTCGGCCTGAGCGATCGACCCGGCCCCGCTGCCATCGTTCTGTCGCGACAGCGAGGCATGCTTGGGGATGCACGCCACGAACGTCGGGAAACAACGCATGCAGTGCCTCGCCAGGATCAACGCTGTCATCGATTCCGCGATCCCCAATGCCAAGGTCATCGCCGTCGCGTTCATCGTCGCGCTCTCCATGGCAGCATGCGTCTTCCCTCCAACGCCGACGGAGCCAACACGGATGCCCGCGTCCCCCGCCCTCGTCATCGGCCATCGCGGCGCCAGCGCACTGCGTCCGGAGCACACGCTGGAGGCCTATCGGAAGGCGATCGAGGATGGCGCCGATCTGATCGAACCGGATCTGGTCAGCACCCGCGACGGCGTGCTGGTGGCGCGACACGAGAACGAGATCTCCGGCACGACCGACGTCGCGGAGCGTCCGGAATTCGCCGAACGCCGGACCACGAAAATCATCGATGGCGAGCGCACGACCGGCTGGTTCACGGAGGACTTCAGCCTCGCGGAACTCAGGACACTGCGCGCCCGCGAGCGTCTGCCGCAACTGCGCGGGACGGCCTACGACGGCCGTTTCGCGATTCCGACGCTGGAGGAGATCATCGCCCTCGCCGCGGACGCCTCGGCGCAGCGCGGGCGGCTCATCGGCCTGGCGCCGGAGATCAAGCACCCGACCTATTTCGCGGGCATCGACCTGGCGATGGAAGACAGGCTGCTCGCGGCGCTGCGCGCGCATCCGCACACGCGCACCGCGCCGGTGGTCATCCAATCCTTCGAGACCGCGAATCTGCGCGCGCTGCGCGGCAGGATCGAGCGCGGCGGCAACGTCCGTCTGCTGCAGTTGCTGGGCAGCCCGGGCGAACGCCCGTACGACGCGGTGGCGGCCGGCGGGTCCACGCACTACCGCGACCTGATGCGGGCCGAGGGACTGCGCGACATCGCGACCTACGCCGACGCCATCGGCCCGGCCTACCGCGATCTCGCTCCGGCCGACGGCCGCAGCCGGCTGATCGAAGACGCGCATGCGGCCGATCTGCAGGTGATCGTCTACACCTTCCGCCCCGAGAATCATTTCCTCGGGGATCACGCCGGCGACGGCGGCCCGGCCGCGCGTCACGAGGCCGGTTCGATCCGCCAGATCCGCGAATATCTCGCGCTCGGCATCGATGGCTTTTTCACCGACGATCCGGCCCTCGGACGTCGTGCGGTCGACGTGGACTGATCGGCGACGACGTCTCCGGCCGTACTGCAAACGAACCCATGCGGCATGCGGCCGCGGATGAGGTGTAAAGTCGACGGACCCTCACCAACGCCGCGCCGCGCATGCCTTCGCGCCAATACGTTCTCACCTTCTCCTGCCCGGACCGGCCGGGCATCGTCAACGCGGTCTCCGGCCATCTGTTCGGGCATGGCGCGAACATCCTCGAATCGCAGCAGTACAGCGACCCGGAAACCGAGCGTTTCTTCATGCGCACGGTCTTCGCGCTGGTGGAAGCGGGGGCATCGTTCGAGGCCCTGCGCGACACCTTCGCGGTGCCGGCCGGTCGCTTCGACATGCAATGGAGCATGCGCGACCGCGGCGAACGCCGCCGCGTGCTGCTGATGGCCTCCAGATTCGACCACTGCCTGGCCGACGTGCTGTATCGGTGGCGCATCGGCGAGTTGCCGATGGACATCGTCGCGATCGTCTCCAATCACCCGCGGGAAACCTACCGCCACCTGGATTTCGAAGGCATTCCCTTCCACCATCTCCCGGTGACGCCGGAACGGAAGGCGGAACAGGAAGCGCGGCTGTGGGCGCTGATCGAACAGACGCGAACCGAACTCGTGGTGCTGGCCCGCTACATGCAGGTGCTTTCGAACGATCTGACCGAAAAGCTCGCCGGCCGCTGCATCAACATCCACCACTCGTTCCTGCCCAGTTTCAAGGGCGCGAAGCCGTACCACAGCGCCCATGCGCGCGGAGTGAAACTGATCGGCGCGACCGCGCATTTCGTCACCGCCGATCTCGACGAGGGTCCGATCATCGAACAGGACACCCAGCGCGTGAGCCATCACGACACGCCAGCGGACCTGATCCGCATCGGACGCGATATCGAACGACGCGTGCTGGCGCAGGCGCTGCGCTGCTGGCTGGACGATCGCCTGCTGCTCAATGGTCAGCGGACGGTGGTGTTCTCGGTGTGATCGCCGGCGCGATCGATCCGCGCTCTCGCGGGTCAGGCCTTACTCGGCGAGCCGATGATCGTAGCTGATCACCCGCGCGAGCTTCCACTCGCCGTCGATCTGACGCCAGACATCGATGAATTTTCCGCTTTCGGTGAGTCTGTCGGCCTGGCCGGGTCGCAGCGCGAAGAAGCGGTGCTCACCCATCTGCATCGCGCCGTATCCGTTCAGCACGTGCACGGTCATCGTGCCTTCGATCAATTCGCGGCGTGCGCGGAAATTCCGTCCCGTCTTCTGCGCCTCGCAGTTGTCGCGCATGCCCTGCATGAACTTCGCGCCGGAATCGGCGGTCTGTCCCCACTTGTCGTGGACGAACTCGAAATCGTCGGCGATCAGCGAGGCGAGCAGATCGAGCTTGCAACCGAAGACCGCCTCGAACAATTGCCGATCCTTTTCCAGCAGCGTGGCGATCAGTTCCGGCGATGCCGGCGGCGCGCCGGGCGTGAGGCTAATGTTGGTGGCTGGCGGTTCGGCCGCCTGCGCGGCGAAACAGACCAGCGAGGCCAGGAGAACGCTCGGCATGCGGCACATGGGCGGATTCCGGAACGATGTCGACGCATCATAATCCGGTGGCTGTTGCTCAGATCGACAGGCCGTGTCCGCCCACCGGCTCGGTGACGATGTGGGTATCGAAGCCGGCGATGATCGGCCGCGCCTTGGCGATCGCCGCCTGCACCTGCGGCAGCGACAGCGAGGCCTTGTGATGCTCGGCGCTGTCCCAGACCTCGGTGATCCACACCGCATCGGCATCCGCCGGGTCGCGGGCGACGACATAGCTCAGACAGCCCGGCATGCCGCCGATGCCTTCGAGAAGAATCGCGATCAGCGCATCCCGCTGGCCGGGAACCGCCGTCATCTTGCCGATCAGACCGTGCATCGCAGGGACTCCATGGATTGCCGCATGAACAGCATGCGGCCTCGAATCATTGAAACGACAAAAAATCGCCGGGAAATCCAGTCCCTTGGATTTCCCGGCGAGCGCGGCGCCGCCGGCGAGCGGTGTCGCAATGCGGTCCGGGTTTGGGGCCCCGGGCCACCGACGCGTCTTCCGTATCGCGTCGTATTCATCGCCTTGCGAGAGTGCGTCAGGGGCGGGCCGTTCACTGACGAGGTTTCCGGGCCCGCCCCGTCGGCATCAATCGGTGAGCGGTTCGCGCCGATCAATCGTCCTGATCGTCATCGCCGGCGTCGCGCGGCGCATCCGCGGCGACGAACTGCGAGCGCAGCGCGGCTTCGAGTTTCGTGGAGATGCCGGGATTTTCCTTGAGGTACTGACGGGCGTTTTCCTTGCCCTGGCCGATGCGTTCGCCATCGCAGCTGTACCAGGCGCCCGACTTCTCGACCAGCTTGGCCTCGACGCCCATGTCGATCAGTTCGCCCTCGCGGCTGATGCCTTCGCCGTAGAGGATTTCGGTGACGATCTGCTTGAACGGCGGAGCGAGCTTGTTCTTGACGACCTTGATCTTGGTCTGATTGCCGATGATCTCCTCGCCCTTCTTGATGCTGCCGATGCGGCGGATGTCGAGGCGGACCGAAGCGTAGAACTTGAGGGCATTGCCGCCGGTCGTCACTTCGGGGCTCTGGCCCGGCATCATCACGCCGATCTTCATGCGCAGCTGATTGATGAAGATGACCATGCAGTTGCTGCGTTTGATGTTGCCGGTGAGCTTGCGCAGGGCCTGGCTCATCAGGCGGGCCTGCAGGCCGGGAAGCTGGTCGCCCATCTCGCCTTCGATTTCGGCCTTCGGCGTGAGCGCGGCGACCGAGTCGATGACCACGATGTCGACGGCGTTGGAGCGCACGAGCATATCGGCGATTTCGAGCGCCTGTTCGCCGGTGTCGGGCTGCGACAGCAGCAGTTCGTCGATGTTGACGCCGAGCTTCTGCGCGTAGATCGGATCGAGCGCGTGTTCGGCGTCGATGAATGCGGCGGTGCCGCCGGCCTTCTGGCATTCGGCGATGGTCTGCAGGGTGAGCGTGGTCTTGCCCGAGGATTCCGGACCGTAGATCTCGACGACGCGCCCCTTGGGCAGGCCGCCAATGCCCAGCGCGATGTCGAGCATCAGCGAACCGGTGCCGATGACTTCGACCGCTTCGACCGGGCGGTCGCCCATGCGCATGACCGAGCCCTTGCCGAACTGCTTGTCGATCTGGCTCAGGGCGGCGGAAAGGGCGCGCTTCTTGTTCTCGTCCATCGTGGAATCCTCGTCAGTGATTGGGTGAATGCTTTGGAGTGGGCGCAGATTAGGGAGCGCCTGTCGCAAAAGCTGCGACGTTCCGAAATCTAATCGCGGCGGCGCGGGCGAGGCATCGGGAGAGCGCGCGGGCGCGTGTAGGGATTATCCGCATCGCGCGCATCGATCCCGTTCCGCTCACCGGCTCGGCCGCACGAGGCCGCAGTACAGCCCTTCGATGCTGAAATCCTGATCGGGCTGCACGTCGATCGGGGCGTAGCTGGGGTTGCGCGGCATCAGCCGGATGCGGTCCTTGCCGATCTTGAGCAGCTTCACCGTGATCTCGTCGTCGATGCGCGCGACCACGATCTGGCCGGAGCGCGCTTCGCTTGTGCGGTAGACGCCGATGAGGTCGCCTTCGAAGATGCCTTCGTCGACCATCGAATCGCCCTGCACTTTCAGCAGGTAATTCGGCGCGGGCGAGAACAGCGCGCGATCGAGCAGAACGTAATCGTCGGAACGCAGGTCGGCGCCGATGGGCAGGCCGGCGGCGACCCGACCCAGTACCGGCAGTTGCAGGGCGTTGTCGGGCAGCATCGGCGCCGGCGGCGCATCGAGGGCGTCGTTCGCGGCCTCGTGGACCAGGCGGATGCCCCTCGCCTGCCCCGGCACCCGGCGGATGACGCCGGCCTGTTCGAGGGCTTCGAGATGGTACTGGGCGGCGCGAACGCCCTTGAAGCCCATGGCGTGGGCGATCTCGGTCTGCGAGGGCGGCACGCCGTCGGCGGCGATGCGCTCGGAGATGAGGGCGAGGATGGCGTGCTGGGTATCGGTCAGGTCCATGGTTAGTAGTATTACTACTAACAACCTGATCCGTCAACGTTTCGATGCGCCAGCGATGCCGTCCGCCGACGATCCCTCCGCGCGTTCGCTCAGGGCGTCCCGATCAGCGTCTCCAGCCCGCGCAGGGCAGCGCCGACGGTCTGCCGACGCACGGCGTCGCGGTCGCCATCGAAATGGAACAGCTGCGCGTGGGCATAACCGCCGCGGCGTTTCCAGCCGATCCAGACGGTGCCCACGGGTTTGTCGGACGAACCGCCGCCGGGGCCGGCGATGCCGGTGACCGCGACCGCGATGCTCGCGCCGGAATGCACCAGCGCGCCGGAGACCATCTCGATCACGGTCTCGCGACTGACCGCGCCGTGATGTTCGAGCGTTTCCGGGCGCACGCCGAGCATCGCCTGCTTGGCTTCGTAGCTGTAGGCGACCATGCCGCAATCGAACCAGTCGGACGAACCGGCGATATCGGTGACGGTCTTGGCGATCCAGCCGCCGGTGCAGCTCTCGGCGGTGACCAGCGTGTGCCGGGCATTGCGGAAACGTCCGCCCAGGGTCTCGGCGTGTTCGCGCAGTTCGGCGTCGGTATGGAGGGTCATGCGGGGATCCGGAACACGGCGGGCGCCGTCCGTGGGGATGATAGCGTCAAGCCCGGGCGAAGCACGCGCGCGGAGAGAGGACGGCCCGCACGCGGCGGGCCGTCGGGGCAACACGAAACGATCGATGTCCTACGGCTTCGCGGGTGTCGCCGCGGCCGGTGGCGGCAACTGGCAATTGCCATCCTTGTCGACGGTGAAGAGGTCGCCGCAGATGTGGCTCACGTCCGGCTGGTCGGTGGTGCTGAAGTTGTGGCACGTGAAGCAGTTCTGCGTGTTCGATTCGAAGAAGCTCTCCATCGTCATGTTGGCGAGGTAGAGCGAGCCGCGCTGGTTCGCCTGGACGCCGCTGTCCTGTCCGTCCTTGGTCCACAGCGCACCGATCATCTCGTAGTTCTTCCAGACCGCCATCGGGTCGTCGTCGCCGAGTTTGGTCAGGAGGCCGTCGGCGCCGACCAGTTGCGCGTTGAGTTCCTTGATCGCCGCAAGGTTCGCCTTGTTGTCGTTCGGGCCGGTCATGTCGCCCGGCGCGTTGCCGTAGGGATACTGCCGGCAGATGTTGTTCGGCGTGCCGGTCGGCGGCGGCGGCGGATTGCCCTGGACCGTGGGCGTGTTGAAGTTGAACGCGGCGCAGGCGGCGTTCGGCGGTCCCGGGTTCGGGTTGGGATTCGCGGTGAGGCATTGCGCGGCTTCGCTGCTGGCCAGCGACCAGCCGGAGGCCGGCATCGGACTGGAGCCGTCGCAGAACGGCGCATTGGTCTTGTGTTCGAACGAGGCCCAGATCATTTCCGGGTGGTTCTTCGTCCAGTTCACGATGTGGAAGCCGACCAGGCCCAGGATCACCTTCGTCGGCGCCAGTTGGTCGGTGCCGCTGGCCATGGGCACTTCGGCATCCATCATGAAATAGGTGGGGTCCGCTTTCGGCAGGATTTTCCAGGCCACTTTCAGCTCCATCGTGCCTTCGGCGAAGCTGGTGCCGGTGGACGTGCATTCCGCATCCGAGTACCACACCGAGTAATACAGCACGTTGCCGTTCTGGTCGTAGAGGGCGCTACTGTCGGCCTGCTCTTCCTCGAAGTCGACCGGCTTGATGTCGCGGATGCCCAGCAGCTTGACCGCGTTCGCGCGCCCGCTGACTTTCGGCTTGCCGCACTGGCCGCTGCCGCCGCTGGGGTCGCGCAGGCGGTTGGTTTCGAACACGCGTTCGCCGGGCGTCGTGGTCGACGGCGACACCTGCGCCAGGAACCATTGCCACGAGAACTGGTAGAAGTCGCAGAAGGTTTCGGCGGTGGCGATCTCGGACGGCGGATTGGGACTGCTGATCCAACTGCTGCTGGCCTGGCAGACCGAGGGCGGCGTCGCCGGTGTCGCCGCGGCGACTTCGGGCTTGGGCGCGGCCGCTTCCGGCTTCTGGCCGCAGCCGGACAGCGCGAGCGCGATGGCGATCGTGGCGGCGAGCGCATGCGGCGCTCGACCCGGGCGCGTGTTGCGGACGATGGACGACTGCGTGAACGACGGCGTGGACATCGAACATTCTCCTTGGCTTATGACCCATGTCTGCGGAATGCCGCTGGGCGGGCATTCCGTTCCCCTCGGGCGTCGTGCGGCCCGCATGCATGCGACCGCCGAAGCCCGTTTTTCCGTGAACCGGACGCTGGCGGCGAGCGCAGCTCCGGCGATGCGTCGATGATGGCGTGTTTCCCCCAGGCCCGAGCATGCGCCCGTCCGTGAACCGCCGCAATCCGCAATGCAGCACGCCCGCCAAAACGAACGGCCCGCAGAAGCGGGCCGTTCGAGGACGCATGATGGAAGCGGAAACTCAGTACTTCACGCGGAACGTCACGCCGTAGGTGCGCGGGGCGCCGAGGAAGGCGTTCCAGGTGCCGGTCTGCAGCGGCGCGTCGAAGGCGACCTGGTAGTACTCGGCATCGGTGAGGTTCTGCGACCACAGCTCGACATCCCAGCGACCATCGCGACGGCCGATGACGAACCGCGCGTTGAACACCGAGTAGCCGTCCTGTTCCTTCTCCGGGTCCAGGTCCGAACCGGTGTTGTAGTCGGACATGTACTTGCCGCCGAGATGGGCGCTGGCTTCGAGATTGCTGCCCATGTCCCATTCGTAACCGACCGAGCCGGTCACCGACCACTTCGGCGCGAAGCTGGCGCGACTGCCGGGCAGCAGGAACAGATCGGCATCGGGCAGCGGATCGTCGCCGTACTTGGTGTCGGCGTAGGTCAGGCCGCTCTGCACCATCCAGCCGCCGGTCTGCCACATCAATTCGGCGTCGAGACCCTGCGAGGTCACCTTCGGGATCGAACGGACCACGAAGCTGGTGCCGAGGAAGCTGTTGAGCTGGAAGTCCGAGTATTCCTGATGGAACAGGGTGGCGTTGAGGAGCAGGTTGCCGCCCAGCCAGGTGGTCTTGGTGCCCAGTTCGAAGCTGTCGACGAACTCGCCGTCGAACGAGGTGTCGTTCACCGGCACGATCCCGGCGGTGCCGCTGGAGAGACCGTTGTTCGACTGCACGCGGTCGAGGTTGAAACCGCCGGCCTTATAGCCGCGCGCGGCCGAGAAATAGGCCATCGCATGCTCATTGAAACGGTAGGCGGCCTTGAACGTGCCGGACCATTCCTTCTCTTCCCGGCTCTGGTCGGTGCTGCGGCCGTTGTGCTGGATGTTGGTCCACGGCAGACAGGCGAAACCGACGACCGACGGCGCCGCGGCCGAAGCCTGGGCGACGGTCAGACCGCGCGCGACCAGCGCCGCGACCACCTGCGCCGGATTGGCCAGCATCGCACCGCAGCCGAGGCCGCCGTTCGGGTTGCTGTAACGCGACGCCAGATCCTTCTTCTCGCGGGTGTAACGCAGGCCGAGGGTGAGGTCGAGCGCGTCGGTCACGTGCCAGGTGTTGTTGGTGAACAGGCCGAGGCTCTTGGATTCCTGCTCGTAGCGATCGGCGGCGGCATGGCCGGCGAACACGGTGCCGAAGGGACGACCCGACGCCTGCGAGAGGAACAGCGGCGCGGTGGGGCTGGTGGCCAGCAGCGGATTGATGCGCGACAACAGCGCGATCGACAGGTAGGGCTCGTAGGCGCTGCCGACGCGATACGCCTCATTGCGGCGCAGGTTCTCGTCGGCATAGAACGCGCCGACCAGCCAGTCGATCTTGTCGGTGCTGCCGGTGAGGCGGAATTCCTGGCTGAAGGTGTTGAAGCGGGTGAAGTTGTCCGACTCCTGCGGGTTGCGATACAGCAGATCCGCGGTGCTGTAGTCGAAATCGATGCCGTTGGTGGACTGCCACTCGCGACGCGCGGTGACCGAGGTCAGAGTGGCGCCGTTGAGCCACGGCGTTTCCCAGTCGACCTGGCCGCTGACGCCCTTGTCCTTCATGTATTGCGCGGAGCTGCGGTTCGCCCACGCACGGCGCGCGAAGGGATCGGCCACCGGGGCCACGCCGGTGTCCACCGACAGCGCATCGAGGATCGCCGCGGTCGGGCCGCGGATGATCGTGGTGCTGGCGCAGCAGTTCTCGTCGCGGTTGGTGAAGTCGCCGGTCAGCAGGATGTCGAGCGTATCCGTGGGTTCGAACAGCAACTGGCCGCGGAAGGTATGGAAATTCTGGTCCTGGTCTTCGGTCTCGACGCGCGGGCCGCTGCCCGTGGTGACATCGAGATAACCGTTGCGCTTGCGCTTGGCGGCATACAGGCGGAACGCCGCCATGTCGTTGAAGGAATCGCTGTAGGAACCGGCGACGCCGATCGCGCCGTAGTTGCCGACGGTCAATTCCGCTTCCGCGCTCTGCTGGTAGGTCGGCCGCTTGGTGACGACGTTGATCACGCCGGCCGAAGTGTTCTTGCCGAACAGCGTGCCCTGCGGGCCCTTGAGCACTTCGATGCGTTCGAGTTCGCCGAGGTCGCCGAAGCCCACGCCGTTACGGGGACGGTAGACGCCGTCGATCACCACGCCGACCGAAGACTCGAGACCGGCGTTGTCGCCGACCGTGCCGATGCCGCGGATGCGTGCGGTGGTCAACGATTCGCTCTGCGTGCTGGTGACGGTCAGACCGGGCACCATCTGCTGCAGATCCTTGATGTCGCGGACGCCGTTCTCTTCGAGCATTTCCTCGGACAGCGCGGTGACCACCACCGGCACGTCCTGGAGCGCTTCCTCGCGCTTCTGCGCGGTGACGATGATCTTGTCGAGCGTTCCGGCTTCTTCTTCCCCGGAAGCGCTGTCCTGAGCGAACGCCAGCGGCGCCTGGGCCAGGCCCACCAGCGCGATCAGCAGCGCACGCGCCAAGGTCGAATGTTGCAGTGCACGATCTTTCATTACCCCCCTCCTCGCCATATGTTTTTGTGTTTTCGTATCGTTACGTGGTCGTTGTTCGATCATCGGCGGCACGCATCCCGGCGTCTGTCGCGTCGTCGCACCATCGGGTCGGAGCCTCCTCGAAGGCCCGTGGCCGTGGGTCCGCCCCTCGTCTGAATCCTCGGACAACCGCGTCGCGACGGTAGCACAGGATTCGGCGGCTGTGCGCATGGCCGGAAACCGCCCGCGCCGGGCCGGCATGCTAGTCTTTGCCGCCCTCTCCGGGCGCCCTGCGAAGCACCCGGCGCGCCCCCACGAATGCCCCCGCCCGTGTCCGATTCCGCATCGCCCCTTCGCGCCGCCAGCGACCAGCACACCCCGCTCATGCGTCAGTTCTTCGCCGCCAAGGCGGAGCACCCCGACGTGCTGCTGTTCTTCCGCATGGGCGATTTCTACGAACTGTTCTACGACGATGCGCGCAAGGCCGCGCGCCTGCTCGACATCACCTTGACCCAGCGCGGCAATTCCGCGGGTCAGCCGATCCCGATGGCAGGCGTGCCGGTGCATGCCTACGAGGGCTATCTCGCCCGACTGGTCGCGTTGGGCGAATCGGTCGCGATCTGCGAACAGATCGGCGATCCGGCGCTGGCGAAGGGGCTCGTCGAACGCAAGGTGGTGCGCATCGTCACCCCCGGCACCGTCACCGACGAAGCGCTGCTGCAGGATCGCCGCGACACCCTGTTGATGGCGGTCGCGCGCAGCAAATCAGGCTACGGGCTCGCCTGGGCCGATCTCGCCGGCGGCCGCTTTCTGGTCAACGAGGTGGCGAACGACGATCAACTCGAAGCCGAACTCGCGCGGCTGGACCCGGCCGAACTGCTGCTGCCCGACGAGGAAGGCTGGCCGGCCGCGCTCGCGACCCGAGGCGGCCTGCGTCGGCGCGCGCCGTGGCTGTTCGACGCCGACAGCGGCCGCCGCCAACTGCTGCGCTTCTTCGATCTGCACGATCTGTCCGGCTTCGGCATCGAGGACAGACCATCGGCGATCGCGGCCGCGGGCGCGCTGCTGGGCTACGTCGAGGAGACGCAGAAACAGCGCCTGCCGCATCTCACCGCGATCCGGGTGGAGACCAGCGACGGCGCGATCGCGATGAACGCGGCGACCCGTCGCCATCTCGAACTCGACACCCGCATCGACGGCGATACCCGGCACACCCTGCTCGGCATCCTCGACAGCACGGTCACGCCGATGGGCGGCCGTCTGCTGCGACGCTGGCTGCATCGCCCGCTGCGCGACCGCGTCGTCGTGAGCGAACGCCACGATGCGGTCGAGCGCCTGCTCGACGCGCGCGCCGACGCTGATGTGCGCGACGCGTTCCGCGGCCTCGGCGACATCGAACGCATCCTGTCGCGTGTCGCCCTGCGCAGCGCGCGGCCGCGCGACCTCTCGACCCTGCGCGACGCGCTGTTGCTGTTGCCGAAGGTCCGCGCCGCGCTCGACGGCATCGATTCGCCGCGGCTGCAGGTGTTGGCCTCGGAGCTCGGCGAACACGATACGCAGGCGGCATGGATGGCGCGCGCGATCGTGCCGCAGCCGCCGGTGCTGGCGCGCGACGGCGGCGTCATCGCCGAGGGCTACGACGCGGAACTCGACGAACTGCGCCAGCTCAGCACGAATGCCGATCGGTTCCTGATCGATCTCGAAGCCCGCGAACGCGAAAGCAGCGGTATCCCGACGCTGAAGGTCGGCTACAACCGCGTCCACGGTTATTTCATCGAGATCAGCAAGGGCCAGGCCGACAAGGCGCCGGTGCACTACACCCGCCGCCAGACCCTGACCGGCGCCGAGCGCTACATCACCGAAGAGCTGAAGCAGTTCGAGGACAAGGTGCTGTCGGCGCGCGACCGTGCGTTGACCCGCGAAAAGCTGCTGTACGAAGGTGTGCTCGACGAACTCAACCGCGATCTCGAACCGCTGAAGCGCTGCGCCGCCGCGCTGAGCGAACTCGACGTGCTGACCTGCTTCGCCGAGCGTGCGCGCGAACTCGACTGGTCGCGCCCGCGACTGGTCGCCGATGCGGTGCTGCGGATCGAACGCGGCCGCCATCCGGTGGTCGAAGCGGTTCGCGACGAACCGTTCGAGCCGAACGACCTCGATCTGCACGCCGACCGCCGGATGCTGGTGATCACCGGCCCGAACATGGGCGGCAAATCCACCTACATGCGCCAGAACGCGCTGATCGTGCTGCTGGCGCACATCGGCAGCTTCGTGCCGGCGACGAAGACGGAGCTCGGCCCGATCGACCGCATCCTCACCCGCATCGGCGCCGGCGACGATCTCGCCCGCGGGCAATCGACCTTCATGGTCGAAATGAGCGAGACCAGCTACATCCTGCATCACGCCACCGCGCAATCGCTGGTGCTGATGGACGAGATCGGCCGCGGCACCTCGACCTACGACGGCCTCGCCCTCGCCGAAGCCTGCGCGCGCCATCTCGCGACGACCAATCGCTGCTACACCCTGTTCGCCACGCACTACTTCGAACTGACCACGCTCGCCCAGCCCGGCAGCGGCATCGCCAACGTGCATCTCGATGCCGTCGAGCATGCGGACACGCTGGTCTTCATGCATGCGGTGAAAAACGGCCCCGCCGACCGCAGCTTCGGCCTGCAGGTCGCCGCCCTCGCCGGCCTGCCGAAAAGCGTCGTGCGCGAAGCGCGCGGGCGTCTGGCCGAACTCGAACAGCGCCGCGACGATCCCGCGCCGGTGCTGACCCCGCAGACCCTCGACACACCGCAACAGTTCGGCCTGTTCACGCCCGCTTCCGCCGCGCTCGACGCCCTCGCCGCGATCGACCCGGACGAACTCACGCCGAAGCAGGCGCTCGAAGCGTTGTATCGCCTGAAGGCCTTGGAATAGCAGCGGCGGCAGAGCGCGTCGGACACACGCGCCCATCGCAGCCTCCGCGACCCGGCGCCGGTACACTGGCGCGATCAACGGAGAATCGCGCGTGGCCATCGGAATCTTCATCGCAGGGGTGTTGTTCGGCGTCGCACTGGCGGTCTGGCTGCGGCGGTCGCCGCCGTCGCAATGGCCGGATGCGACCGGGCACGGCACGCGCCCCGATCAATCCACAGACGCGGTGATCGAAGCCCTGCCCGCACCTGCGGACGCATCCCGGGATGACGCCGCAGCCGCGGAAGAAACACCGGCCGACAAGCTTTATCGCCTGCGCCGCGAGATCGAGAACGACGACGGTCGCATCCAGAGTCCCGAGGATCTGCTGCGGCTGCCGCAGTTCAGGGAGGGCGTCGCGTTGCTCGCGAGCCCCGCGTTCGCGCCGAAGGATCTTCTCGAACTGCTCGAAAGCGACAGCGATGCGTTGGGCTGCATGCTCTACGCCGCGTTGCGCGAACGCGGCGACATCGATGCCCGGGCGGCGCTGGCCGCGACCTCGTCGCCGGGACGTTTCCAGCTGAAGTTCATGCTGGATTATCTGCAGGCGCAGGCCGATGCATCGGCCCTGCCCGGGCTGGTGCGGCATCTGCGCGAATGGTGGTACGAACAACCGCCGCTGCGCCAGCGCCTGCGCGAATACCTGTCGTGGGCGGAAGCGCATGCCCCCGGCTGCACGCCGATGACGCTCGATACGCTGAAGGAGTGGGAACTGGAACAGCTCGCGGACGGGCTGCAGTCGTTCCGTTCGCCTGTGCTGGAACCCTTCGTCGCTCAGACCAGGGCCGAAATCGCGCTGCGGCGCGAACGCCGCACCCTGGGCGGGGTCGGTCGGCTGTGGGCGCCGCCGGTCGACACCGGTGCGGGCGCGCCGGGAATCGTCGATCATCCCGAACTCGATCTGCAGATCGGGAAACTCCACGCGATGCTGCAGGCGACACCGGCGGTGTCGGTGCTGGTCGCCGGCGACCACGGCACCGGCAAGACCGTGCTGGTGGATCGTCTGTTCGCGCGCCTGCACGACGAAGGCTGGCTGCTGTTCGAAGCGTCGGCCGCCGAGGTGCTGGCGGGCCAGAGCTACATCGGCGAACTCGAAGAGCGGATGCGCGAACTGCTGGTCGCGCTCGACCGCGGGCGCGCGCTGTGGCGGGTGCAGGATTTCTACGATCTGTTGCACAAGGGCGGCCACAGCCAGGACCCGCGCGGCATTCTCGATCTGCTGCTGCCGGCGATGGAACGCGGCCAGTTGCGGATGATCGGCGAACTGTCGCCGGCGCAGCTCGCGCAATTGCTGATCGCACGACCGACCCTGCGCCATCTGGTGAAGACCGTGACCCTGTCGTCGCCCTCGACCGCGACCATGCGCGACCTGCTCGAACGCTGGCGCGATGCGCGCGAAGCGCGGCTCGACACTGCCGTGGCCGATGCGCGCACGCTGGACGAAGCCCAGCGCATGGCCGCGCAGTATTTCCCCGAGCAGCACGAACCCGGGCGCACGCTGCGGCTGCTGGAGGAATCGCTGCAGGCGGCGATCGCTACCCAGCCGCACGCTTTGCCGCTGGGCGCGGACGCGCTGCTGCGCGCGATCTCGCGGCGCAGCGGACTGCCGCTCGACGTGATCGACGACCGCCAGAGTCTCGACCTCGACGCGCTGCGCGCATTCTTCCGCAAACGCGTGATCGGCCAGGACGAGGCGGTGGAATGTCTCGTCGACCGCATCGCGATGCTGAAGGCCGGGCTGGTCGACAGCGGACGGCCGATCGGCGTGTTCCTGTTCGCCGGGCCCACCGGCACCGGCAAGACCGAACTGGCGAAGACTCTCGGCGAACTGCTGTTCGGCAGCGACGAACGCCTGCTGCGGCTGGACATGAGCGAGTTCCAGTCCGACGACTCGGCGTGGCGGCTCACCGAAGTGTCGCGCGACGGCAGCGCGCGCTCGCTGGTCGCGCGCATCCGCGAACAACCGTTCTCGGTGGTGCTGCTGGACGAATTCGAGAAAGCGCATCCGCGGGTCTGGGACCTGTTCCTGCAGGTGTTCGACGACGGCCGCCTCAGCGACCGCAACGGCAACGTCGCCGATTTCCGCCACAGCATCATCATCCTCACCAGCAACGCGGGCTCGACCCTGTCGCGCAGCGCCGGGCCGGGGTTCACCTCGGTCGCGGGCGGCTATTCGCGCGGCGGCGTCGAGAAGGCCCTGTTCGAAACCTTCCGCCGCGAATTCCTCAACCGTCTCGATCGCATCGTGCTGTTCAATCCGCTCGACCGCACCCTGATGCGCGACATCCTGCACAAAGAACTGCAGCGCGCGATGGGCCGTCGCGGTCTCAGGAATCGGGATTGGGCGGTGGAGTGGGAACCGTCGGCGATCGAATTCCTACTCGACCGCGGCTTCACCCCGGACCTCGGCGCGCGTCCGCTTCGCCGCGCCATCGAACAGCATCTGCTGGCGCCGCTGGCGCGCAGCATCGTCGAACACCGCACGCCGCAGGGCGACCAGTTCCTGTTCGTGCGCAGCGCGGGCGAACGGCTGGAAGTGGAGTTCGTCGATCCGAATCCGTCGCTGCCGGCCGCCGATGCCGTCGCCGCCGTCGCCGATGGCGATCTGCGCGCGTTCGTATACGCACCGGAAGCGTCTGCATCCGCCGTCGCCACGCTGCGCGACGCATTCGCACGGCTCGCCGACCAGCTCGCTGCATCGGCCTGGTCGGACGCACGCGACGCCGACTACGCGGCGATGGGCGAGCGCGATTTCTGGTCGCGACCCGAGCGTTTCGACGTACTCGACCGGATCGAACGCCGCGATCGCGTCGAGAGCGCGCTCGACACCGCGCAACGTCTGGACGAACGTCTGGCGCGCGATGGCGCCGACGCCGGTTTCGTCGCCCGCCACGCGCAATTGCTGTGGTTGCTGGAACATGCGGTGGACGCGGTCTCGACGCAGCGGCCGCAGGACGCGCTGCTGTGGCTCGCCGCGGGCGAAAGCGATCTCAAGCGCGATCCCGCGCGTACCCGGCTGTGGTGGCAGCAGTTGCTGGCGATGTACATGGCCTGGGCCGAACGCCGCAACATGCGCGTGCAAGTCCTGGAACAGAACGCAGGCGAATGCCGCGCGCGACTCGCTGTGAGCGGCTTCGGCGCGCTCGCACTGCTCGAAGCCGAGCACGGCCTGCACGCGCTCGAATACGACGCCGAAGAAGGCGGCACGCGGCGCATCGCCGCGTCCGTGCGCATCGCGCCCGATTGGCCCGGACGCGCGCGCCCGACGCGATCGGATGCCGACGACGAACTCCGCGTCTGCCGCCGCTATCGCGCCGAGCCCTCGCCGCTGGTGCGCGACAGCGTCCGCGGCTGGCGCAGCGGTCGCCTCGACCGCGTGCTCGCGGGCGAGTTCGATGCGGTGCTGGCGGACGCGGGGTAACGCGGGGCCGCCTGACTGCAGCGGCCTGAGTCGGGGCGGCAGACGGCGAAAAAGTCTTCGGCCATCTCCACCGGCCGCCGCGCAGGGTCTACAGTGCGACGACACTTCCGCCCGCGTCGGGCGCGCACAAGGAGACCGCCATGACCGCACTCACCAACGACCTCCTCGCCCAGCTCCAGGGGGCCCCGCTGCAGCAGATTTCGCGCCAGTTGGGGATCGATCAGGGCCAGGCCGCAGACGCCGTGAGCGCGGCGCTGCCGCTGCTGATGGGCGCGCTGGGCAAGAACGCCAGTCAGCCGCAGGGCGCGGAAGCGCTGTTGGGTGCGCTGCAGCGCGATCACGCGGGCAGCGGCGGCGATCTCGGCGGCCTGCTGGGCATGGTGCTCGGCGGCGCGCAGAGCCGGCAAACCGACGGCGCCGGCGTGCTCGGGCACATCTTCGGCGGACAGCAGGCGCGGGCGGAGCAGAGCCTCGGGGCGGCCACCGGCCTCGGCGGCGATCGTGCCGGCCAATTGATGAAGATCCTCGCGCCGATCGTGATGGGCTATCTCGCCAAACGCATGTTCTCCGGCAACGAAAGCGGCGGCGGACAATCCATGGGCCTCGGCGGCGGCAACCCGACGGCCGACATCCTGGGCGCCGTGCTCGGACAGGAGCGGCAACAGGTGCGCCAGCAGGGCGGTCTGGCCGGCGGCCTGCTCGGCGCGGTGCTCGACAAGGACGGCGACGGCGATGTCGACCTGAGCGATATGCTGAAGCTCGGCGGCGGCCTGCTGGGCGACAAGCGCTGATAGGCCTCACCGCATCCCGGCGGTCGCGAGCGGCGAATCATCGCCACAGTCTTCGGCCGTTCCGATAGATCTTGGCTATTGATAAAACCTATCGAAACAGTCAAAACAATTGAATTCACATTGTCGTTGGCCGCGCCTACGGTATGACGACCGCAGGCACCCTGCCCGAGGCCACCCCGGCGCACCGTTCTCGAATCGGTTCACGTCGGCCGGTGCAATCGACCCAAGGAGAGAACCATGACAGACGAATCGAAGTGCCCGTTCTCGGGCGGAGCTCGCCATCACACCATGGCCAGCGGCAGCGGTCGCGGCAATCGCGACTGGTGGCCCAATCAGTTGAATCTGGACATCCTGCACCAGCGTTCCGAAAAGTCCGATCCGATGGGTGCCGACTTCGACTATGCCGCTGAATTCAAGACCCTCGACCTCGACGCCGTCGTCGCCGACCTGACCGCGCTGATGACCGATTCGCAGGACTGGTGGCCCGCGGACTGGGGCCACTACGGCGGTCTCTTCATCCGCATGGCCTGGCATGCGGCCGGCACCTACCGCATCGCGGACGGCCGCGGCGGCGGCGGCAACGGTTCGCAGCGCTTCGCGCCGCTGAACAGCTGGCCGGACAACGGCAATCTCGACAAGGCCCGCCGCCTGTTGTGGCCGATCAAGCAGAAATACGGGCGCAAGCTCAGCTGGGCGGATCTGATGATCCTCGCCGGCAACGTCGCGCTGGAATCGATGGGCTTCAAGACCTTCGGCTTCGGCGGCGGCCGCGCGGACATCTGGGAGCCGGAAAAAGACATCAACTGGGGGCCCGAGGCCGAGTGGCTGGCGACCAGCGACAAGGCCAACAGTCGCTACTCCGGCGATCGCCAACTGGCGAACCCGCTGGGTGCGGTGCAGATGGGCCTGATCTACGTGAACCCCGAAGGCCCCGACGGCAATCCCGATCCGGTCGCCTCCGGCCGCGACGTGCGCGAAACCTTCGCGCGCATGGCGATGGACGACGAGGAAACCGTCGCCCTCGTCGCCGGCGGCCACACCTTCGGCAAGGCGCACGGCGCGGGCGATCCCAAACTCGTCGGCGCCGAGCCGGAAGGCGGCGCACTGGAAGACCAGGGCTTCGGCTGGATCAACGCGTTCGAGAGCGGCCGCGGCGTCCACACCACCACCAGCGGCATCGAAGGCGCCTGGAAACCCAATCCGACGACGTGGGACAACGGCTATTTCGACGTGCTTTTCGGCAACGAATGGGTGCTGACCAAGAGCCCCGCCGGCGCGCATCAGTGGACGCCGAAGGATCCGAAGCCGGAGCAGATGATTCCCGACGCGCACGATCCGTCGAAGCGGCACCCGCCGATGATGACCACGGCCGATCTTTCGCTGCGCTTCGATCCGGCCTACGAAAAGATCTCGCGCCGTTTCCACGCCGACCCGCAGGCCTTCGCCGATGCCTTCGCCCGCGCATGGTTCAAGCTCACCCACCGCGACATGGGCCCGCGCGCGCGCTACCTCGGCAAGCTGGTGCCGTCGGAAGTGCTGATCTGGCAGGACCCGGTCCCGGCCGTCGACCATCCGCTGGTCGATGCGAACGACATCGCGGCGTTGAAGGCCAAGGTGCTCGCCTCCGGCCTGTCCATCCCGCAACTGGTGAACACCGCTTGGGCGTCGGCATCCACCTTCCGCGGCAGCGACAAGCGCGGCGGCGCCAACGGCGCGCGCATCCGGCTCGCGCCGCAGAAGGACTGGGCGGTCAATCAACCGGGCGAACTGGCGAAAATCCTCGCGACGCTGGAATCGATCCAGGCCGGGTTCAATGGCGCGCAGTCCGGCGGCAAGCAGATCTCGCTCGCCGATCTGATCGTGCTCGCCGGCAACGCGGCGGTCGAAGCGGCGGCGAAACAGGCCGGACACGAGATCACCGTGCCGTTCTCGCCGGGCCGCACCGACGCGCGGCAGGACCAGACCGACATCGAATCGTTCGCGGTGCTCGAACCGCTGGCCGACGGCTTCCGCAACTACGTGCAGCCGGGGCTCGAAGAGGTGCAGGCCGAACTGCTCATCGACAAGGCGCAGTTGCTGAATCTGACGTCGCCGGAGATGACCGCGCTGATCGGCGGCCTTCGCGTGCTCGATGCGAACGTCGGCCGCGCCGCGCACGGTGTCTTCACCAAACGCCCCGGCACGCTGAGCAACGATTTCTTCGTGAATCTGCTCGACATGAACACCGCGTGGAAGCGCTCGGCCGCCGACAAGCATGTGCTGGAAGGCCGCGACCGCAAGAGCGGCGAACTGAAGTGGACGGGCACGGTCGTCGATCTCGTGTTCGGCTCCAACTCGCAGCTTCGCTCGCTCGCCGAGGTCTATGCCGCCAGCGACGCCGAAGCCAAGTTCGTGCACGACTTCGCCGCGGCCTGGGCCAAGGTGATGAACAACGACCGCTTCGATCTGGCGTAAGCAAACGCAGGATCGGATTCCGGAAAGCCGGCGCGCGATGCGCCGGCTTTTTTCGTCCAGCGATGTTCAACGCCGATGACCGTCTGCGGGCGACGGCCGCGTTGGTGAGGGTATCGGACGATCACGACAGGAACCGTCATGCCCATCGACTTCTGCCCCGGCTACACCAGCAGCCCGTTCAAGACACTGGCGCGCAACTATCCGGGACCGGATGTGTATCCGACCGCCGATTTCCGCACCGAATGGGGCCCGATCTTCCATCGCGGCCGGCTCAACGGCACCGCGCGCGTGTTGATCATCGGCCAGGATCCGGCGCAGTCCGAGGCCGTGGTGCGCCGCATCCTCGTCGGCAACGCCGGCAAGCGCGTGCAGGGATTCCTGCACAAGCTCGGCATCCGCAAGCGCTACGTCATCCTCAACGCCTACGTTTACAGCGTATTCGGCCAACAGGCCGGCAATGCGCACATCGGCGACGCGCAGATCGCGGAGTATCGCAATCGCTGGATCGCCGGCGTGCTCGACAAGAGCCCGATCGATGCCGTGGTGGCGTTCGGCGGATTGGCCCGCAAGTCCTGGGAGGCTTGGCTGGATTCGCCCGCGGCCGTCGGTCGCCCGGCCGTGCATTTCGAACATCTGCCGCATCCGACCTCGCCGACCGCAGGCGGCGCGAGCGATGCGCAGGCCGCTGCGTCCACCGCGACGATGCTGGCGAAGTACAACGCGGCGATCCAGCGCATCCGGCCCTTGCTCGGCGCGACCGACGCCGCCGCCGCACCGCTCTACGGCAACGCCTTCACCGACGACGATTTGCCGGACATTCCGATGATGGACCTGCCGCCGGGCACGCCGGCATGGATGTCGACAGAAGAAGAGTGGGCCAAACGTGTCGGCGATACCGCCGCGATCAAACGCCGCACCATCCAGGTCACGGTGCCGCCGGCGGTCGCGCTCTGAGAACGGCGTCGCGGCATCGATTCAGATCGCGTCGATGTCGCCCAGAGCACGGATCAGGCGGCGCGCGCGTTTGTCCGGCTTCGTCTCCGGCGGCTGATAGCCCGCGCGCGCCGCGCGCAATGCCGCCAACGTCTCCAAGCGACGCGCCTTGGATGCTTCGGATTCGACATAGAGCGTCTGCGCGATCTTCGCCGGCCCGCGCTGGTCGCTGAGCCCGACGACTTCGATCTCGAACGCCTCCTCGCCGCGCGCGATGCGCATGGCATCGCCCACGCGCACCGTCCGCGACGGCTTCGCGCGTTGGCCGCCGACGTCGACCTTGCCGGTTTCGATCGCCTGCTTGGCCAGACTGCGGGTCTTGTAGAAGCGCGCGGCCCATAACCACAGATCGAGGCGGACGCTGGCGATGTCTTCGGGCATGCGGAACGGTCGTGGATTGAAGGAATCCGCTTCAGTGTACGCCTGCCGCAAAAGCGAACGGCCGCCCAGTGGGCGGCCGTTGCGGATGACGCGGTTGCGGAGCGGATCAGCCGGCTTTGGCTTCGCTCTTCGCCTTGGCGTGCATCGACAGATCTTCCTTGATGCGCGCCTTCTTGCCTTCGAGGTTGCGCAGGTAGTACAGCTTGCCCGAACGGACCGCGCCGCGACGCTTCACCACCACCGATTCGATCGCCGCGCTGTGGGTCTGGAACACGCGTTCGACGCCGTAACCGTGCGAGATCTTGCGCACGGTGAACGCGGAATTCAGACCGCCGTTCTTGATGCCGATGACGACGCCTTCGTAGGCCTGCACGCGTTCGCGATTGCCTTCCTTGACCTTGACGTTGACGATGACGGTGTCGCCGGGACCGAATTCCGGCAGCTGACGCTGCACCTGTTCGGCTTCGAACTGCTGCAGCAGCGTATTGAGCGAGGGCTTGTTCATGGTGGGCCTGTTGTTGGTGCCGTCGAGCGGCATGTTGTTGCGCGAGTGCACGTGGACCCGCGTCATGGCATGGGGTTGTCATTACCGCCAACGGACGGTAAGCCGCGCATTATAAACGGAATTTTCAGCCCGGCGCCAGCGCTCAACCCGCTTCGTCGGGAATTCCGGCCGGCCCGGCCTGCTCGGCCATGAAGGCCTCCAACAGGGCCCGGTCGGCCTTGCTCAGGACGGCCTGGTCGATCAGCTCCGGCCGCCGCAACCAGGTCCGGCCCAGAGACTGTTTACGGCGCCATTTCGCGATCTCGGCATGGTTCCCGGACAGCAACACCGGCGGAACGCCGCCGAGCGGATGTTCCAACGGCCGGGTGTAATGCGGGCAGTCGAGCAGCCCACCCTCACCCTCGAAACTGTCCTGAGCGGCCGACTCGGCGTCGTTCAGGGCCCCGGGCAGCAGCCGGGCGGTGGCGTCGATGACCACCGCGGCAGCCAGTTCGCCACCGGAGAGAACGTAGTCGCCGATCGACAGTTCCTCGTCGACTTCGGCCTGCAGCAGACGTTCGTCGACGCCCTCGTAGCGGCCGCACAGCAGGATCAATCGCGCCTGCGCGGCCAACTCGCGCGCCTTGGCCTGGGTTAACTGTGCGCCCTGAGGGCTCATGTAGACGACTTTCGCCGGGTGCGGATCTGCAGCGAGGGCCGCCGCGATCGCAGCCCGCAGGGGCTCGATCATCATCACCATGCCGGGCCCACCACCGAACGGACGATCGTCCACCCGTCGATAGTTGCCCTCGGCATGATCGCGCGGGTTCCAGCCGTGGATCGACAGCAAACCACGCTCCAGCGCGCGTCCGACGACGCCATGACCGGCGATCTGAGCGACGAATTCGGGAAAGAGACTGACGATGTCGATGCGCATGGCGTCGCTCGGCGGATCAGAAATCCGCATCCCAATCGACGACGATGCGGCCGCCGTCGAAATCGAGCTCACGGACATAGTCCGGACGCGCGAAGGGAATCATGCGCTCGCGATCTCCACGCACCACCAGCACGTCATTGGCGCCGTTGGAGAATACGTAAGCGACGGCACCGAATTCGACGCCCTCGAGATTGACCACACGCAGGCCTTCGAGATCGATCCAGTAGAACTCGCCGTCCTTCGGCGGCGGCAGCGCACCGCGCGTCACGTAGAGCTCGGCCCCGCGCAGGGCTTCGGCCGCATCGCGATCTTCGACGCCCGGAATGGTGCCTATCAGTCCTTTCGCGCCGGGACGCGCTTTGGCACCGGAGATTTCGCGTTCACGCCCTTGGGCATCGCGCAGGATCCACGGCTGATAGCGCAGCAGGTTGCCGGCCGGTTCTGTCAGGGATTCGAGTTTCAGTTCGCCGCGCACGCCGAACGCGCCGTGGATCCTGCCTACCAGGATGCGGCGCGTCGGGTCGTTCATCAGGAGGTGGCCGCGGCGGGCCGCGGCCGGGCGCTTAGGCGGCGGGCGCCGCGGCAACAGCCGCCTTGGCGGCCTGCTTGTAGAGATCGGCGACCTTGTCGGTCATCTGGGCGCCATGGCCGATCCAGTGCCTGGTGCGCTCGAGGTCGAGTTCGACGCGCTTTTCGTTACCGGCAGCGATCGGGTTGTAGTAACCCAGGCGCTCGATGTTGCGGCCATCGCGCGAGCTGCGGCTGTCGGTGACGATGATGTGGTAGAAGGGGCGCTTCTTGGCGCCGCCACGGGTGAGACGGATCTTGACCATGAGACGTTGTTTCCTGTGGAGCCCGGCTGCCGGAATGGCAGGGTAAGCCGCCAAGTATAACCCGCTGATTCGGGTGGGGAAACCCTCGGAGAAGGATCCTTTGCGCCTGCCGCCCCCGCATCCGGGACGAACGGGTCGCAGCCGATCAGCGGAACGGCATGCCGCCTCCGCGACCGCCCATCATCCCCTTCATGCCCCGCATCAGGCCTTTCATGCCGCCGGCGCTGAGCTTGCTCATCATCTTTTCCATCTGCTG
>CAMLLG010000037.1 GCA_946480825.1 uncultured Lysobacteraceae bacterium
TCGGCCCGTTCCACGCCGGCGACCACATCTTCCGCGAGGGCGATCCCTTCGAGGCGATCGCCGCGGTCCGCGCCGGCACCGTGAAGACCTGCGTGGTCGATCGCGACGGCCGCGAGCATGTGCTCGGCTTTCATTTCCCGGGCGAGGTCATCGGCCTCGACGCCATCGATGGCGATCGCTATCCCTGCAACGCGGTCGCGCTGGACACGGTGATGCTGTGCCGGTTCTCCTTTCCGCGGATCGCGGTGCTGGCCACGCGCATGCCGGGCATCCAGAAGCAGTTGTTCCGCCTGCTCAGCCGCGACATCGGGCGCGCCGCGCTGCTCGCCGGCGACTGGTCGGCGGACCAGCGCATGGCCGCGTTCCTGATCGGGCTGTCGCGGCGCCTGTCCGAGCGCGGTTTTTCCGCCACGCGCTTCCAGCTGACGATGGCGCGGACCGACATCGCCAATTTCCTGCGGCTCGCGCCGGAAACCGTCAGCCGCGTGCTGCGGCGTTTCGAAGGCGACGGCCTGCTGCGGGTGGATCGCCGCGACATGGAACTGCTCGATCCGGATGCGTTGATGGCGCTGGCGGCGCCGGTGCTGCGCGAGTGATGCGCGCGCGCCGATAGCGGCATTCGGAACCCAAGGTATTCCGCTTTTTGCCTCGGCGGATCATCGGATTGACGGCATTCTCGATGCGACTGTCATCCCGAGCCGCAGGCGAGGGACCTGTTTGTGATCGATTCGAATCCATCTGTTGCGAAGGCTGACGGAACGGCCTGCCGTTCGGCCTTGGTTTCGCTCGCTGCCGCGAGCGAGTCATTTTTCACGAATAACACGCTCTAGAGGTCACAGCATCCCATCGCAGGCTTTCCGTCGCGCTTGACCTGCGTCATCGACCCGCGATGCCGCCGCGCGGACCATCTGTTCCACTTTCCGGAGGAGCAGATCCATGTCCACCACGCGCAGACTATGGTTTGGTCTCGTCGCCCTGCTGATCGCCGGTTTCGGCACCCTGTTGTGGATGGGAGGCGAGATCTACCGACAGGCCCCGCCGATGCCCGAGGCCGTCGTCGTCGAAGACGGGACCACCGTGTTCACCCGCGCCGACATCGAACAGGGCCGGCAGGTCTGGCAGAGCATCGGTGGCCAGCAGTTGGGCTCGATCTGGGGCCATGGCGCGCTGGTCGCGCCCGACTGGAGCGCCGACTGGCTGCATCGCGAAACCATGGCGTGGCTGGAGCTGCGCGCGCGCGCAGGCAGCGGCGAAGCCTATGCGACCCTGGGTGCCGGGGATCAGGCCAAACTGCAGGCCGAGCTGAAACCGTTGATCCGCGGCAACACCTGGGACGCGGCCACCGGCCGCATCGCGATCAGCGCGGAACGCGCGCAGGCCATCGCGCAGGTCGCGGCGCACTACGACAGCCTGTTCTCGAACGACCCGGCCACGCACGCGCTGCGCGAAACCTATGCGATGCGCGAGAACACCGTGCCCGATGCGGCGCATCGGCGTTCGCTGACCGCATTCTTCTGGTGGACCAGCTGGGCCGCGGTCACCGACCGCCCGGACGCGACCATCAGCTACACCCAGAACTGGCCGTACGAGCCGTTGGTCGGCAACACCGCGACCTCGTCGAGTTTCCTGTGGACCGTGTTCAGCGTGCTCTTCATGATCGCCGGCATCGGTCTGCTCGGCTGGCATTACGCGGTGTGGCACGGCAAGGAAGCGCCGGCGACGCCGCCCGCGACCGATCCGCTGCGCGCGCTGGTGCCGACCGCGTCGATGCGCGCGACCGCGAAGTATTTCTGGCTGGTGCTGGCGCTGTTCCTGGTGCAGATCCTGCTCGGTGCGACCACCGCGCACTATCAGGTCGAGGGACAGCAGGCCTACGGCGTCGCCATTTCCGAATTCCTGCCGTACTCGCTCACCCGCAGCTGGCATACGCAGTTGGCGGTGCTGTGGATCGCGGTCGCCTGGCTCGGCACCGGGCTGTACATCGGCCCGGCGGTGTCGGGGCACGAGCCGAAATTCCAGCGGCTCGGCGTGAACGTGTTGTTCGTCTGCCTGCTGACGATCGTGGTCGGCGCGTTCACAGGCCAGTGGTTGGCGGTGATGCAGAAACTCGGTCTCGCCGACAATTTCTGGTTCGGGCATCAGGGCTGGGAATACACCGATATCGGCCGCTTCTGGCAGTGGTTCCTGTTCATCGGTCTGTTGCTGTGGCTGTTCCTGGTCGGCCGCGCGCTGTGGCCGGCGCTGCGCCGCCGCGACGAAACCTCGTCGATCATCGGCCTGCTGTTCCTGTCCACCGTCGCCATCGGTCTGCTGTTCGGCGCCGGCCTGATGTGGAACGAGCACACGCACCTCTCGATGGTCGAATACTGGCGCTGGTGGGTGGTGCACCTGTGGGTCGAAGGGTTCTTCGAGGTGTTCGCCGCGGCGGTGATCAGTTTCCTATTCGTCAAGCTCGGCCTGATCCGCGGCAAGACCGCGACCATCAACGTGCTGTTCGCGACCATCGTGTTCATGGCCGGCGGCATTCTCGGCACCTTCCATCATCTGTACTTTACCGGCACCACCACCGCGGTGATCGCGCTCGGCGCCAGTTTCTCGGCGCTGGAAGTGGTGCCGCTGGCGCTGATCGGGCTGGAAGCCTACGACACCTGGAAGCACGGCAGGGCCACGCCCTGGATGCAGCGCTATCGCTGGCCGATCCTGTTCTTCCTCGCGGTGAGTTTCTGGAACCTCGTCGGCGCGGGCCTGTTCGGTTTCCTGATCAACACGCCGCTGGCGCTGTACTACATGCAGGGCCTGAACCTCACGCCGCTGCACGGCCACACCGCGCTGTTCGGCGTGTACGGCATGCTCGGCATCGGTCTGCTGCTGTTCTGCGTGCGCGGTCTCAAGCCGGAAGCGGTCTGGAACGAACGCATGCTGTCGGCCTCGTTCTGGACGCTCAACGTCGGCCTGTCGCTGATGGCGCTGTTGACCCTGTTGCCGATGGGCCTGCTGCAATTGCAGGCGGCGCTGGAGCACGGCTACTGGTACGCGCGTTCCGCCGAATTCATGGGCAAGCCCATCTTCGACCTGCTGGTGTGGATGCGGGTGCCGGGCGACACCATTTTCAGCGTCGGCGCGGTGCTGGTGACGGTGTTCGTGTTCCGGCTGTGGTTGGCGCCGAAGCGCGAAGCGGCGCTGCCCGAAGGATCGTCGGCATGAGGTGTCGGCGGGCGGCGTACGCGTCGCCCGTCGATCGTCCGGAGGACGCACGATGAACGCCATTCCCCTCGCCGCACGGTTGCCGCTGTTCGCCACGCCGCACCGGCTGCTGTTCTTCGTCGGTGCGGCCAACGTGCTGCTGGCGATGCTGTGGTGGACGCTGTACCTGATCGGCCTGCGCTGGCCCGCGTTCGCCCTGCCGGCGCAGGCGTCGGTGCCGCCGGGCTGGCTGCATGCGGCGTTGATGCAGTACCAGATGCTGGCCAGCTTCGTGTTCGGCTTCCTGCTCACGGTGTTTCCGCGCTGGATGGGGCTGCCCGAGTTGCCGCGCTGGCGTTACGTGCCGGTCGGCCTGGGGTTGTTCGGCGGACAACTGGCGACGTTGTCGGGTGCGTTCGGCGCGCCGGCCGCGCTGCAGGTGGGCGGTCTGATGACGCTCGCCGGCTGGCTCGCCGGCATGTCCGCGCTGTGGTCGCTGCTGTGGCGCGATCCGGGCACGACCTGGCATGCGCGCGGCTGTTTCGCCGCGCTGGTGTGCGGGCTCGTGGGCTTCTGCTGTTGGCTCGTGTTCCTGTTCGGCGGCTCGCCGCGGTGGGCGTTCTGCGCGATCAAGCTCGGCGGTTTCGGCTTCCTGTTCCCGATGTATTTCACCGTCGCGCATCGCATGTTCCCGTTCTTCGCTCAGAGCGCGATGTCCGGTTATCGCCCGTGGCGTCCGCTGTGGCTGTTGGCCGCGTTGTGGCTGCTGGCGTTCGCGCATCTGGCCCTGGAGCTGATGCATGCGTATCGCTGGCTGTGGATCGCCGATGGGCCGATGTCGGCGCTGTCGCTGTGGATGCTGTGGCGCTGGTGGCCGCGCGGGACGCAGCCGCCGCTGCTGCGCGCGCTGTTCCTCGGTCTGGCGTGGCTGCCGGTCGCGTTCGCGCTGTATCTCGCGCAGAGCGCGATCTATGCGCTGCTCGGGGTCTATACGCTCGGTCGCGCGCCCGCGCACGCGCTGTTCGTGGGATTCTTCGGCAGCGTGCTGATCGCGATGGTGACCCGCGTCAGTCAGGGCCATTCCGGTCGCCCGCTGGTGATGCCGCCGGTGGCGCGTTATGCGTTCGTCGCGATCCAGTGCGTCGCGGCGCTGCGGGTCGCCGCCGAACTCGCGCCGGACGGCGGCGCGTGGCAGGCGGTCGCTGCCGCCGCATGGCTGATCGCGCTGACGCCCTGGGCGCTGCGTATCGGGCGTATCGTGGCCACACCCCGCATCGACGGCAAGACCGGCTGAGATGATCGAACTGAGACAATCGAGCTGAAATGATCGAGTTGAGATGATCGAGTTCTATCCGCAGATCAAACACGTCCACGTCGGCTGCGTGATGCTCAGCGGCCTGCTGTTCGCGCTGCGCGGCGCCGGCGTGCTGGCCGGCGCGCGCTGGCCGATGGCGCTGCCGGTGCGCGTACTCAGCTACGCCATCGACACCACGCTGCTCACCGCCGCGCTGATGCTGTTCACGATCCTGCCCGGCGGCGTCTTCGCCAACGGCTGGCTGACGCTGAAGATCGCGCTGCTGCTGGTCTACATCGTGCTGGGCAGCTTCGCACTGAAACGCGGCCGCAACCGCGGTGCGAAGGCGGCGTATTTCGCCGCCGCCCTCGCGATCTACGCGTTCATGTACACGATCGCGCGGACGCACGACCCGCTGGGCGCATTGCGTCCGCTGTTCGGATGACCGCTCAGAACCAGAACCGCACGCCGGCCACGATTCGCGTCTCCCGCACGGCCTCGCCGTCGTCGCGACGCAGGTCGGTGGTGTCGCCGAAGCTGCGTTCGTGGACGACGCCGACGTAAGGCGCGATCCGGCGCGTGATTTCGTAGCGCAGTCGCACCGCGGCCTCGACCGTGGACAGACCGGCGCCGATGCCGCGTGCGCGGTCGTCGCGCGCGTGCCATTCGGCTTCGATCAATGGCTGCAGGATCAGCCGGTTGGTCAACAGCACGTCGTATTCGGCTTCGACCTGCGCGGACAGCCGGCCGGTGGCGTCGAGATAGCCGGTGGCTTCGACCTCGAACTTGTAAGGCGCCACGCCCATCACGCCGAGCGCCGCCGCGGTGCGCGTCGGTCCGGGTCGCGTCTCGTGGCGCACGCCCGCGACGACATCCCACCAGCGTGCGAGCGGCCGGCCGTAGAGCAGTTCGATGTCGGCCTGCGCGGTGTGCCCGTCCTCGCGTTCGCCTTCGCTGCGCAGCCACAGCTTGTGCATGTCGGTGCCGAGCCAGCCCTGCGCTTCCCAGGCCTGTCCGCCGCCGCGATCGTTCCAGGCTTCGAGGCGATCGAACAACAACGTGCCGATCACGTGATCGCCGTGAATGTGTCCGTGCGCCGGCGGTTTGGCCGCCGCGCGATCGGCGTCGGTCAGCGGCGGGATCGGCGTGCGCGGTGTCTGCGCGGCATCGGTCCTGTGCTCGGCATGATTCATCGCGGCATGATCCACAGTGGCATGATCCACAGTGGCATGGTCCACAGTGGCATGGTCCACAGTGGCATGGTCCATCTTGCCGTGGTCCATGCTGCCGTGATCCATGCCGTCGTGGTTCATGTCGCCATGATTCATGGCCGAATGATCCATGGTGGAATGATCCACGCGTTCCGTGGTCTTCGGCGCGGGTTCCGGCGCGGGCGTGTCGTGCCGGTGCTGTTGGGCCTGCGCGTTCGTCGCGACGAGCGCGAGCGCTGCGGCGAGGGTGGCGATGCGAGGGCGCATGGCGTTCATGCCTCCACCTGCACTTCGCGCATCATCCCCGCTTCCATGTGATAGAGCAGATGGCAGTGGTAGGCCCAGTGGCCGAGCGCGTCGGCCCGCACGCGATAACCGCGTTTCGTGCCCGGCGGCATGTCGACGGTGTGCTTGCGCACCAGGAACTCGCCGCGTTCGTCCTCCAGATCGCTCCACATCCCGTGCAGATGAATCGGGTGGGTCATCATCGTGTCGTTGACCAGCACGATGCGCATGCGCTCGCCGTAGTTCAGCCGCAGCGGTTCGGCGGATGCGAACGGCTGGCCGTCGAACGACCACGCGAAGCGCTCCATGTGCCCGGTGAGATGCAGTTCGACCGTGCGCCCGGGGTCGCGGCCGTCCGGATCCTCGAACAGGCTGCGCAGCATCGAATAGCTGAGGACCCTGCGGCCGTTGTCGCGCAGGCCGATGCCGGGATCGTCCAGCTTCGGCGCCGGCGCCATGGTCTGCATGTCGACCAGCGGGCTGCCGTGTTCGCTGGCGGGATGCGCCTGCATCGAGTCCTGCATGGAATGCTGCATCGAACCGTGCATCGAACCATGCATGTTGGCGCCGCAACCGCCTTCCATGCCTTTCGTCGATGCGTGTTTCGTCGACGACATGTCGTGGCCGCCGTGGTCCATGCCGCCATGCTTGATGCCTGCATGGCCCATGCCCCCATGACCCATGTCGTCCATCGTCAGGATCGGGCGCGCGTCGACCTTCGGCACCGGCGCGCGCAGGCCTTCGCGCACCGCCAGCGTGCCGCTGACGTATCCGGTGCGGCCGATGTCCTGCGCGAAGATCGTGAAGGCGTCCTGCCCGGCGGGTTCAACGATCACGTCGAAGGTCTCCGCGGGCGCGATCCGGAATTCGTCGACGCTGACCGGATGCACGTTCTGGCCGTCGGCCGCGACCACCGTCAGCTTCAGGCCGGGAATGCGCACGTCGAAATGGGTCATGGCCGCACCGTTGATGAAACGCAGCCGCACTTTTTCGCCGGGCGCGAACAGCCCGGTCCAGTTGCCCAGCGAAGTCGTGCCGTTGATCAGGTAGGTGTAGGTGTGCGCGTTGACGTCGGACAGATCGGTCGGCGTCATCCGCATTTCGCCCCAGAGTTTGCGGTCTTCCAGCGTGGCCGCGAGGCCGTCGCGCTTCGCGTCGCGCAGGAAATCGCCGACCGTGCGCTTGGCGTAGTTGTCGTGGCCCGGCATTTTCTTCAGCCGCGCGTACAGATCGGCCGGTGCGAGATCGGTCCAGTCGCTGAGCAGCACGACATGGTCGCGCTGGTAGTCGAACGGTTCGGGCTCGGCGGCATCGACGATCAGCGCGCCGTACAGCCCGGCCTGTTCCTGAAACCCGGAATGGCTGTGATACCAGTAGGTGCCGGATTGGCGCAGGTCGAAACGATAGCGATAGGTTTCGCCCGGCCCGATGCCGTCGAAACTCATGCCCGGCACGCCGTCCATGTTCGCCGGCAGCAGAATGCCGTGCCAGTGGATCGAGGTCTGGCGGCCGTGGATCGACCCCGGCCGCAGCGCGTTGCGCACGCGCAGTTCGACCGTGGTGCCTTCGCGCCAGCGCAGCGTCGGCGCCGGCACCGAACCGTTCACCGCCACGCCCGGGCGGACGCGGCCGGTGAAGTTCACCGGCAGTTCGTCGATGACGAGATCGAAATCGGTGCCGGTCAACACCGGCACGCGCGGCGTCGCCAGACCCGAATGCGGCCAGCCGAACGCGGCCAGCGCGCCGCCCGCGGCGAGGCCCTGGACGAAACGGCGACGAGAGAGGTCGCCCGAAAAGGAAGGGCGTGAGGAAGAGGAAGACATCGCAATGCTCCACGACCGCGATGCGCGCAGGCGCGATGCGGTCGGATCGAACGGAACGGAACGCGCGCGGCGCGCGCGACGAAGATTGCGCCCGGTGGGGCGCGGCGCGTTCAGGCGATGGGAGGTCGGATCGGATGCGGCAGCGACGGTGTCGCGTGCGATTCGAATGGAATGCGCGCATCGGCGATGCGCATGCCGGCAGGCAGGGCGAGCGCGGGCGGCATCAGCGCGGCGAAGCCATGGCTCGCGCAGGCGCAACTGCAGGCGTCGTCGCAACCCGCATCGCCGTCGCTGTTCGCGTCGTCGGCCGGCATCTCGTGATGCATGACGGTATCCGCCTCATGCGCCATCGCCATCATCTCGGCGCAATGCGCCTCGGCGACGGCCTGCGTCGCGGCCGGTGCATGCGCCATGGCCGAAACATCGGCGCCGGCCTTGCCCGCATGCCCGCAGACCCCGCGTGCCGACGCCATCGCCGCACCGACCCCGTTCGCCACCAGGGCGAAGCAGAGCAGGGCATGCAGCAGGAGCGGAAGCGGGCGCATGGCGGCAGTGTACTCCGGGGTCCGGGGTCGCTGAAGCGGTTCAGGCAGGTGTCGTGGCGGTCACCGCGTAGCCCGCGGCGGCGATCACGGCCGCGGCCTGCTCCGCGCCGAGGTCGCCGGTCACCACGACGGTGCCGGCGCCGAGGTCGACATCGACCCGGGCCTCGGCGTTCAGCGCATGAATGGCGCGGGTGATGGCGCGGACGCAGTGGCCGCAGTGCATGCCTTCGACGGTGAATTTCATGGTGTGCTCCCGAACAGGCCGGCGACGGTGCCGGCTCGCACAGCCTGCAGCCTGCCACCGTGGCAAGGTCAACACCCGCCCGGGCGACACCGCAACGCGGCGGAATTCCGGAAATCGCCTGTTGACCTTGCCCTCGTGGGAAGCTGGAGGCTGTCGGCACGTCATCCACAGGTGTCCGTCATGCACGACTCCAACATGTCCACCGGCAGCGCATCCATCGCCGCCCTCTCACCCGCGACCCTGCGTTTCCCGGTGCTGGGCATGACCTGCGCGTCCTGCGCGGGGCGGGTCGAGCGCGCGCTGCGCGCGGTCCCCGGCGTCGGCGAGGCCAGCGTCAATCCCGCCAGCGAAGTCGCCGATGTCCGCATCGACGCCGGTGCGGACCCGCAGTCCACGGCCGCGGCGATGACCGCCGCCGTCGCCGCCGCCGGCTATGCGGTGGCGACCCGCGACATCGATCTCGCCATCGTCGGCATGACCTGCGCCTCCTGCGTGAGCCGGGTCGAGCGCGCGTTGCGCGCCGTGCCGGGTGTGCTCGATGCGCACGTGAACCTCGCCACCGAGCGCGCGCGGGTCCGCGCACTGGCGGCCGACGACGATGCCTTCATCGCCCGCCTGATCGCCGCGGTCGCGGCCGCCGGCTACACCGCGCGCATGCCGCAGGACGCGGTCGATGCCGGGATCGCGCAGACCGCATCGCAGGGCACGCCGATGACCCGCGAGACCCGGCATCTGCTGATCGCCGTCGCGCTGTCGCTGCCGCTGGTGCTGCCGATGCTGGCATTGCCCTTCGGCGAACACGTGATGTTGCCGGGCTGGCTGCAGCTGTTGCTCGCGACACCCGTGCAGTTCTGGCTCGGTGCGCGCTTCTATCGCGCCGCCTGGGGTGCGCTGAAGGCGCGCAGCGGCAACATGGACCTGCTGGTCGCGCTGGGCACCAGCGCCGCTTACGGCCTGAGCGTGTACCACGTGCTGCAACCGGCGCCGCACCATGGCGTGAGACCGCTGTACTTCGAGGCCTCCGCGGTGGTCATCACGCTCATCCTGATGGGCAAATGGCTGGAGGCGCGCGCGAAGCGCCAGACCACCGAAGCGATCCGCGCGCTGCAGGCGCTGCGCCCGACCCGCGCGCGGCTGCGGCGCGGCGACGAGGAGATCGAGGTGCCGATCGCCGAGGTGGCGGTGGGCGATGTGGTGGTGGTGCGCCCCGGCGAACGCTTTCCGGTCGACGGCGAGGTGATCGAAGGCGGCACCGAGGCCGACGAATCGCTGATCACCGGCGAATCGCTGCCGGTACCGAAGCACGCGGGCGACCGCGTCACCGGCGGTGCGGTGAACGGCGATGGCCGGGTCGCGGTGCGCACCGTCGCGGTCGGCGCCGAGAGCGCGCTGGCGCGGATCGTGCGCATGGTCGAGGACGCGCAGGCCGGCAAGGCGCCGATCCAGGCGCTGGTCGATCGCGTCAGTGCGGTGTTCGTGCCGGTGGTGGTCGCGTTCGCGATGGCCACGCTGATCGGCTGGGGCCTCGTCGGCGGCGACTGGAACGTCGCGATCCTCAACGCGGTGGCGGTGCTGGTCATCGCCTGTCCGTGCGCGCTCGGCCTGGCCACGCCGACCGCGGTGATGGCGGGCACCGGCGTCGCCGCGCGCGCCGGCATTCTGATCAAGGACGCGGGCGCGCTGGAATTGGCGCATCGCGTTTCGATCGTCGCCTTCGACAAGACCGGCACTCTCACCGAAGGCCGGCCGGCGCTGGACGACAGCGTCGCGGTCGATGGCCAGTCGCGACGCATGCTGGCGTTGGCCGCGTCGCTGCAGCAGGGCAGCGAACATCCGCTGGCGAAGGCGGTGCTGGCCGCGCACGGCGACGGCGCGCGCTGGCCCGCGAGCGACGTGCGCGCGGTGCCCGGCCGCGGCGTGCGCGGCGTGGTCGAGGGCCGCACGCTGTTGCTCGGCAGCGCACGAATGATGGCGGATGCGGGTGTCGATCTTTCGCCGCTGTCGGCGCGCGCCGAGGCGTGCGCCGCCGCCGGTTGCACCGTGTCGTGGCTGGCGGAAATCCGCGACGGCATCGCCGTGCCGCTCGGACTGCTCGCGTTCCGCGACCGGCCTCGCGCCGGTGCCGCAGACGCCATCGCGCGGCTGCGCGCCCTGGGCCTGCGCACGGTGATGATCTCCGGCGACAACGCCGGCGCCGCGGCCGCAGTCGCGACCGCGCTGGGCATCGACGACGTGCGCGCGAACGTGTTGCCGGAACAGAAGGCCGAAGCCGTTCGCGCGCTCGCCGCGGAGGGCCGGGTGGCGATGGTCGGCGACGGCATCAACGACGCGCCTGCGCTGGCCGCCGCCGATGTCGGCATCGCGATGGGCAGCGGCACCGATGTCGCGATGCACGCCGCCGGCATCACCCTGATGCGCGGCGACCTCGATCTCGTCGCCGCCGCGCTCGACATCTCGCGACGCACCGTGCGCAAGATCCGCCAGAATCTGTTCTGGGCGTTCGCCTACAACATCGTCGGCATTCCGCTGGCCGCGTTCGGTCTGCTCGATCCGGTGGTGGCCGGCGCGGCGATGGCGTTCTCGTCGGTGAGCGTGATCGGCAACACCCTGCTGCTGCGGCGCTGGCGAGCGCCGCAGCACCGCGACATCGCTACGCACGCTATCGCAACGCACGCTTGAGGAACACGCCATGGCCAAGCACATTGTCCGTCCCGAACTGGCCGAAGCCCGCGGCCAGGGCCTGCACAACATCGGCGAAGCGGCGGCGCTGACCGGCGCCAGCGCGAAGATGATCCGCCATTACGAAGCCATCGGCTTGTTGCCGCAGGCGGGCCGCACCTTCGCGGGCTACCGCCTCTACGGCGATGCCGACCTGCATCGCATCCGCTTCATCAAGCGTGCGCGCGGACTCGGCTTCGCGATGAAGCAGATCGAAGCGCTGCTGGGTCTGTGGGGCGACCGCCACCGCGCCAGCGCCGAGGTGAAGGCGCTCGCGCTCGCGCATGCGACCGCGCTCGCGGAGAAGATCGCCGAAATGGAAGCGATGCGACGCACGCTCGAAGACCTCGCCGCGCGCTGCCACGGCGACGACCGTCCGGACTGCCCCATTCTCGACGATCTGGCGGCGGCCCCGGCGTCAAACTGCACGACGTCGAACTGCCCGTAGCAGCTCAGCCCCACGCCCGTCGTCCCGGCGAAGGCCGGGACCCCGCGTTTGAGCTTCGGCGGTTGCGGCAGCGACCGCTCCGGATGCCGCATCCTCGGGCGTCGAGCGACCCGTGGCCATGCGATTGATTTGATTGATCGTGATGGCGTTGACAGTGCGTTGGCGGGCGGATCAGACTCGGGTGATGGACCAATTTGGGGTCTAATCGTAGTCAGATGGCGCTAAAGATTCTTGGAGATTTGAATGGACAAGCATGAAGAGCTAAAAATCGAACTCGCGTCTATCGCCAAAATAGTCAACTCATTTCCAGACGAAGTGAAGTCCAAAGTTTTCGACCTACTGGTGTCCAGCTACCTCGGCAAGAATCCGGATATGGCTCTTCCATCAGAAAGCCCTGTGGCTGAGGAAAAGCCGAAAGCAAGCACCGCTCGAAAAGGCTCACGCAAGAAGACACAGGGCAGAAAGCCTGGGCAGGATCTTGGAAGTGAGCCAACGCAACCAAAAAAGGCATCGAAAAAGTCTGGATCAAAAGATAGCTGGGAGATCGATAGGAATCTTGATCTCAGAGCCAGCTCGACAGCGCCGAGCTTTAAAGATTTTCTTGCAGACAAACAGCCGAAGAACGAAAGTGAGTTTTGGGCGGTAGCGACCTATTACCTACAGAAACTGCGCGGCTTGTCACCCGTTACACTCAGTCACATCTATACCTGCTACGCAGAGGTCAAGCGCAAGCCGCCCACCGCTTTTCGACAAATCCTGATAAATACCAAGAATCGTCATGGCTGGATCGAACCGGATGATCAAGGCAACGTAAATATCCCACATCGCGGCGTCGTGTACGTCGAACACGACTTGCCTGCGAACGAAAAGCCTAAGAAATGAACCTCCAGTCATATGCAAAGGTCGCCGACCTCGCAACACAATCGGAACTAGAGAAGGTTCGGAGGCTCTCTTATTACTTCCACAAGACGGAAGGGAAGCGCGACTTCTCCGCTCAAGACGTTCTTAGCTGGTTCGGCGCCCTGCATTACCACACGCCAAACACGTCGAGGCTTGCCTCACGCATTACAGCGTCTAAATCTTTCATCAAGGGTGGCGGAAAAGGAGAATGGAGACTCCACGCGACAGACCTAGACGAACTACAAATGCTATTCCCTGGCGTGACATCTACGTCGGAAGATGTAATTTCAGAAGACACAGTTTTACCCACTGCTGTCTACGAGAATACACGCGGCTTCGTCGAATCTCTCGCAAGACAGATCAACGCGTCGTATGAGTACAACATCTTCGACGGCTGCGCCGTACTCATGAGGCGATTAGTTGAGATTCTTCTAATCCTATCGTACGAGCATCATTCAATTGACCAGCTGATCAAGCTACCTGACGGCTCATACAAATCACTGGACCAAGTGATCTCGGACGCAAAGCAAAATGGCTCACTAAAGCTCACTAAAGATACAAAGGCTACGCTTGAGACCTTTCGAACGCTTGGGAACTTCTCCGCACACAAGATCTACTACAACTGCCGTCGATCGGATCTGAAGCATTCTCTTCCTGGCTTCAGGGCCACCATCGAAGAACTTCTCTACAAGAGCGGCCTCAAGGTCTAGCGAGTAGCCCGGGTAAGGCCGCAGGCCGCACCCGGGAATCCGGAGAGTACGGCGATCGTTATCCCGGGTGCGCGCCTTGCGCTTACCCGGGCTACGAGTCTGCGAGGCTCAGGCATCAGGTGGCGAAGGAACTCATGAGCGAGCCTTTGGAAGAATTTTTCGAAGCGGCTGCCGCGTTCTGTCACTGGGCGGAGGGTGCGCCGGGTACGCCGGACGAAGAGGCGCAAACTGCGTTGCGGCTTCTCGTCGGACTCTATTCGCTGGCGTTTCGGCTACCCCGGGAGTCTGAGGAAAAAGAATCGATATCGGTGCCGGATGAACAATGGCAGATCGTATTCAAGCGTTTCGGGGCATTGCCCTTCAACTACTACAACACGGTGGTTGACCCATTCGATTTCGAGAAACCGGATCTGTGTGTCGGCGACCTCGCCGACGATCTGGCCGATATCTGGCGCGACCTCAAGCCCGGCCTCTTTCTGTATCGGTCGGGGAATCGAAAGGCCGCGGCCTGCGCATGGCATGAAGGATTCGCCATTCACTGGGGTCGGCACGCGGCCGATGCGATCTGGGCGCTGCAGCGCTGGTGTCGATAGCAAGCAAGTAGAAAGTAGCCCGAGCAAGGCCGCAGGCCGCACCCGGGAAGTGAAAGAGTACGGCGATCGTTCTCCCGGGTAAGCGCCTTGCGCTTACCCGGTCCACGAAATGACCGTTTCATCGCGAGCGGCTCAATCCGGGCGTCATGCGGCAATGAAAAAGAGCCTGTCTCTCGTCGTACTTTCCATCGTTGCGATGATCGGATCCGTCCTTTGGCTGCGCTGGACGCATCACGGCGTTTATTTCCTCGCATTCCTGGGGTCGCTGGCGCTGTTCGTTCTGTCTTCCGGCGACTACGTCAAAGCGCGCTGGGGGATCGGTCGCAGGGGCGTGCCCGCAGGCGTCCACGCACTGGCGTTTTGTCTCTTCGCATTCGGCACCTTTGCAGGTCTCCACGGCATGGCCAATCCGGATTATTCGTTTGCGGATCTGGCGATCCCGCCGTTCTTCATAGCGGGCTGCGTGTATGCGATCTACGGCCTGGTCGGTTGCGGTCGGCTGGAATGAACGGGCGTGGATTGCAGCCCGACGAGTCTCTCAAGCCGCCCCGTGTCGTGGCGTCGGCCACGTGCCTGCGTTACGCTGGCACGCATCCGCCGCCCCGCCGATGGGCGGCTCAACTCAAGCGTCAGCCGCATCGTCATGACCTCCCAGACTCCAGCCTTGTTCCTCCAGAATGCCGGCATCATCGCGACTGTCGCCACGGCGGTTTTCGCCGTTGTCGCATTGTTTTTTGCCTGGCGCCAGATCGTCGTGAGTCGTCGGGAGTCTCGCCTCGGCACCGCCCGTGGCATCTATCGGGAATATCTCTCCATGGCCTTTGGCCACCCCGAAATGTCTTCCGCTTCCTATCCTGTCGAAGCGCCCGGCTTCCATAGTCTCAAGAATGACCCCGTCAAGTTCGAGGCCTACGAGTTTTACGTGTCGCACCTTCTCTTCGCGGCAGAGACGATCCTGGAGCTGTCGAAGAATGAAGAGAAGTGGCGCGGCGTCCTCAAGGACCAACTGCGTTACCACGCGCTCTACATTCGAAGCGATGCGTTCCCGCGACACCACTATGCCCAGGACTTGCTGACCATCGCCGATGAAGCAATCGCGGATTACCTGAAGGACGCGGTCGGCCATTGATTCAGGCCGGAGCCGATCGGTGATTCGGCACGATGCCGGGCCGGTAGATAGACAGGGCAAGGCCGCAGGCCGCACCCGGGAATGGGGAGAGCGCGGCGATCGTTCTCCCGTGTATGCGCTTTGCGTTCACCCGGGCGACGAGGTTTCGTGATGCAACGGCGCCGCAGGCGGGACTGACGATTCGCCCATCGGGTTTGCCCACATCTGTGCCTTGCCGCGCGCATCTGCACGCCGCTTGACCTGCGTCAGGGCGCCGCCGGTCCCGCGGGGCGGAGCATGTTCCCGGTGATCGGAGAACCGATCGGGGAGAACGACGATGAAACATGCGCACAAGAGAACGCTTGCGTTGGCGGTCATCGCCGCGCTGGCGCTGGTCGCCTGCGGTGGCAATCCGGCCCCTGCGGGCGAGGCCGCCGATACCGGCGGTTCCGCGAAGGGCGATTTCGGGCCGCCGCAGGGCGCGCCGGTGAAAGCGGTGCTGACCGCGCCGCCGAACGTGCCGCCCGCGACCGGGCGGACCGCGCCGGCGAAGGTCGTGGTCGAGCTGGACGTGATCGAAAAGGAGATGCCGATTTCCGAAGGCGTGACCTACACCTTCTGGACCTTCGGCGGCACCGTGCCCGGCAGTTTCATCCGCGTGCGCCAGGGCGACACCGTGGAGTTCCATCTGCGCAACATGCCCGACAGCAAGATGCCGCACAACATCGATCTGCACGGCGTGACCGGGCCGGGCGGCGGCGCGGCGTCGAGTTTCACCGCGCCGGGCCACCACAGCCGTTTCACGTTCAAGGCGTTGAACGCCGGGCTGTACGTCTATCACTGCGCGACCGCGCCGGTCGGCATGCACGTGGCCAACGGCATGTACGGCCTGATCCTGGTCGAGCCGCCGGAAGGGCTGCCCAAGGTCGATCGCGAGTACTACGTGATGCAGGGCGATTTCTACACCCGTGGCAAATATCGTGAGAAGGGCCATCAGCCGTTCGACATGGAGAAGGCCATCGAGGAACACCCGACCTACGTGCTGTTCAACGGCATGGAAGGCGCGATGACCGGCGACCGCGCGCTGTCCGCGAAGACCGGCGAAACCGTGCGCCTCTACGTCGGCAACGGTGGCCCGAATCTGGTGTCGAGCTTCCACGTGATCGGCGAGATCTTCGACAAGGTCTGGTTCGAGGGCGGCACGAAGTATCAGGAGAACGTGCAGACCACGCTGATTCCCGCAGGCGGTTCGGCCATCGCCGAATTCCGCATGGAAGTGCCGGGCACCTACGTGCTGGTCGATCACAGCATCTTCCGCGCCTTCAACAAGGGCGCGCTGGCGATGCTGCGCGCCGACGGCGCCGAACGCAGGGACATCTACTCGGGCAAGGAACTGGACGAGGTGTATGTCGGCGATCGCGCCAATCCGAATCTGGCCGCGGTCAGCGAGGCCACCACGTCGGCGAAGGCCGGTGCGCTCACCGTCGAGCAGCAGGTGAAGGCCGGGCAGGCGCTGTTCGCCGGCACATGTTCCACCTGTCATCAGCCGAACGGGCAGGGCATGGAAGGCGTGTTCCCGCCGCTGGCGAAGTCGGACTGGATCGCGGCCGATCCCGCGCGCCTGCCGGTGGTGATCCTGCACGGATTGAGCGGCCCGGTCACGGTGAACGGCAAGGATTACGCCTCGGTGATGCCGCCGATGAACCAGCTGACCGACGACGAGGTCGCGAACATTTCGACCTACGTGTTGAACAGCTGGGGCAATCCGGGCGGTCGCATCACCACCGAACAGGCGGCGCAGGCGCGCAAGGCCAAACCGCTCGGCACGGGCGGGGGCGAATGAGGATCGCGTCATGCGCCGTTTCCTCACGCTGCCGCTCGGCCTGACGCTCGCCGCACTGCTCGCCGGCCATGCCATCGCCGGCGAGCAGACCTACGTGCGCCTGCCGGGCGGCAGTTTCCGCTCGGCGCTGCGCTACGAGGACATCGCGGACGCGCCGCTGCGGGTGCGTCCTTTCGCGCTGATGCGCAAGCCGGTGACGAACGCCGAATTCCTGACGTTCGTGAAAACGCATCCGCAGTGGCGTCGCGATCGCGTCGCGACCGTGTTCGCCGATGGTCGTTATCTCTCGCACTGGGGCGGGCCGATCGCACTCGGCGCGAAGGCATCGCCGGCGCAGCCGGTGACGCGGGTCAGCTGGTTCGCGGCCGAAGCCTATTGCCGCGCCCAGGGCGCGCGCTTGCCGGACTGGACCGAGTGGGAATACGCCGCCGCCGCGGACGAGACCCGTCGCGACGCGCGCGCCGATCCGGCGTGGCGCGAGCGCATCCTCGCCTGGTATTCGCGGCCCTCGGGCGGGCCGTTGCCGCGTGCGGGCCTGCAGGCGCCGAATGCGTGGGGCGTGCAGGATCTGCATGGTCTGGTCTGGGAGTGGACCGGCGATTTCTCCGCATTGCTGGTGGCCGGCGACAACCGCAACCAGGGCGATGCCGAGACCGCGAAGTTCTGCGGCGCCGGCGCGCTGTCGATGAACGACCGCGATCACTACGCGGTGTTGATGCGGGTGGCGCTGCTGTCCTCGCTCGGCGCCGACAGCACCACCATCAACCTCGGTTTCCGCTGCGCGAAGGATGTCCCATGAAAACGCCTTCCATGAACGCGATCCGCAGATCGATGTTCTGCTGCATGCTGCTCGCCGCAGCGTCGTTGCTTTCCATCGCGACGCCGGCGCAATCGACCGCCGCGCGGCCGCTGCCACGCGATTCGATCTATCACCTGCCGGCGGTGCTGATCGATCAGCACGGCAAGTCCGCGGACTGGCGCGCGCATCGCGGCCGCCCGCAGATGGTGGCGATGTTCTACACCTCGTGCCGCTACATCTGTCCGCTGATCGTCGACAGCGCCAAGGGCATCGAGCATGCGTTGACGCCCGCCGAACGCGCCCGGCTTGGCATCCTGCTGATCAGCATGGACCCGGCGCGCGACACGCCGGCCGCGCTGAAATCGGTGTTCGACAAACGCAGACTCGACGCCGCGCGCTGGTCGCTGGCCAGCCCGCAACCCGGCGACGTGCGCGCGATCGCAGGCGCCCTCGGCATCCGCTACCGCGCGCTGGCCGATGGCGAGTTCAACCACACCAGCGCGCTGGTGCTGCTGGATGCGGAAGGCCGCATCATCGCCCGCACCGAACGGATGGGCGCCCGCCCCGATCCCGAATTCCTCGCCGCGGTCAAGCGCACGCTCGCGCGTTGAGTCTTCATGCCATCACGCTTCGCCTGAGCAGATCCGATCGAGCCCTTTCGACCCCTTGGCTGTCATCCCGAGCCGAAGGCGAGGGATCTACTTTTGCGCACAGATCTGCACGGCCGCCGCTGCGATCAATGGCCTTCGATCTCGTTCCTTCGACGCCACGGCGGCGATCGATCGCCACGGCGTTGACAGTACGTGGATGGGCGGATCAGACTCGAAGAATGCCCCGATTTCGGGTCTGATCGTAGTTAGGCCTCGCGGGCAAACAGTGCCGCGACCGACATACTCGCAGGGTGAGCTTGGTGGACCGAGTTATTCCCAAACAACCTAATTGGGTCGTCGTCCTCGTCTCAGCGTTTGGAGCAGCAGTTTCGACCATCTGGGGCTACGAGATCGTCGTGTGCAACGGGCTGGTTGCGGGCACTCTGTCCGCGCTCATGCGCGCAGGTTTTCTCATTTTCGTCCACCTCCCGACTTTCGCGGTTGGCGTCGGCCTGTTGTTCCTGTTTGGCTCAACAAGTTATTGGCTTGCACGGCTTCGGATGCTGCAAGAGCGTCAAGAACTGATCACTATTGCGCTGCCGGTTGTCGCTCTCTCGGCGGGCATCGCATTTGCCCGGCTCAGCGGCGGGCTGGAGTGCGCTCTTCATCCGTGGGCGTAGGCACTTGTCTTGTTCCTGGCGCAGGGCCTGACAATTCGTCCAAGCCGACCCCGCATCGTGGCATCGGCCACGTGCCTGCGCTACGCTGGCACGCGTCCGCCACCCCGGTGCGGGGTGGCTCAACTCAGGCGATGGGGTTCATGGCCAAGCACACCGCGTACTGGCGGGAATATCAAAGAGCCCAGGTGCGAGGCTCACTGAGAATTTTTCTGACGATTGCGGCCTGGACCGCTCTCATCGTCGTGCTGGTCCTGGCCCAGGATGTGGTGGCTGGCGCCTTTCCCTTGATCCTGACCGCACTATTCGTCGGGCTGGTCGTGTCCATTCTGGTGCAGAGCAGAAACGTCTATCAGGTGATCTGCCCGGAGTGCTCGACGACCTACAGGCGGCACAAATGGGGTGGGCAGTGCCCTTCGTGCGGGCTCAAGCTGCTGCAGAATGAACCCTGACAACCCGTTCGGGCCGATGCCGCTTCGCGGCGCGGTTTGATTCAGGCATCAGATCCCATGGACAAAGGCCCACCATATTCGCGAATCGAGTCCGAATCTTTCGGAGATGACTTCCCCGATCGCGGAATCTATTGCAGAAAGTGCAAAATCTACATTCCCGAGTTTGATTTTCTCGATGCTTTTACATACCACCGCATCCGCGCCCTTTCACTCAACGGGCAAACCGGGCTGGCTCAAGCCGAGCTGGTGGCTGCGACCGGATGCTCTGCCAGCAAATAGCCCGGGTAAGGCCGCAGGCCGCACCCGGGAACTCTGAAAGCACGGTGTCGTTCTCCCGGGTGCGCGCTTTGCGCTTACCCGGGCTACGGGCCTGACGATTCATTCAAGCCAGCCCATGCCATGGCGTCGGCCGCTTGTGCGCTACGCTTGCCCTTATCCGCCGCCCGCTACGGGTCGGCTCAACCCGGGTGTCAGGCGATGGACCCTAAAACCCTTGCGAGGGTACGACGGCTTGGATTGGTGTCGATCATGAACAAGACCAAGTGGCAAGAATTGTCATGCGCACTTTCGCGGATTGGAGACAACGGACCGATTTGCAGTTACAAGCATGTCGGGGAAGTCGAGGTGTACGGCCCCAGCCATGTCTCGTGGAGCGAATTTTCATCCTGGCCGACAGAACGATACGAATGGCTGGAAATCAGAAGCCATGAGGAAATCCACCGGGGTCAACGTGTCCCTCCCCAACTGATCGATCACTCGCCTGGAATAGAATCGGCCCTGAGAGAAATCCATGTTCCATTCAGCCGGACAGCGCATGGATTCAAAGTCTGGGGTTATGTTTCACCATCCCCTCAACCGGATGATGCATGACGATTCATGCCGGCCAACGCCGCCATGCGGCGCAGCTTGATTCAGGGCTTGGGCCGCATCGGCTCGCGGAGAGCGCGCTGCCGCATTCGCCCTGAAACATGGCCCACCGTGCCGATCAGAAGCAGCGCGAGCGGAATCGCGCCCGGCTCGCCTTCCGTCGCGATCATCATGATCAGCAGGGCGAGCCCGATCGTTCCGATGGCGGTGGACAGGATCTTTTGCGCTTTCGGCGACATCTCGGTTCTCCAGGGGATTCGTCGCGGAATGTCGCCCCGGATTGTGTGGCCAATATGAAGCGCATCAGCGCCTTGCGCGTACGTCTCGACAACCGGTTCGAGCCACGCGTCCGCATCGTGACGTCGGCCATGGACCTGCGCTACGCTAGCCTGTGCCCGCTGCCCCAGTGCGGAAGCGCTCAAATCCGACCTTGCGTTTCAAGGAGCATTCGATGGAGTCGATCGACAAGACGCTCAACGCGCTGGCATCCATGCCTGGCCTGCAGACTGCACTCGTGATCCTGTTCTTCGCGTTCTCCGTCATCGCCGGCAATGCCGTGTTCGCGCTCCACTATCGGCGTGTCGGCAAGCCGGTTCTGAAATCGATGCTCAGCCTCACCAGTTTCCCGCTGCAGAACTTCAACGCCCGCGAGTGGTTTCTGCTCGCCGGCGTATTCGCGATCTCGATGGCGATCGGCGTGCTTGCCGTGCTGTCGGGCGGCCGTTGAGGCCCGGCACGCCTCAATCCGAAGCCGCTTCATCCTGCGGCTCGATTCAGATGTCAGGCATCAGGGGTCCATGACATGCCGATGTTCCATCGCCACGACCATTCCACCTACTACGAGATCGTCGGTACCGGCGAGCCTCTGGTCTTCGTATGCGGTCTCAGCGCGGATCTCCAGGTCTGGCGCTTCCAGATCCATGAGCTGAGCCGGTCGCACCAGGTCATCGTCTTCGACAACCGGGGCGCGGGTCGTTCGTCCGCGCCGGACGAACCGTACACGATCGCTCAGATGGCTGAGGATTTGGGCGCGTTGCTGGATCATCTGGGTCTACCGGCGGTGCATCTGCTCGGCTGGAGCATGGGCGGCGTCATCGCGCAGTCGTTCGCGCTCGCGCACCCGTCCCGCGTCCGCAGGTTGCTGCTGTTGAACAGTTTCGCCGAGCCCGATGGCCTTCTGCGAGAGGCGATCTCGAACTGGATGAATGTGCGTTGCGCGAACGTGTCGGATGAGCAGGTCGCGCGCTACGCCGCCCGACTCGTCTTCAGTCCCGATCTGCTCGACAGCGCGGCGGCGCTGGAAAGCATCGTGCAGAACATGCTTGCGAACCCCCATCGTCAGTCGTTGCACGGGTTCCTCCGACAGGCCGACGCGCTGCTCGACTACGTCGCGCCGCCCGATCTTCACCTGCTCGGCGGGTGCGCGGCGGTGTTGACGGCGCGGCACGATCGGCTGACGCCGCCGTACCTGTCCGAGGCGCTGGCCGCCCGCCTGCCGGGCGCATCGCTGCATGTTCTGCCCGGCGCGCACTCCGGCTTCGTCGAACATCCGGGCGCGTACAACAAGGCCATTCTCGGCGCCTTGTCCGGAGCCGGCTCGCGATGAACTCAACGCACACGGGATCATGCCTCTGCGGAGACGTCCGTTACGAGGTTCAAGGCGCATTCGAGCGCTTCTATCTCTGCCATTGCGCGCATTGCCGCAAGGACACGGGCTCGGCCCATGCCGCCAACCTGTTTTCATCCAGCGCCCGACTCGCCTGGCTGTCCGGCCTCGCTTCCGTGGTCACCTACCATCTTCCCGGCACCCGCCACACCCGCAGCTTCTGCACCCGCTGCGGTTCGGCGCTGCCCGTCGCCGGTGCGGGCATGATCGTCGTTCCGGCAGGCAGTCTGGACACCGATCTGTTCCGGGTGCCGGACGGCAACATCTTCACGGCCAGTCGTGCATGCTGGGATCGCGACCTGCATGCGGCACCGGAATTCCCGACGTTTCCGGAGTGACCGGCGCCGCATCGTTCGTTCGGGCCGATGGCGCTTCGCGTCGCGGCTCATTGCGGACGTCACCCGACACAGGAGGATCGACATGACCCGAGAGATCGATGTCCGCAGGCTGACACCGGCGCATGTCCCGATGATGCGTGACATGCTGTCCATGTTCGGAGAGGCCTTCGACGATGTGCCCACCTACACCGCGAACCAGCCGTCGGACCGCCATCTGTCGGATCTTCTGTCGAGCGATGGCTTCATCGCGCTCGCCGCGCATGAAGACGATAGCGTCATCGGCGGTCTCGCCGCGTACGTGCTGCCGAAGTTCGAGCAGCCCCGGAAGGAGATCTATCTCTACGATCTCGCGGTCGCCGAATCCCACCGGCGCCGCGGCGTCGCGACGGCATTGATCGCGCGATTGCAGCGGTTGGCCCGCGATCTCGGCGCATACGTCATCTTCGTTCAGGCCGATCACGTCGACGCGCCCGCGGTCGCGCTGTACACGAAGCTCGGCGTCCGGGAGGATGTCCTGCACTTCGATATCGCCCCCGACGACACATGACGGTGATGGCGAAACGTCGCTCCGTGCGAGCCCGCATCGGGGCATCGGATCGCGGGTTCGGGCAGTATCCCGGATCGCCCAACAAGCAACGGAAATTTCCGTGAATCACGACTCGCCTCCACCATCGCTGCACGGTTCCTGTCACTGCGGCGCGGTTCGCCTGACGCTTCCGGCGGCGCCGGAGACGGCCACCAGCTGCAACTGCTCGCTGTGCCGGCGCACGGGCGGGATATGGGCCTACTACGCGCTCGGCACGGTCATCGTGCAGGGCCATCCCGAGAACACGGAAAGTTACGTCTGGGGCGATCGGACCCTGAAGAACTTCCGCCGCAGGATCTGCGGCATCGTCACCCACTGGGAGCCGATCGAGCCCGCGCCAGGGGCGCGTCACGGCGTGAATCTGCGGAACTTCGAACCCGCGCTGCTGGCGTCGGTCGTCGTCAGGCGATTCGACGGTGCGGACACCTGGCGATTCCTGGATTGAGGGCTCGCCGCCGATTCCGCCTTCGTCAGGCACCCACCCGTCTGCGCACGGCGTCGAAATCGCGCACCGGCCGTACTTCGATGCTGCCGAAGCGGATCCACGGAAATTCGTGGGCGATGCGTACGGCTTCGTCGAGGCTGTCGGCTTCGATCAGATTGAAACCGGCCAGCAGTTCCTTGGTCTCGGCGAAAGGACCATCGGTGACGCGGGCGGCACCGTCGCGGACGCGCACGGTGCGCGCGGTGGCGGGCGCTTCCAGTTGCTGCGAGCCGAGCAGGCAGCCTTCGGCGCGCAGTTCGTCGGCGTGGGTGATGCAGCCGTGCATGAGGCGGTCGTACTCGGCCGGCGGCAGTTCGGCCATCAATGCGGGATCGGTGTAGACCAGCAGCAGATATTGCATCGGAGCTCCCGGGGGCGCGACAGGTCCGCACATGATGCCCGAGACCGCCCGTGCGGGTCCTGTCTGAACGACCGGAAATTTTTTTCGCGGGCGTGTCGATTCCGGGCACGGCGGTTCGTCGTCATGGATGTGGGCCAACCGGGCCCCGACGCATCCCCGACCAGACGCACAAGGACCCGACCATGAAAGTGATGGTGATCGTGAAGGCCACCGCAGATTCCGAAGCCGGCGTGATGCCGGACGAGGCGATGCTGGCGGCCATGACCCGCTTCAACGAAGACCTGGCGAACGCCGGCATCCTGCTGGCGGGCGAAGGCCTGAAGCCCACCTCGTACGGCGCGCGCGTGCAGTTCGACGGCCCGTCGCGACGGGTGATCGATGGACCGTTCGCCGAAACCAAGGAACTGATCGCGGGTTTCTGGCTGTGGCAGGTGCGTTCGCTGGAAGAGGCGATCGAATGGGTGCGCCGCTGCCCCAATCCGCATCCCACGCCCTGCGAGATCGAGATCCGCCCGCTGTACGAGGCCGACGACTTCGGCGAGGCCTACACGCCCGAACTGCGCGAACGCGAAGCACGCCTGCAGATGAGCATCGAACGCAAAGACTGACTCGTCCCCGCCCGCAATGAACCTTTGATGGAGACCGCCATGCGTTTCATCGCTTATCTGAATTTCGACGGCCAGTGCCGCGCAGCGTTCGATCTGTACCGCGAGGTGTTCCGCGGCGAGATCGTCATGCGCATGACCTACGGCGACTCGCCGATGCGCGACGAGATTCCGGCCGACAGTCGCGACCGCATCATGCACTGCCAGCTGGAGGCCGCCGGTGCGGTGCTGATGGGCGCCGACGGTCCGCCGCCGCACACCGCGTCCGGTCAGGGCACCTGCGTGAACGTCGACGTGGACAGCATCGAGGAAGCCGAGCGCATCCACGCCGCGCTGTCCGCGGGCGGCAGCGTGCAGATGCCGCTGCAGGAGACCTTCTGGGCGCATCGCTGGGGCGCGTTCACCGACCGCTTCGGCAAGCCGTGGATGATCAACTGCATGAAACAGCCCGACTGACGCCCACCCAACGCACAGGACACCGCCATGCCGACCTCGCTCTTCGTCAACCTCCCCGTCGCCGATCTGCAGCGCTCGATCGATTTCTTTTCGGCGCTGGGATTCTCGTTCAATCCGAAGTTCACCGACGAGAAGGCCACCTGCCTGGTGATTTCGGAACACATCCAGGTGATGCTGCTGACGACGCCGTTCTTCGCGGGTTTCACGAAGAAGCCGGTGGCGGATGCGCGTGCCGCCACCGAGGTGCTGCTCGCGCTGTCTTGCGAAACGCGCGAGGAGGTGGATGTCCTGGTCGACAAGGCGGTGGCCGCGGGTGCGGCGACACCGCTGCCCCTGCAGGACCACGGTTTCATGTATCAGCGCAGCTTCGAGGATCTCGACGGCCATCAGTGGGAGGTGTTCTGGATGAACGAGGCCGAGTTCCCGCAACCCTGATCGTCTGTCCGGAATCGCGGCAGCCCGCCGAGCTGTCGGTAGAGCGGCCTTCAGGCCGCTGTCCCGGGGGCTTTGCCGGGTTTTCAGCGGCCTGAAGGCCGCGCTACCGGCGCATCCGCCGCAGATGTTCGAACAGGTTTCGAATCGCGACATTCCACCCAATCGAGGAGATAGACCATGCCCTACGTCGACGGTTTCGTGCTGCCGGTTCCGAAGAAGAATCTCGCCGCCTATCGCGCCATCGCCCGCAAGGCCGGCAAGATCTGGAAGGAATACGGCGCGCTGGAATACATCGAATGCGTGGAAGACGACGTGAAGCCCGGCAAGCACACGTCGTTCCCGCAGGCGGTGAAACGCAAGCCCGATGAGGCGGTGGTGTTCTCTTGGATCGTCTACAAGTCGCGCGCGCAGCGCGACAGGATCAACGCGAAGGTGATGGCCGACCCGCGCATGTCCGCGATCTGCCCGCCCGACAAGATGCCGTTCGACGGCAAGCGCATGTTCTGGGGCGGATTCAAGCCGATCGTGAGCATGTGACCGACGCGGGCATGGACGCGGCGGCATGCGCCACGGCCGGCGTGCATGCCGCAATGGCTTGCGGCGTCGCGGCGGCGATGGTTTCATCGCCGTCGATGATCGACCAACGCCTGCACCGGACCCTCGACGCGCTGTGGCGGATGGAATCGCCGCGGCTGGTGGCGCGCATCGCGCGGATGACCGGCGATGTCGGCGTGGCTGAGGAACTGGCGCAGGATGTCCTGCTCTCCGCGCTGGAACGCTGGCCGGCCGACGGCATGCCCGACAACCCCGCCGCCTGGCTGACGACGGCGGGCAAGCGCCGCGCCATCGACCATCTGCGCCAGCGCGCGCTGCATGCGCGCAAGCAGATCGAGTTCGGCCTCGAACTGGAGGCGCAGGGGAAAGACATGCAGGACGATCATGCCGCACGCGATGCGGACGACGACATCGGCGACGATCTGCTGCGGCTGATGTTCGTGGCCTGCCATCCGGCGCTGCCGTCGGAATCGCGCGTGGCCCTGACCCTGCGTCTGCTCGGCGGCCTGAGCACCGCCGAAATCGCGCGCGCGTTCCTGCAACCCGAGCCGACCGTGGCGCAGCGCATCGTGCGCGCCAAGCGCACGCTGGCCGAAAAGCAGGTGCCGTTCGAAGTGCCGCGACGCGCCGAGCTGGGCGAACGCCTCGGTGCGGTGCTGGAAGCGATCTATCTCGTGTTCAACGAAGGCTATGCCGCCAGCGCCGGCGAGGACTGGATGCGGCCGGCGCTGTGCGACGAAGCGCTGCGCCTCGGGCGCGTGCTCGCCGGTCTGTTGCCGGACGAAAGCGAAGCGTTCGGCCTGCTCGCGCTGATGGAACTGCAGGCCTCGCGCGCGAAGGCGCGCGTCGCCGCGGATGGCAGCCCGATCCTGCTGATGGACCAGGACCGCAATCGCTGGGATCGCCTGCAGATCCAGCGCGGCCTCGCCGCACTGGAGCGCGCGCAGCGGCTCGCGACCGGCGATGCGCCGGGCAGCTATCTCCTTCAGGCCGCGATCGCCGCCTGCCATGCCCGTGCCCGCCGCGCGCAGGACACCGACTGGCCGCGGATCGCCGCGCTGTATGCGGTGCTGGCCCGGGTCGCACCGTCGCCGGTGGTCGAACTCAATCGCGCGGTCGCGGTGGCCCGCGCCGAAGGCGCCGCGGTGGCGCTGCCGCTGGTCGATGCGCTGCGCGATGCGCCGCAATTGCAGGGCTATGGCCTGCTGCACGCGGTGCGCGCGGATCTTCTGCTGCAGCTCGGGCGACGGGACGAAGCGCGGATCGAATTCACGCACGCCGCCGATCTCGCCGGCAACGCCCGCGACCGCACGCTGATGCGCGAAAAGGCCGCGGCCTGCGTGACGGCGGACGACTGAGAGCATGCACCGAAACAGGAAATACCCCTGTGGGAGCGACGGAAGTCGCGACGCTTTCCGGGACACACAAGCAGCCATTCGACAGTCGAGAATCCAAAGCCGTCGCGACTTCCGTCGCTCCCACAGGGGCGCCGGTGACATATCAAGCCGCTTTACCGATGCCCCCGGTACATTTCATAAAGACGCTGAAGCGTAGACGTTTCCGCAGAGGTTCGGCGTCGATCGTTTCGCGGGATCGTTTCCGCAGAATCGCACATGCGGATCGCACGGTTCGTTCCATCGCCGCGCAATCGCGAACGATTCTCGCGCGATGCGTCGAATCGTCATGATTTCGACAAGCGCGCGTTAACGTCGCGTCAAACGCGTGCGCGACATCGCAGTCTTCGCTCGCCGCGCAATCAATTCCGAATCTTTCGCTCACATCGCGCTAACAATCGGCTCATTTCCGCTTAACCGTCGGTGGACAGCATGCGTCCCCATGACACCGACCGCCTTCCCGGCCACGCTGCGCCGCACCCGCACCCTCGATGGCCGCGTCTTCGCCGACGGTGCCCTCATCGAACCCGACGATCCGCGACGTGCCGACACCGAAGCCTTCATCGCCCAGATCTACCGTGCGCGTTACGACGCACGGCTGAGCGCGTTCCTGCCGCATCTGCTGGCCTTCCGCAATGCGGCCGGCGGCTTGCAGGCCGCGGTCGGGTTGCGCTGCGGCCATGAAGGTCCGCTGTTCGTCGAACGCTATCTCGACGGCCGCGCCGAAGACGCGATCGCCGCGGCCGTCGGCAGCGAGGCGAGGCGCGATGGGCTGGTGGAAGTCGGCAATTTCGGCGCGCTGTCCGCCGGCGACGCGCGCGAACTGATCCTGCATCTCACCCATTGGCTGCACGCCGCGGGCTTCCGCTGGGTGCTGTTCGCGGCGACCCGGCAACTGCGGAATGCCTTCGATCGCCTGCATCTGGCGACGGTGACGTTGGCCGATGCCGACGCTTCGCGTCTGGGCGCGGACGGCAATGCCTGGGGCCGCTACTACAACACCCGGCCGCAGTTGTTGTTCGGCGATATCGCCGCCGGGCATGCCTATCTCGAACGCACGCGGCGACTGCCCGATGCGGCGCCGGCCTGGCCGGCGATGTCCTGTCTGGCGGGCGCGCCGTGAGCGATTTCGCGACGCTGATCGAAGCGCTCGACAGGCCAGCGCCGCGGGTGCGCTGGCGCGATGGCGCATGGACCGATGCCGAACTGGGCGCACGCGTGCGCGCCTTCGCCGATGCGATCGAACGTGCGGACGCGCGTCGGATCGCGAGCCGGCTCGACAACGGCCCGGACTGGCTGGCGCTGGATCTCGCGATCCGTCGACTCGGCCGTGTGCACGTGCCGCTGCCGACGTTCTTCTCGCAGGCCCAGACGATGCATGCGCTGACCGGCAGCGGCGCCGATGCGCTGGTGCTGTCCGCGAACGCATCGCGGCCGGATGCGTTCGCCGCCGCACCCGCGATCGCGCTCGGCGACGCGCTGACGCTGCTGCGTCTCTCGCCGAAGCCGACCGCATTGCCCGCCGGCACCGCCACGATCACCTACACCTCGGGCACGACCGGTACGCCGAAGGGCGTGTGTCTCGATGCCGACGCGCTCTACACCGTCGCCGCATCGCTGGCCGACGCCGCCGCGCCGCTGTCGCCGACGCGGCATTTATGCCTGATGCCGCTGTCGACGCTGTTGGAGAACGTGGCCGGCGTCTACGCCGCATTGATCGCGGGCGCCGACATCGCGGTGCCGCCGCTGGCCGAGATCGGCTATACCGGCGCCGCGGGACTGGATGTACCGACCCTGCTCGCCTGCCTGCATCGCCATCGTCCCGAGAGCGCGATCCTGTTGCCGCAGCTGCTGCTGGCACTGGTGATGGCCGCGGAGCAGGGCGCGTCGTTGCCGGATTCGCTGAAGTTCCTCGCCGTCGGCGGCGGCCGCGTGGGTCCTGCGCTGATCGCACGCGCCGACGCGCTCGGCCTGCCGGTCTACGAAGGCTACGGGCTCAGCGAATGCGCGTCGGTGGTCTGCCTGAATCGTCCGGATGCGCGACGCGCCGGCAGCGTCGGCAAACCGTTGCCGCATGCGACGGTGACGGTGCGCGACGGCGAGCTGTTCGTCGCAGGCGTGTGTTGCCTCGGTTATCTCGGCGAAGACGACACGGTCGGCGACGCGCTTTCGAACGGCATGGTCGCCACCGGCGACCTCGGCCATATCGATGCCGATGGCTTCGTCCATATCACCGGCCGGAAGAAGAACGTCTTCATCACCTCGTTCGGTCGCAACGTCTCGCCCGAATGGGTGGAAAGCGAACTGCTGCAGCATCCGGCGTTCGCGCAGGCGGTGGTGCACGGCGAAGCGCGGCCGTTCAACGTCGCGATCGTGTGGCCGCGCCGCACGGACCTCGACGACGACGCGTTGCGGCAGGCGCTGCAGGAGATCAATCGCGGCCTGCCCGATTACGCGCAGGTGCGCGACGTCGTCCGCGCCGACGCGCCGTTCTCGTTCGCCGACGGTCTGTCGACCAGCAACGGCCGGCCGCGACGCGACGCCATCCTCGCGCGCTATCGCGACGCCGTCGCATCGCGGTACGCCGACGCGCCCACCGCCAACGTTTCCCCATCTTCGTTGTCCGGAGCCGACGCATGACCTCATCAAACATGACCTCATCAAACATGGCCTCGTCCATCCTGCCCTTCCATGACCGCCTGCTCGCCGAGACCGCGCGCGAACGCGATGCGCTGATCGCCATCCCGATCATCCAGGCGGCGCTGGCCGGACGCATCGCGCACGACGATTACGTCGCCTTCCTCACCCAGGCCTTCCATCACGTGCGCCACACCGTGCCGCTGCTGATGGCCTGCGGCGGCCGCCTGCCGGCGCGGCTGGAATGGCTGCGCACCGCGGTCGGCGAATACATCGAGGAGGAAATGGGCCACCACGAGTGGATCCTCGACGATCTGGAAGCCTGCGGCGCCGACCGCGCCGCGATCGCCGGCGGCGAACCCTCGGAGGCCACCGAACTGATGGTCGCCTACGCCTACGACACCATCGCCCGCGGCAATCCGGTCGGCTTCTTCGGCATGGTGCTGGTGCTGGAAGGCACCAGCGTCGCCCTGGCCACGCGCGCCGCCGAAACCATCGAGACGGCGCTGGGCCTGCCGCGCAACGCCTTCAGCTATCTGCGCTCGCACGGCGATCTCGACATCGAACACATCGGCGTCTACGAGCGCCTGATGAACCGGCTGGACGACGAGAGCGACCGTCGCGCGGTGATCCACGCCGCGAAACGTTTCTACAGACTCTACGGCGATGTGTTCCGTGGACTGCGCGACGACCGCGAAACGCTCGCGGCGGCCGCATGATCGCGCTGCAGGACCGCACGGTGCTGTTGACCGGCGCCAGCGGCGGCATCGGCGCCGCGCTGTGCGATGCGCTGGTGAAGTCCGGCGCGCGCGTGGTCGCCATCGGCCGCAACGACGAACGCCTGAACGCGCTGGCGTCGCGCCATCCCGCCGGTCGCGTCGCGCCGTTGACCGCGGATCTCGTCACCGAGGCCGGTCGCGCGCATCTCGTCGCCGCGGTCGGCACGCTCGAGCGCGTGCCGTCGGTGCTGGTGCTGGCGCACGCGCAGAGCGCGTTCGGCCTGTTCGAGGACCAGTCGCCGGACACGCTGCGCATGCTGATCGAGACCAACCTCACCGCGCCGATGCAGTTGATCCATGCGCTGCTGCCGACGCTGAAACGGCACGAGCAGGCGGCGGTGGTCGCGATCGGCTCCACCTTCGGCAGTCTCGCGTTTCCGGGTTTCGCCGCGTACAGCGCGACCAAGTTCGGGCTGCGCGGGCTGATGGAAGGTCTGGCGCGCGAACACGCCGACGGCGGCCTGCGTTTCCAGTATCTGTCGCCGCGCGCGACCCGCACCGCGTTCAACACGCCGCAGGTCGATGCGATGAATCGCGAGATGAAGGTCGCGCAGGACGAACCCGAGGCCGTCGCCGCGCAGCTCGTCGCCGCCATCGCCAGCGGCCGATCGCGACTGCAGATCGGATGGCCCGAAAGACTGTTCGCGCGCATCAACGGCGCGCTGCCCGGTCTCGTCGACCGCAACCTCGCATCGCAACTGTCCATCGTGCGCCGTCACGCCCGTGCGTAAAACGGCCGCACATTCCGTCCGAAGGAGCATCGTCATGATCGTTTCACGCTGCACACAGTCGCGCTTTCGCCAGTCCCGTCTCCGCCAGCATCTGCTCGCCATTGCGCTCGGCGCCGTCGGTCTCGCCGCCGCCGCCTTCGTCATCGCCGGCGATCTCACGCCGCAGGTGATCGGCGTGCGCGACCGCTGGGCCGAAGTGAACTACGTCGTCCCGAAGGCGCAGCGCGAAGCCGCGTTCGAAGCGCTGGCCAAACAGGCCGCGGCCGCACGCGCCGCGCAGCCGAAGGACGCCAACGCGCTGATCTGGGAAGGCATCGTGCTGTCCAGCTATGCCGGCGAACGCGGCGGGCTGGGCGCGATGGGTCTGGCCAAACAGGCCAGGGCCGATTTCGAACAGGCGATCAAACTCGACCCGACAGCGCTCGACGGCTCGGCCTACACCAGCCTCGGCGTGCTGTATTACCAGGTGCCCGGCTGGCCGGTGGGGTTCGGCGACGACGACAAGGCCCGCGCGCTGCTGCGCAAGGGTCTGCAGGCGAACCCCGACGGCATCGACAGCAATTATTTCTACGCCGATTTCCTGCAGGATCAGGGCGACTGGAAGGGCGCCGCCGCGGCGCTGGAAAAAGCCATGGCCGCACCGGCGCGCCCCGGTCGAGAACTCGCCGACCAGGGCCGGCGCAGGGAAGTCTCGGCGCTGCTGGCGAAAGTCCGCACCAAGCTTGCGACGCGCTGACCGTCGTCCCACACTGCGCGCATGCGCATCCTGCTGGTCGAAGACGACGAATCGCTCGGCGAAGGCCTCCGCACCGCGCTGCGGCGCGCGGCCTTCACCGTCGACTGGCTGCGCGACGGCACCAGCGCGCTCGCCGCGCTCAAGGACGGCGGCATCGACCTGACCGTGCTCGATCTCGGCTTGCCGCACATGGACGGCATGGAGGTGATCCGACAGGCGCGCCGCGCGGGCGTGGACAGTCCGATCCTGGTGCTGAGCGCGCGCGAACGCGCGAGCGATCGCACGCTCGGCCTCGATGCCGGCGCCGACGACTATCTCGGCAAACCCTTCGATACCCAGGAACTGCTCGCCCGCGCGCGCGCGCTGCTGCGCCGCACCGGCGGACGCGCGCAGCCGACGCTGCGGATCGGCGCGCTGGAGCTCGATCCGGCGCGGCTGGACGTGATCTGGCGCGGAAAATCGTTCGATCTGCCGCGACGCGAGTTCGCGCTGCTGCGGTTGCTGATGGAACACCGCGGCCGGCCGATCTCGCGCGAATCGGCGCAGCAGCGCCTCTACGGCTGGGACGAAGACGTCGCCAGCAACGCGCTGGACGTGCATGTGCATGCGTTGCGCAAGAAACTCGACCCCGCGCTGATCCGCACCCTGCGCGGCATCGGCTATGCGCTGGACGAGAAAGTCGCGCAGGGCGACGGAACCGCGGCGACATGAGCGCGAACGGCGCAGACGCGAGCCCCGCGAGCATCGACGCCGCACTTCCCGGCCGGATGATCTCGATCCGCCGCGCGCTGCTGGTGTCGATTCTCGGCATCACCACGCTGGTGCTGCTGGTGGCGGCCGCCTTCAGCTATCGCGCCGGCCTGCAGGAAGCCGGCGAACTGTTCGACGCCAAACTCGCGCATTCCTCGCGGGTGCTGATGAGCCTCGTCGACGAGCCGCTGTCCGACCTCGATGCCCGTCCGGACGACCACACGCCGCGCGTGATCGAGGTCTGGCACGGCCGCGCCGAAGGCGAGGGCGACGCACTGGCGATGCCGGACGGCCATGCCTACGAAACAAAACTGGCGTTCCAGGTGCGCGATGCGCGCGGCACGCTGCTGCTGCGTTCCGACAGCGGCCCCGACCGCCGGCTCGCGCCGCTGATTCCCGGATTCGCGGATCAGGTCATCGACGGCGAACACTGGCGCACGTTCACCCTGAAATCGCCGTCCGGGCACTGGTATCAGTCCGGCGAACTGGCCGCGATCCGCGAGGAAATCGCCGAGGAGATCGCGCTCGGCACGATGTTGCCGCTGCTCGCGGCGCTGCCGCTGCTGGCGCTGTTCGTCTGGGTTGCGGTGGGCTGGGCCTGTCGCAGTCTGCAGCGCGTGTCGGACGCGGTGGCGCTGCGCGCGCCGGAGCGGCTGGAACCGATCCAGCTCGCGCGCGTGCCGCGCGAAGTGTTCGGCCTGGTGCAGGCGCTGAACGGCCTGCTGGCGCGCCTGCAGAGCGGCCTCGCCCGCGAACGTCGCTTCACCGCCGATGCCGCGCACGAACTGCGCACGCCGCTCGCCGCGTTGAAGGTGCACGCCTACAACCTGCATCATGCGGACGACGATTCGGAACGCGCGCAATCGCAGGCGCATCTCGACGCCGGCATCCAGCGCATGGAGCGTCTGGTCGCGCAGTTGCTCGCGCTGAGTCGGATCGAAAGCGCCGGCGCTGCGTCCGAACGCGCATCGATCGATCTCGCCGATGTGGTGCGACACCACGAACGCGACCTCGGCGCGATCGGCGCGATCGATCGCAAGCAGATCCGGCTCACGCTGCAGACCACGCGGGTGCCGGGCGATGGCGCGGCGATCGACGCGCTGGTGCGCAATCTGATCGACAACGCCCTGCGCTACACCCCGCCCGGCGGCCGCATCGAGGTGCACCTCGGCCACGATGGCGGCCGCGCGACGCTGGTGGTCGAAGACTCCGGCCCCGGCATCCCCGAAGATGCGCGCGAACGTGTGTTCGAACGCTTCCACCGCGAACTCGGCACCGGCGTGGAAGGCAGCGGCCTGGGGTTGGCCATCGTCGCCGAAGCCCTGCAACTGCACGGCGGCACCATCGCCCTCGACACCTCGCCCACCCTCGGCGGCCTGCGCGCGACGGTCAGTCTGCCGGCGGCGTGACGCCGATCTCGTGGCCCGGGTGCGGCCGAGGGCAGCACCCGGGGCACTTCCACTCACCGCCGCGCCAACCGCGGCCACGCCCACGACAGCAGCAGCCATGCGGGCAGCAAACCGATGGCGTGGGTGGTCAGCGTCGCCAGTGGGTGTGCGGTGACCGCGAACAGGGTGGCGCCCTGCAGGCAGACGTAGACGATGCCGATCAGCAGCAGTTCGAACGGCCGCGCGTTGCGGCACAGCGCGCCCAGGCACAGGCCCCAGCTGGCGATGGAGGTCATCGCCGCCAGCGCCGCGAGCGCGGACAGCGGATTGTTCGCGAGCAATCTCATCAGTGCCGGCAGGCTCAGCGCGAACAGCAGCGACACGCCGACGATGAAGCGCGCGGCGAGCAGGCGGGGCAGGATGTCCGGCGCCGTGAAGACCAGCGCGTGGGTGCCGTGATCGCGTTCGCGCAATACGCCGCGCGACAGCACGTCCAGTGGCAGCACCCAGGCCAGCAGCAGGCCGACGCGCATGCCTTCGGCGGTGCCGAACTGCGCGCCGAGCACGCCCAGTGCGGCCAGCCACCACCACATCGCGCGCTGGCGCAGCGCGAGCTTGAGTTCGGCGACGACCAGAATGCCTAGCGGCCCGCGCGCGAACGGATCGAGCAGCCGATCGAACACGGCGTGCAGCCAGCGCGGGCCGCGCCCGGCACCAGCCGTTGCCTTCGCTTTCGGCAATCCGCGCGCGGCGGCCCAGTCCAGCAGCGGCGCCGCCATCAGCGTGAACAGCATCGCCAGCGCCAGCCACAGCGCGCGGCTGGCCACGACCTTGCCGCCGGGTTGCCAGGTCGTCCAATCGAAGCGCACGGTGCCGGCATCGGCCGCATTGCCGCCGAGGTTGAAACCGAACGGCAGCGGTTCACCGGTCTGCGCTTCGCGCACGCGGCTGAACTCGCGCGCCGCCACCATCATCCCGCTGGGGTCGCTGGTCCAGCCCTGCGGGTCGGCCCTGGACTCGCCGTCGTAGGGCGCGATGGACACGGTCAGCATCACTGTCCACACCACGAAGAACAGCACATTGCCGGCGGTGCGGCGCAGCCACGGCACCAGATCGAACCAGATCGCGAACATCGCGGTCAGCGCCAGGCTGGGCAGGCTCAACAGCACCAGCGGCTTGAGCAGTTCGATCAGATCGATGTGGCGATCTTCGGCGCGCACCCACTGCGCGGCGAGCGCGACGACGATGCCGACCGCCGCGATCATGCCGAACACCAGCATGTGGCTGGCCCACTTCGCCAGCAGATACCCGCCGCGGGTCATCGGTGTGGTGACCAGCAATTGCCAGACGCGGGTTTCGATGTCGCGGGTGAGGGTGCCGCGCACCAGATAGAAACCGACGAGGTTGAGCAGGGTGCTGTAGATCAGGCCCAGGCCCATGCCGGCCCATGCGCTGGAATAGCGGCCGCGCGAGCCGTCGACCAGCGACAGCGTGCTGTAGCCGGATTCCAGCGGCGGGAAACACCACCACGTGGCCCAGGCCATAAGCGCGAGCACCACCCAGAACCGCGGCGTGCGCATGCGCTCGCGCACGTCGGCGAGCAGGATCGCGAGAAAGCGTTGCGCGGCGTCCATGTCAGTGGCTCCGCGCGCCGGCATTCGCGGTCGAGCCGGTCAGCCAGGCGTAGGCATCTTCGAGTTCGGGCGTGACCGCCTGTGCATCCGCATGCGGGCAGCTGTCCGCGAGCACGCGCACGCGGATGCCTTCAGGACGGCGCAGCGAACCGCAGAGTGTGAAGTGTTTGCGCACGTCGGCGAGTCGTTCCGGCGCGATCGTCCATTCCCAGACATGGCCGTCGGCCTGCGCGATCAGCTGTTCCGGGGTGCCGTGGAAGCGCAGCGCGCCGGCGCTCATCACCGCCAGCGCGGTCGCGCTGGCTTCGACATCGGACACGATGTGCGTGGACAGGATCACCAGCCGCTCGCCGGCCAGATCGGTGAGCAGATGGCGGAAGCGCATGCGCTCTTCCGGATCGAGGCCGACGGTGGGCTCGTCCACGATCAGCAGGGTCGGGTCGTTGAGCAGTGCCTGGGCGATGCCGACCCGCTGGCGCATGCCGCCGGAGTATTCGCCGAGGCGGCGGTCGGCGGCATCGCCGAGGCCGACCTGCGACAGGCAGTGGTCGACCCGTTCGCGCGCTTTCGCGCCGGAGAGCCCCTTGACCGCGGCGAGGAAGCCGAGGAATTCGCGCGCACTCAGCGCCGGGTAGACGCCGAAATCCTGCGGCAGGTAGCCGAGGGTGTTGCGCAGCGCGTTGGGCGCGGCGGCCAGATCGGTCCCGTTCCAGGTGATCCGGCCGCTGCTGGGCCGGGTCATGGTCGCCAGCATCCGCATCAGCGTGGATTTGCCGGCGCCGTTCGGCCCCAGCAGGCCGAGGATGCCCGGCCCCAGATCCAGGTTCACGTCGGCCACCGCCGCATGGCCACCGGCATAGCGGTAACCCACGGATTCCAGGGAAAGCATGCATCGCGACATCGCCCCATCTCCTGCCCCGGCGACCCGTCGGCGACAGGTTCCGTCCAGCTGCGTAGGTAATGTAGTCAACTACAACACCTAATCACATGGGCCGAAAGCCATGCCGGAGCGACGGCATGGCACGCGAAGCCGTCAGGCGCCTTGAGGTGTGGGTCGAGGGGCTGATTCGAGCGGGACGCCCGGGGCAGACGACCCCGGCCGTGCCTCAGTCGCGCGAGAGATGCGCCACGGCCGCGGTCGCGGCCTCGCGGTCGTTGTCGTCGAAGGGCGTGATGTCGGTACCGGCCACGGTGTCGGGATCGAGGCAGCGCACGTTGACGCTCCAGCCGTCGGGATGGCTGCGCGGCACGTAGAACGCCTTCACGCCGCAGTGGCGGCAGAACAGATGCCGCGCTGTGCCGGTGTTGAATCGATATTCGGTGAGCGCTTCGTCGCCTGAGATCAGGCGGAAGCGCGAGGCCGGGACGATCAGATGCAGGAAGCCGGTCATCCGGCATAGCGAGCAATTGCAGTCGAGCACCTCCAGCCTCGGCGGTGCATCGACTTCGAAGCACACGCGGCGGCAGTGACAGCCGCCGCGGTGCGTCGTCAGGCCCGCGGTCGTGGGGACGTCCGCGGCCATGATTCAGGGCTTGCCTTTGCCCTTGCCCTTGTCGCCGCCGTTGCCTTTGCCCGGCCCCTGGCCGTTGCCTTGGCCATTGCCTTGGCTGTTGCCCTTGCCGCCGCCATGGCCAGGGCCATGGTCGGCGTGGCCGCGGTCGCCGCCGTGCTTCGGGCCTTTGCCGCGACCGGGGAAGTCGCGCTGCAGCTGCGCGTCGAGTTCGATCGGACGGCCCCAGCGGTCGTAGCTGGGCACCATGCCGCGCTTGAGCTGGTGGAACTGCGGCGAGCCTGGCTTGATGCCCAGGCGCTTGGCCATCGCGCCCCAGCCCTGGCCGTGGTCGCGTTCCCACA
>CAMLLG010000038.1 GCA_946480825.1 uncultured Lysobacteraceae bacterium
ATATGCCACGTCGGTGGCGTTGAAGCCATCGACGACCTGCGCGCGCTCCGCATCGTCCATCCACGGCAGATCGCGAAGCGCCGCATGCGGCGCGGCGATCACCGCACGCATCAGGCGTTCTATTCCGCGCAGGTGGGCATCGGCGGCTTTTTCGTCGATCACCCGCGTATCGAAGTTGAACTCGATATGGACCGGCCTGGTGCTCTCGTAGCTTCTGACGTAGATGCCCAGCGGCTGCCGTTCGTAGCCGTTGTGCAGCGGATGGCTCGTCGTGGTCACTCCGCCTTCAAAACCCAGGTCGCCGGGAAATTCTTCCATCGACAGCGACACATCGAACATGCCGCTGCGGCTGGCGGTGCCCGTCAGGAGATGACGCTGGATTTCCGTCAACGGAAATCGCTGATGCCGATAGCAACGCTTGACCTCTCCCGTGACACCACGCATGGCGTGCAGGAATGAATGTGCCGGATCGACGCGGACGCCGATCGGGATCATGCCCGAGAACATGCCGACCGTACGTCGCTGCTGGGCGCCGGTGCGATTGTGGACCGGCATCCCGATCACCACTTCGTTCCGCCACTCGTGCCAGCGCGAGAAATGCACGGCCAGCAAAGCGAGCAGGAAGTGAGCGGTCGATCCGCCTTCGGTGCCTGCCATGCTCTCGATTTGGGCATAGGTGGCGCGATCCATCTGCCAGACCCTCTGTCCACACTTGGGCTCCGGCCCTGAAGCCACACCGCGCGACGCATCGAACAAAGGTTCCGGCCGCACCGCGAAGCGTTCGAACCAGAAGTCGCGATCTTTCAGGAACCGTTTCGATAGCAGATACTCTGCATCCTGCGCGAGGAAATCCCGGTAGGAAGGAAACACGGGCGCCGCATCGGCATTCATCGCTTCCCGCATGCGCCTGTTGTAGGCGTGCATGACGGTATTGCCGATCAGCGAAACCGAGAGACCGTCCGCGACGAGATGATGGAAGCACAACAACCAATAGCCCGTCCCGGGTTCGATCTGGAACCATTGCATCCACCACAGGCGTCTTCCTTCGGCATCGAAGGGGGTGGATAGCGTTTTCTCGATATGCGACCACGCCGCGGCGCGCGCATCGGCGAGGCCGCTGAAGTCGAATCGCTCCAGCAAGGTGTCGCGACGCTCCGAAAAGCGCTGCATGCAGCGGCCGCTCTTTTCCTCGATGACGATCCGCAGCGCATCATGGCCGTCCACGCAATCGCAGATCGCCGCCTCGAAGCGATCGAGATCGAACGGGCCGCGCACTTCCACGACGATGCCGATGTTGTAACAGGGCAACTCCGGAGACAGTCGCTGATCGAGCCACACGGCCTGCTGAGCCGAACTGAGAGAATGAAGAAGATCGCTGTTCGTAGTCATCTACTTTCCTTGTAGTTTCCTTCGCTTCCGGGTGGATATGCGCGACGGCGCGCCGACATCTCAGTCGCTTCGCTCCGGCACGAGCGTTTCCAGCCGGCGCAGCTTCGAACTCGACAGCGCCATGCCGCTCATCGCGAGGCCGCATAAACCGGCGACGAAAAAAAGAAATCCGATGCCTCGGCCCTTGCCTGTCCCGAACCACGCGCCGACGGTCGGGCTCCAGGCGCCACCGTCGCGAAGCGCGGGTTCGAGCCACGCGTCGACCAGGTGGCCTCCGACGAGCAGTACCAGACACATGACCAGCAGGTTCGAGGCAGCGAGAATGGAGAAAACGCTTCCCTGCCGGGCCAATGGCGTTTTCCGCATCCACAGCGCGCTGGAACACGCCAGCGAAGCGCTTCCCGAAAACAGGCAGATGAAAGCCGAAAGCGACCACACCACCGGAGAAACCGTCGCACCTGCGGCGACGATGGATGCGGACTGGATGGCATCGCACAGCAGCATCCACAGCACCAGATGCTTCCGGATCACGTGACTTGCGGCCATGACCGAACCGCACAGCGCGCCTACGACGCCGATCGACATGACCACGCCGAGGACCTGCGTGGAATGGGTCGACAGCACCATGGGCGTCAACATCACCGTCGCGAGCACCAGCAGGCACTGGACGAAAGCGCCGTATGCGATCAGCCCCCCCATCAAAGGCGTCTTTGCGAGAAAAGAGAACGCATCCGCAAGGCTCGATCGGGCCGAGGTCAGAAACGATCCATCCGCGGAGGACCGAGAATCGAGCGCCATGCCGCGTACGGCCGCGGACATTGCGGCATACGCCAGGATCGCACCTCCAAGCACGAGCATGAAATGGGTGGCCACTACCGCCTGCATCCCGAAAGACTGCAGGAGAAATGCGGAAGCGACCGGCGCGGCGATCTGTACTGTCGATCGAGATATTCCGCCGAGACCATTGATCTGCGTATAGCGATGCTTCGGCACGATGGCGCTGATCACGACACGAACGGCAGGCCGTCGCATGGACGCGATCGCCGCGGCCATCGCGCTGTAGACATAGAGAACGCCCACGGCAGGCGGGCGAATCGAAAGAAAAACAACGACGGAGATGGTCACGACGATGGCAGCGAAATCGCATCCCGCCACCACCCAGAGACGATTGTAGCGATCGGCCAGAGTGCCGGCGACGGGGGTTACCGCCATCGAGGCGAGTGCCGCGATGAGCACGGAAATCGAATAGTCCTGCACGGATGCCGTCGATGAAAAAATCCACACGCCGATCGCGAAGCTGATCAGCGCAGAGCCGAGATCGAATGCCGATTCGCTCAACCATAACCGCACGAAAACGGTTCGGGCTGAAGGCGCGAAAGACCGGGCTGCAGGTCCGGTCTCCGCATTTCTCGATGACACCGCACTTCCCGTTTCTTCCATGAAATCATTCCAATTCGATGAAAAACGCTCTTCTCGCGACCTCGACGCGAATCGAGGAAAGAAGAACGAAAAGCTTCCGTGCGTTCATATCGGACCGAACAGTCGACACCGGCGATTCGACTTTGAAATCGTTTTCCGCAAATTCTCCGAAGGCTTTGGCGGCAACCGTTAGCGCAGAATCGTTACGCGTTCATGAAACCCACCATTGCATCCGATGCGTTGCGAACAGTGAACGCGACCACGCGCGGCATTCGATCGATTCGATACTCGATGAGCATACGAACATATCGGCTCTCGAGCATGAACTGTCAGTTAACTCGCATGGAGAGAGGATGCATTGCATGAACATGCAGATTGCGAAGACTTCTCTCGTTCACGATCAAGGAAGCCATTGTTAAATTCATTTAATTTCTCGCCACGTCAACCTTCGACCGGCGCAGACACTAACAGCATTGCGGATCAAAATATGCGACAGACCTTGAGAATTTCGATGCCGATGCGCCGACCATACAAGAACTCAAACAAAGACGATGATCTCAATATGCGCACCCTTCGCGCGCATCGATGAGATTTCGCGTACGACATCCGAATCGCTTCCAGACCGTGCGAAATCGATCGGAACGCCCATCATTCAAAGAACTTTCCGATGCACCGGGAGCAGAATCCCGACTCGATTGCATGCCCCACGAACGGGAGGATGCAAACGACCGATCACCACCTGTCATAACTTACAGTGGCGAAATTTCTTTCGGACGCAGGCATGTTCGACCTCGGCGTCGAAGCGCCGCGCCTTCCGATCGGACACGAAGTCCATCCTCACGGTGACCATGAGAGTTCGCGGCTACGCCAGGCAAGTCGAAATCGCGCCGCTGCGACGGCTCGAAGATGAATGGTCTTGGCAAGCCGGATTCCGATGGCGTCCGACTGCGCGCGATACAGTATCGAGATCCTCGAATGACCGACCTGAACGGAATTCGGAGTCACCGATGTTCACGAATCGTCTGTGGCGCGCGCTTCAAAAAGCGACGCCGGGCATACCCCTGTCGATTCGTTGCCGTGCGATGCGAGTCGAGCGTGGCGGCTCGATCGTTCCAGACATCAGACACTGCGGGGCTTCGCATGGCCCCTCGCACCGTCGATCCGTCGCGCCCAGAACGGCTCATGGCGATGACGGACGACGCCGGCATAGGTCGCCTGCAGATGCGTGCGATAGCGCGCATGCACGGCTTGCATTTCGGCGAGGAAAGACGCGCGTGCCGACACGTCCCGGTCTAGCTGTCGTTCGATCGCGGCGGCAGCGCTTTCCGCGGTCGCCAGCGCGTTGAAAATGCCCTGCGAAGCGATCGGATCGAACGACAGCATCGCATCGCCGATGGCGAAGAAGCCCGGCGGCGTCGCGGCGATCCCGTCGAGCACGGCGCTGGCTGCCGGCCGCGCATGCACCGATACGGACGCGGGCAGAAGCGCCGCACCCGCGGCATTCAATCGCACACCAGCCAACACATCGGCGAGCAACGGCTGCCGACGCGCCTTCGCGAGCAGGGATTCGGGATCGCGCAGCGTTTTCAGCTCGGGATCGTCGGCATCGAGATGGAACGCCAGCACCCGCTGTCCCGACGGCAGGCGCACGCTGTACCACCAGCCGTTGCGATCGACGCACAGGCGCGTGCAGGCATCTTCGTCGCTGGTATCCGCCGGCAGATGGGCGTAGAGGCAGATCAACGCGTCATCGCCGCGATGCGACAGCCCCGACTGTCGAGCGACCGCGGCGCTGCGGCCGGTGGCATCGACCAGTACGGGAGCGGCATGGACTTCGCCGCGCACGCTCAGATCGACGCGCCAGCCCTCATCGGTCGGCGACGCCCGCAGCCGATCGCATCGCTCGATCAGCATCGCACCTGCAGCCATCGCTGCATCGCGCAGGCACGCATCGAACCGCGTGCGGTCCAGATGCCAGCCGGGTCCGTTCGGGTCGCGCAGGTGGTCGAACCACACCGGCGCATCACGATCCCAGGCCGAAACGGTCGCGCTGCGTTGGGCATGGCCATCGCCGAGGAAGCGTTCGTACACGCCGATACGCTGCAGCAGCACGCGTGCCGCGCCGGGCAGCGATTCGCCGATGCGCGGCGCATCGACCGCACGCATCGCGCCGCGCTCCAGCAACAGCACCCGGCGATGCGGTCGCAGGCGACAGGCCAGCGCCGAGCCCGCGGGCCCGGCGCCGACCACGATCGCATCCCAGTGCGTCAACGACACCGGCGGATCACGCGCTGCGCTTCGGCGTCCCCAGCATCGCCACCTTGCGCATGCGGCTGTCGGTGAGATAGCGCTCCATCTCGGTCATGTCCTCGCCGCCGCGATCTTCGACCTGCATCACCGGCGGGAAGTCCGGGTCGCCGGCGATACCGGGGCGCACTTCGACGATGCCCTGGCGGTCGAAGTGATCGACCATCGCCTGCAACTGCCGCTCGTAGCCGACGCCGAGCGTGCGGTCCCAGTCCGCACGGTCGTTGAACGCCGCCAGCCGCTGTTCCCTCGGCAGTTTCGCGTTCATCACCTTGCGGTAGTTCTCGTCGCTGAGCACCTGATTCGGCACGCGCGCCGGCCAGAACGTCGGCAGATACGGGTCGTACTGCGGGTCGTAACCGGAGCGGCAACTCGCGGTGTCGGTCTGCCACGGAATCGCCATCCAGCGCGTGATCGAACCGGGAGACTGGCCGTACATCGGGCCGTTGTAGGACAGCGCTTCCGCCGAGGTCAGCGTGCTGCCGTAATCGGGCTCGGGATCGTCCTTGGCGCGGTGGCGCCAGCGATACGGTTCGAGATACATCGTGGCGTGACGCACCGGCCAGGTCATTTCGCAACCGGGATGGAAGGCATCGGCGAGGCAGAACTCGAGCGCGGCGCGATCCAGCATCGCCGGCTGTTCGGCCAGCGGCACCTCGTCGATCGATCCCGGCGCGACGAACGCCGGGTCGTAATCGGCGATGAAATCGCCGTTCGCCCAGCGATCCAGCATGGCCAGCTGGGTGGTGGTCAACGCGGTCATCGCTCGCGGGATCGGCGGCATCGGCACGTCCATCGCATCGCCATAGATCCACGGCCAGGGTTTCATCGAAGCATCGCCGTCGTCCGGGTTGCGGAACGCGTTCGCGACCGTGCGCCGCAGTTCGGCCCAAGTGTCGCCCGGCGCCGAGAGTTTGCGCAGGTAATCCGGCGACAGGAAATGCTGCGGCATGCCGTATCCGAAGCCCGCGGCGAACCCGGCGTTCATCCACTGCAGATCGCACATCGCGCGGAAGATCGGCAGCAGATCATGGTGGAACGACGGCTTCGTCGGCGCCGGACAATTGCCCGGCCTGGATCGCGACATCGGTCATCAATGCGTACATCGTGCGCACCGATTTCTGCTGCGGTCCGTAGTTCGGCGGCGCCACTACTACCCAGACCGGCGCGACCTGCAGTTCGCGGCCGCCCAGTTTGACCCGTGCGGTGACCGGGCCATCGCCGGTATCGTCGTACCAGCCGTCGTTGTTCGCGAACGTGGTCGGCGGCTTGTCGCCGATCGACGCCGACTTGCCCAGCCCGCCGAACACCAGCAGCCGGCCCTGGGCGTCGGTGCGCAGTTCGCCCAGCGGCACCGCGATGTTCATGAACTTGCCGCCATCGAAGCGATATTTCCTGCCCTGCGTCGATGGCCTGGCGATGCTGCGCGCGCCGGGAGCGATCGCAAGCTTGTGGCGCTCCGGAAGCTTGACCGAGGCGTTGCGTCGGGTCGACGGTGGCGCGGTCGCGGCCTCGGGAATATCCAGCGCGAGTTCGAAGTTGTACCAGGCCGCCTTGTGGTTCGCGAGTTCGACGGTCCATTCGATCTCGGTGCCCTCATCCATCCGCAGTTCGCGCACCACGCGACCTTCGGCGTCGTAACCGTAGATCCGGAACTCGGCGACCTCGCGCTTGAGGGCGCCGGTCTTGTCGCGATAGGCGCCGGGCGGCTTCGGCGTGGGATCGACCACCTGCGGGCCGATGTAATACCCGTCTTCCTTCTTCGAATTGCCGACCCGGGCGATGCCGATCGACGGATGGATCTTCGCGTACGCGATGCGCGCATCCTGTGTGCTGCCACGACTCATGACGACTCCTCCGGTGAGTGTTCCATGTGTCCCCCTGTCGGGACCGGCCGACTGTCTCGCGGCGACGGGCGGGCGTCAAGGTGCGCCGCGGCGCGTGTTGGCCGGATGCGGATCGCGCCGGACGCGCGTTCAGTCCGCCGCCGGCGGGCCGTCGCGATCGAAGCGGCGCCACACGTCGGCGACGACCGCCTCGGCCTCGCGCCAGTCCAGCCGCGAAGACGCCAGTTCATCCCAGAGCGTGCGCAGTTCGGCGGCATCGTCCGGCAGGCGATAACTGCCGTAGGCGAGCAGTGCCAGCGCATAGGCCGGGCAGATCTCCGGCCATGCGATGCGCGGGTCGACATGCGCGCGGAAATGCGCGCCGGCGAAGCGATCGAACGCCGGCGGGACATCGAGCATGCTGTCGTAGACGAGGCACTGCCCGACCGACGACGGCGACGCGAGGCGCTCGGCGATCCGCGCGTGGCGGTCGCGGTCGAATCCATCTCGCCGCGGATCGTACGCGGTCACCGGCGCGATCTCTTCTTCGCAGCGGGCTTCGTGGGTGGTTCGCGACGCGTGGGCGCCTGCGGTCCGGCTCCGGCCATCGCGGGCAGGCCCTGTTCGATCGCATCGATGCCCGCCCACGGATCGGCGTCGCGCGCGATCCTGCGCAGCAGCGGCGCGCCGAGCGCGAAGGCGTCGGCCGATGCGACGCGCGACAGCGCCTGCCATGCGATCGGCATCGCCACCGGCGCGCCGGGTCGCGCGCGCAGCGAATACGATGCGACGCAGGTGGCGCCGCGGCCGTTGCGCAGGTAGTCGACGAAGATGCGGCCCTCGCGCAGGCGCTTCGACGCGGTGGCGACGAAGCGCTCCGGATGCAACCGCGCCATCGAGGCCGCGAACGCATGGGCGAAAGGTTTCGCGAGATCCCAGGGCACGGCCGGGCGCAGCGGTACGACCACGTGCAGCCCCTTGCCGCCCGAAGTCCGCAGGAAGCTTTCGAGATCGACGCCCGCGAGCAGTTCACGGAGCAGCCGCGCGGCCGCGCGGACGTCGCGCCAGGCGACACCGGCGCCGGGATCGAGGTCGAACACCAGGCGGTCGGCGCGATCCGGATCGTCGGCCTTCGCGCCCCAGGGGTGGAACTCCAGCGTATTGGCCTGCACCAGCGCCATCGCCGCATCGGCATCGCGCACGACCAGATAGTCGCCCGCGCCTCCGTCCTGTTCCGCGATCCGGACCGTGTCGACGCCCTCGACGCCGGCGGCGTGATGCTTCTGGAAGAAACAGCCGCCGTCGATACCGCCGGGGCAGCGGATCGCCGACAGGGGACGATCGACGATCCCGGGCAACAGGCGCGGCATCACCGCGCGGTAATAATCGGCGACGTCGCGTTTGGTCAGGCCGTCGGCGGGAAACAGCAGTTTGGTCGGGCTGGTGAATCTGGGTACGGCGCGCGGCATGGTCGGCGTCTCCGGGGAACGATCGATATCGGCGTCCGCGCGGCCTGCGGCGTGCGCGATCAGATCGGCGATCGATTTGTCGAGGCGCACCGTCTTCAGCGAGGGTTGCCGCAACAGACCGTGACTGCCGGTCCCGCGGCTCGCGACCTCGACGACGAAGCGCGGTTCGAACCATCGCGCGCCGCGCAGATCGGTGTCGTTGGGCGGTACGCGCACGCCGGGGACATCCGCACCGGCGCGGCCGATGCGGCGCCGCAGTTCGCCCAGTTGCGCATCCGTAAAGCCGCTGCCGACCTTGCCGGCGTAGACCCATCCGCGACCGTCGTGGCGCGCGAGCAGCAGTGCGCCGAAGCCTTCGCGCCGGCCCTTGGGAGGCGTGTAGCCGACGACCGCGAATTCTTCGCTGTCGCGTGCGCGCACTTTCAGCCAGTCGCGGCCGCGGCCGGCGCGATACGGCGCGTCGGCGCGTTTGGACACGATACCCTCGAAGCCCGCCTTCACCGCGGCGGCGAACGCTTCGCGGCCGTCGCCGGCGCCGTGCGTGCTGAGCGCCAGGCGTTCGCCCGCCGCGGCGAAAATTTCGGCCAGCAGCGCCTTGCGCGCGTCCAGCGCCACGTTCGCCAGCGATACGCCATCCACGTGCGGCAGATCGAAGGCCACATGCACCAGCGGCGCGTGGCGATCGCCCGACAGCGTGGACTGCAGCAGCGGAAAATCGCTGCGCCCACCGCGACCGGCGATCAGCTCGCCGTCGATCGCGGCGTCGCGCAGGCCCAGTCGTTCGATCGCATCCACGATTTCGGGCAGCTTCGCCGTCCATTCCAGACCGTTGCGCGACCACAGCCGCGCGCGGCCGGCGGCCACCAGGGCCATGATGCGATAACCGTCCCACTTGATCTCGTGCAGCCAGCCGGTGCCGCCCGGCGGCGTGGTCGCCGCGGTGGCGAGCTGCGGTTGCGGCGGCGCCGCGGGCACGGGTCGCGGCACCGCGCCCGGCAACGCGGCGGCCTTCGCCGACCATCGCCCGGGCGCGGCGGCCTGCGCGTTCGCGGCGCCGCGCGACGCCGCCGCGGGCGCCCGTGCCGCGCGGCCACGCGCGATGGGCGGCACGGGCGGCGGCGTCACGTCGTCGAGCAGATCGTCGGCCTCGGCCGCGCGGGCATGACGATCTTCGCTCTTGATCAACAACCACTGCGGTCGCGCCGATGACCGGCCGCTGCGGACCAGATGCCAACCGCCCTTGAGCTTCTCGCCGAACAGTTCGAAACGCAGATGACCCTTCGCGAGTTGTTCTTCCGGATCGCCCTGCGTGGTCCAGAGGCCGACATCGAAACGCGCGACGTGCCCGCCGCCGTATTCGCCGGCGGGAATCTCGCCTTCGAAGGCCGCGTAATCGAGCGGATGATCCTCGACTTCGGCGGCGAGGCGCTTCACGGAAGGATCGAAGCTGGGGCCCTTGGGCACGGCCCAGCTGCGCAACGTATCGCCGACCTGCAGCCGGAAATCGTAATGCCGGCGGCGCGCGTGATGCAGCTGCACGACGAAGATCGGTCGGCCGGGCGCGCGTCGGCCCGCTTCGGCTGCGGGCTCGCGCGTCCTGTCGAAACGACGTTTGCGGGCGTATCCGTGCAACGACATGCGCGGGATCCGTCGTGCGCCGCTCAACCGGCCTTGCGCGCCTTCTTCGCGACGGCCCGGGCGGTCTTCTTGGTAGCGGTTTTCGCGGCCTTTTTCACCCCCGTCCTCGTCGCCTTCTTCGGTGTCGCCACCACGCTCTCCACCGTCTTCTTCGCCGGGGTACGCCTGCGGCTGGCGAGACTCTCCTCCAGCAGCGCCATGAAGTCGACCACGTTGGTGGCCGCGCCTTCGGGCGTGCGATCCTCCGGATCGTCCATCGCCTTGACCACGCCTTCGGATTTCATCCGCTTCTGGATGACCTTCGACAGCCGTTCGCGGAACTCGTCGCGGAAATCGCCGGGCTTCCAGTCGCCGGACATGGACTCGATCAGCTGCGTCGCCATCTTTTTCTCCTGCGCCGAAATGCGGTATCCCGAGGCCTCGCCGGCCGGCAGCGCGTAGTCGTCGGCATCGACCAGCTCCTGCGGGAAGCGCAGCAAAATCAGGATCAGCGCCTTGCCCTGCGGCATCACCGCCGACAGATATTCGCGGGTGCGGATGACCACGCGGGCGATCCCGATTCTTCCGGTGGCGACCAGGGTCTCGCGCAACAGCACATAGCCCTTCTCGGCTTTCTTGCCGGGCACCAGCACGTAGGGTTTCTCGTAGTACTGCGGTCCGATCGCCGCGGCGTCGACGAAGGCCTCGACCTCGATCGATTCGTGGCTTTCGGGCGCCGCGGCCCTGATGTCTTCGGGTTCCAGCACGACATAGCTGCCCTTGTCGTATTCGAAGGCCTTGACGATCGATTTCCACGGCACTTCCTCGCCGGTCTCGGCGTTGACCCGCTCGTAGCGCACCGGCGCGTTGTTGCGCGAGTCGAGCATGCGGAAATGCAGGTCGGTGCGACGCTCGCCGGGCATCAGCGAGACCGGCACGTTCAGCAGACCGAACGAAAGCGTTCCGGACCAGATCGGGCGGGCCATGGAATCTCCAGACATGCCATCGCGATGGCGCTGCATCGAACGATGCAAGATCCATGCCTCGCGCGATGCGCGCAGCCGCGTGGGCGTCGCAGCTCGGCGGGATCGGCAGGCCGTGCAGAATGCGACGGACCGTGCGGATCGCATGCACCGCGCGGTCCGCATCGCTGCGCTTCGCATCGGCGGATGCGTGGCTATACTCGACGAATGCCGCCCTCGTCCCAGGCACCCGATCTGATCGTTCTCCGTCGCGAAGGCCTGTACTGCCCGGCCGGCGACTTCCACATCGATCCGTGGATGCCGGTGCCGCGCGCGGTGATCACCCACGGCCACGGCGATCACGCCCGCGTCGGGATGGGCGAATATCACCTGGCGCGCACGAGCCTGCCGATCCTGCGCTGGCGGCTGGGCGAACAGCGCTTCCATGTCCACGACTACGGCGAACGTTTCGCGCTCGGCGACGCCGTGGTTTCGCTGCATCCGGCCGGGCACGTGCTCGGTTCGGCGCAGGTGCGGATCGAGTGCGGCGGCCGGGTCTGGGTCGCGTCGGGCGATTACAAGCGCCAGCCCGATCCGACCTGCGCGCCGTTCGAAGTGGTGCCGTGCGATGTGTTCATCACCGAAGCGACCTTCGGCCTGCCGGTCTATCGCTGGCCCCCGACCGCGGAGGTCGCGCGCGAGATCCTCGACTGGCGCGACCACTGCGCGCGCGAAGGCGATGCCGCGGTGCTGCTGTGCTATGCGCTGGGCAAGGCGCAGCGCATTCTCGCCGAGCTGGGCGCGCTCACCGATCGTCCCGCCCATCTCCACGGCGCGATCGCGGCCGGGGTCGAGGTCTATCGCGCCGCTGGCATTCCGATGCTGGAGACGCGGCCGGTCGCGGAGTCCGCGCCGGGCGCGGATTTCGCCGGCGCGCTGGTGCTGGCGCCGCCGTCCGCGGCGGGCAGCCCGTGGCTGCGGCGATTCCGGCGCGCGCAGTTGGGATTCGCCTCCGGCTGGATGCGCCTGCGCGGCAACCGGCGCCGACGCGGTTACGACCGCGGCTTCGTGATCTCCGATCACGCCGACTGGCCGGACCTGCTGCGCACGATCGTCGCGACCGGCGCGTCGCGGGTGATCGCGACCCACGGCAACACCGATGCCCTGATCCGTGCGCTCAACGAACGCGGCATCGCGGCGGAAGCGTTTCCGACCCGATTCGGCGACGACGACGCATGAAACGGTTCGCCGCGCTCTATCGCGACCTCGATCGCAGTACCGCGACGCTCGACAAGCGCGCCGCGCTGATCGGCTATTTCGAACAGGCGCCTGCGCGCGATGCCGCATGGGCACTGTGGCTGCTGTCGGGCGGCAAACTCGGCGGCGGCAAGGCGGGAAAGATCGCCGACACGCGCGAACTGCGGCAATGGATCGCCGAAGAAAGCGGCAATCCCGACTGGCTGGTCGACGATTGCCACGACCAGGTGGGCGATCTCGCCGAAACCCTGGCCCTGCTGCTGGACGATCCGATCGCGGCCGAAGACGAACCATGGTCGCTCGCCGAGTGGATCGAGGATCGGCTGCTGCCGCTGGCCGGCGCGCCCGTCGAGGCCCGGCGCGCGGTCGTCGTCGATGCGTGGCGACGACTGCCCTTCGACGAACGTCTCGTGTTCAACAAACTGCTGACCGGCGCGCTGCGCGTGGGCGTGTCGCAACGTCTGGTGCAGCAGGCCCTGTCGACGCTGTCCGGCGTGGACATCGCGCGGATCGCGCAGCGCATGCTCGGCGACTGGACACCGACGCCGGCCTTTCTCGCGGACCTGTTGAATCCCGACGCGCTGGCCAGCGATCGCGAACAGCCGTATCCGTTCTTCCTCGCATCGCCGCTGGAAGCCGAGGCCGCGGCTCTCGGCGAGATCGCCGAGTGGTCGCTGGAATGGAAATGGGACGGCATCCGGCTGCAGGCGATCCGCCGCAACGGCGGCATCGCGCTGTGGTCGCGGGGCGAAGAGCGGCTCGACGGCCGCTTCCCCGAAATCGAAAGCGCGATCGCCGCCCTGCCCCGCGATTGCGTGATCGACGGCGAACTGCTGGCCTGGGCCGAGGGCGACGACGACGCGCCGCTGCCGTTCACCGCACTGCAGACGCGCATCCAGCGACGCAAACCGGGCCCGAAGACGCTGGCCGCGACGCCGGTGCGCATGCTCGCGTACGACCTGATGGAACTCGACGGCGAAGACTGGCGGCCGCGACCGTTGTCGGAACGGCAGGCGGCGCTGACGGCGTTGCTGGCCGGGCGATCCGACGACCGCATCCGCCTCTCGCCACCGCTCGACGCGGCCGATTGGAGCGCTGCGGCGCGGTTTCGCGAGCAGGCGCGGGCGCGCGGCGTCGAAGGCCTGATGCTCAAACGGCGATCGTCGCCGTATCGATCCGGACGCCGGCGCGGCGACTGGTGGAAATGGAAGATCGATCCGCTGACGATCGATGCGGTAATGATCTACGCGCAATCGGGACATGGCCGTCGCAGCACCCTCTACACCGATTACACCTTCGCGGTCTGGGACGGCGATGCGCTGGTGCCGGTCGCGAAAGCCTATTCCGGTCTGGACGACCGGGAAATGCTCGCGCTCGACAAATGGATCCGCGCGAACACGCTCGAACGCTTCGGGCCGGTGCGATCGGTGCGCGCCGAACAGGTGTTCGAACTCGGCTTCGAAGGCGTGAACCGCAGCCGCCGGCACAAGTCCGGAATCGCCGTGCGCTTTCCGCGGATCCTGCGCTGGCGCCACGACAAGCCCGCGGCCGAGGCCGATCGTCTCGACACGCTGCGGGCGCTGGCGCAATGAGCGGCCGCCGCGGCACGCGTGCCGACCCTGCGAAGACCGGCCCTGCGAAGAGCGATCCTGTGCAGAGCGATCCCGTGCAGACCGATGCCGCCTCTGCGGAACGGACGGACGTCCGCGATCCCGCCGGCAAGGCGCTCGCCGCATGGTTCGCCGCGCGCGGATGGACACCGGCGCGGTTCCAGCGCGAAGTCTGGCGTCGCTATGCGCGCGGCGAATCCGGCCTCGTGCATACGCCCACAGGCAGCGGCAAGACCCTGGCGGCGATCGGCGGCCCGCTGATCGAAGCGCTGCGGCGACAGCGGGCGGTGCGCGGCGTCGCCACGAAGAAAACCCGCAGGGCGGCGGCGCCTCCGAGGCGACTCACGGTGCTGTGGATCACGCCGCTGCGCGCGCTGGCGATGGACACGCTGCGTGCATTGCGCACGCCGATCGACGACCTCGGTCTGGATTGGCAGGTCGCGCTGCGCACCGGCGATGCCGGCGCACGCGACAAGCGATTGGCGCGGAGCGGCAGGGTCGATGTGCTGGTGACGACGCCGGAGTCACTCGCCCTGCTGCTGTCCTATCCGGATGCGGCGCAGAACTTCGCCCATCTGCGCATGATCATCGTCGACGAGTGGCACGAGCTGGTCGGCAACAAGCGTGGCGTGCTGCTGCAGCTGGGGCTGGCGCGCCTGCGCGCACTGTCGCCGTCGCTGCGCCTGTGGGGCCTGTCCGCGACCCTGGGCAACCTGGAGGAAGCGCGCGACGTGCTGCTGCCGCATGCGCCGCGGAGCGCGATCGTCTCCTCGCCGCTGCCGCGCGCGGTCGCGGTGGACACCCTGCTGCCGGATGCCGGCGAGCGCTTCGTCTGGGCCGGCCATCTCGGGCTGGGACAGTTGCCGCGCGTGGTCGAACGGATCTTCGGCGCGCGATCGAGCCTGCTGTTCACCAATACCCGGGCGCAGGCGGAACTCTGGCATCAGGCGCTGGCCGCGGTCTGGCCCGAAGACCCGTCGACGCTGGCGCTGCACCACGGCTCGCTCGATGCGTCGCTGCGCGCCGATGCCGAACAGGGGCTGCGCGACGGTCGCATCCGCTGCGTCGTCGCCACCTCCAGCCTCGACCTGGGCGTGGACTATCCGACGGTCGATCAGGTGTTCCAGATCGGCAGTCCCAAGGGCGTGGCGCGGCTGCAGCAGCGCGCCGGGCGCGCGCGGCATCGCCCCGGCGAATCGGGCCACGTGATCTGCGTACCCACTCACGCGCTGGAACTGGTCGAATACGCGGCCGCGCGGATCGCGCTGGCGCGCGGCGGGATCGAGCCGCGACCGCCGCCGACGCTGTGCGAGGACGTGCTGGCGCAGCATTGCGTCACCCTCGCGCTGGGCGGCGGGTTCGATGCGGACGCGCTGCTCGCCGAAGTGCGCGGCACCCACGCGTACGCGGCGCTGGATGCCGAGCGCTGGCAGGCGGTGCTCGACTTCATCGTTCGCGGTGGCCGGGCGCTGGACGCGTATCCGGACCATCGCCGGGTGACGCGCGACGACGACGGCGCGTACCGCGTGCACGAACGTCGCGTCGCGCTGCGCCATCGGCTCTCGATCGGCACCATCGCCAGCGACGGCTCGGTGTCGGTCAAGCTGTTGCGCGGCGCGCGTCTGGGTTCGATCGAGGAAAGTTTCGTCGGCCGTCTGCGCCCCGGCGATCGCTTCCAGTTCGCCGGCCGCATGCTCGAACTCTTCCGGCTGGAGGACATGACCGCGTTCGTGAAGATCGCGAAGGGCGCGGGCGGCGACGTGCCGCAGTGGCAGGGCGGACGGATGCCGCTGTCGAACCGGCTCGCGGACGAAGCCGAGCGTCTGTTCGGACTCGTCCGCGACGGCGCGCCGCGGATCCCGGAGCTGTCCGCGATCTCGCGGCTGCTCGCGCTGCAGCGGCGTCTGTCCGACCTGCCCGCACCGGGCCGGCTGCTGGTGGAATGCATCCGCGCCCGCGACGGCGAGCACGTCTTCGTGTATCCGTTCGCCGGCCGCCTGGTGCACGAAGGGCTGGCGGCGCTGTGCGCCCTGCGTCTGGGGCGAGCGCGGAAAAACAGTTTCCGCTACGCCGCGAACGACTACGGCTTCATGCTGTCGCCGGCCGATCCGGTCGCGCTCGATGCCGAAGCCGTACGCGCGATGCTGGCGCCGGCGCATCTGCTCGACGATCTGCGCGAAGGCATGAATCTCGGCGAGCTGTCGCGGCGCCAGTTCCGCGAGATCGCGCGCATCGCCGGCCTGCTGGTGCCCGCGCTGCCCGGCGGCGCGCCGAAATCGATGCGCGCGGTGCAGGCGTCGAGCGGATTGATCTTCGACGTGCTGCGGCGCTTCGATCCGGACCACATCCTGCTGGCGCAGGCGGAACGCGAAGTGCTGCAGGCGCAGCTCGATCTGCCGCGGATCGAGGCGACGCTGATCGACTGCGCGCAGCGGTCGATCGCGCTGCACGCGCCGTCCGGCTTCACCCCGCTGTCCTTCCCGCTCTGGACCGACGGGTTCCGCGGACGGCTCAGCACCGAGGACTGGCAGGCGCGCGTGCGCCGCGTCGCCGCGCAACTGGAGAAACGCCATGCCCGCTGACATCGACGTGCGCATCGGCGGGCACGCGATGCGGGCGCTGGCCGACCGCGCCCTGTTCTGGCCCGCGCGCTCCCGATTGATCCTGTCCGATCTGCATCTGGGCAAGGCCGACGCGTTCCGCCGCTCCGGCATCGCGATGCCGACCGGCGGGACGGCGCTCGATCTCGAGCGTCTGTCGACGCTCGCGCGGCGCACCGGCGCCCGCGAGGTCTGGATTCTCGGCGATTTCCTGCACGGCGCGGTCGAAACTGCGCCATGGCGCGATCGATGGCGGGCCTGGCGCGAAGCCCACGCCGCGCTCGACATCCGCGTGCTGACGGGCAACCACGATGCCGCGCTCGCGACCGCAGCGCTCGGCGTCGCGCTGCTCGGCCCCGCGGTGGACGAAGACGGCCTCGCCTTCCGGCATGCGCCGGAAACGGTGGCGTCGCATCATGTCGTCTGCGGCCATCTGCATCCCGTATCGCGACTGCCGTCGCTGCCGGGACGCTGGCCGATCTTCTGGCTCGGGCCGGAGCGGACCGTGCTTCCGGCCTTCTCGCTGTTCACCGGCGGTCTGGAGGTCGAGCTCGCGGATGGCGATGCGTTCGTGGCCTGCGTGCATTCCGAAGCGGTCGCATCGTTCGCCCGCGACGCGCCTACAACTGCGATTTGAACGGCAACACCAGCGTTTCGAAGACTTTCTCGCGGAACGGACGCGCCTTCCACATCGCGTACGTATAGGGGATCGATTCCGCCAGATCGGCTTCGAACACCGCGGTCATCTCGGCCGCGAACGCCGCGTCGTACACGTTCATGCTGGCCTCGTCGTTGAGGCGGAACGAACGCACGTCGAAATTGGTGGACCCCACCGACACCATTTCTCCGTCCACGATCAGCATCTTGTTGTGCATCATCGTCGGCTGATATTCGTGGATCTCGACACCGCCGAGCAGCAGTTCGCCCCAGTGCGCCTTCGACGCCAGGCGCACGGTTTCGGAATCGATGTGTTTGCCGGGCAGCACCACCCGGACGCGCACGCCGCGTTCGCGCGCCTGCAGCAGCGCCTCGATGATCAGGCGGTCCGGAACGAAGTAGGCCGCATGCAGGTCGATGCTCTTCCGCGACGCGGCGATCGTCATCAGATACATCAGATGCATGCTCTCGCTGCCGCCCGAAGGCGAAGCGATGAACATGTGCGCCGGCATGTCGCCGACCGCGACCAGCGGCGGAAAATGATCCGCGCCGTTCAGTACTTCGCCCGTGGTCTTGATCCAGTTGTCGTTGAAGGCGGCCTGGAACTGCGACACGACCGGCCCCTCGACCCTGAAATGCAGATCGCGCCAATGGTCCGGATCCTGCGCGTGGCCGGTCCATTGATCCGCGACGCCGACACCGCCGGTGAAGCCCACCTTGCCGTCGACCACGAGAATCTTGCGGTGGGTCCGATTGTTGAGGCGACCCAGGTTGTACCACTTCAGCGGCCGATATTTTTCGACGACGACGCCCGCGGCCTTCATCCGATCGATCAACGCATCCTCCATCTTGACGCTGCCCACCCAGTCCAGCAGCACGTTGACCTGGACGCCGGCGCGGGCGCGTTCCGAAAGCGCGTCGGCGAAGGCCCTGCCGGTCTCGCCGGACCAGTAGATGTAGGTTTCGAAATTGATCGTGCGCTCCGCGCCGCGGATGGCGTCGAGCATCGCCGGAAAAATCTCGTCGCCGTTGTTCAACTCGGTCACGCGATTGCCGGGCATGATGCCCGGACCCAGCATCACGCCCATCTCCCTGCGGAATTGCGGGTCCGCGATCGCATGGAGATGCTGCAGCCGCCGCTCGATCTTCTTCTCGGGCGTGGCGAAATTCATCGCGATGACCACAGCGACGATGGTGATCGCGATGGTGGTGAGGATGATGGGCATCCGTCGTCTGCTCCAGGCCAAGTCGCCCCCCTTCCGGTCGCGTTCCGACATCCCGGAACGGCTCCGGTGCGGGAACAGGCGCATAGCCTCCGCCCGCGACGCTAAACCGATCCGGAACCGCGCGACGTGCGATGGTCGCGCGCATTTTTTGCACGATCCGCGCGCGAATTGCACGGTCGGCGACGGGTTTCTGAAGAAACGCCCAGCGACGACCAGGACCAGACATCGGCGACGTCGACGCGAGGTCCGACGATGTTAGCCTCGAACTCCCACGCAAGCGCACCGCCATGTCCGCAATCGCACTCGCTCCCGCATCCCCGGCCGTCTCCGCATCGCATCCGGTGCGCGCATGACGATCGCATCGCTCTGGATGCTCGCCGATCTGGCGCTGGCCATGCTGCTCGGCGGCATCATCGGTTTCGAACGCGAACTGAAGGACCGCCCCGCCGGTTTTCGCACGCATATGCTGGTCGCGGGCGGTGCGGCGCTTCTGGTCTGCATCGGCCAATCGGTGCTGCTGGATGCGCGTTTCGAGAACATCCCGAATCTCGCGGTGGATCCGCTGCGTCTGGTCGAGGCGGTGGTCGCAGGCGTCGCTTTCATCGGGGCCGGCACGATATTCGCCAGCCGCGAACGCAACACGGTGATCGGCATCACCACCGCCGCGTCGCTGCTCATCGTCGCTGTGATCGGCATCGCCATCGCCTTCGGCTATTACGTCCTGGGCGTCGGCGGCGCGACATTGACATTGCTGGTCCTGACCGTACTCGATCGCATCGAGCGCAGGATTTCGGCGCAGATGAAAGCCGGTTCCGACGACGACGCTTCCGGCCACGACTGAATTGCGCTCGCCATGATGCGTGGTCGGCGATTCGCGGGCAGATGATTTTTCGACCCAGCGACCCAGCGACCCAGCGATCCAGCGATCCAGCGATCCAGCGATCCAGCGATCCAGCTATTTACGATCGGCGATCGGCGATCGATGCATCGTGATCCACACTTGCGTCCTGCACGAACGCACGCATCGAACGATGCGCGATGCGCGTGAAAATTCCGTTGCGCCCATCGCGAATGCCCACGATTCGGTGCATCCATCGCTGGCATGGAACTTGCACCGACATGATCACCGCGGCAATCCGCCGCGTTTCCCCCGACGCAGGTAACCTCATGAACGAACACGACAAGAACATCGACAAGGCGCTGGACAAGGATCTCAACCGCGACCCGATCACCGGCACGCCCGGCGCGCATCCGGTCGGTACCGGCATCGGTGCCGCCGCGGCCGGCGCCACCGGCGCAGCCATCGGGGCGGCGGCAGGACCGGCGGGCGCGCTCGCAGGCGCGGCCATCGGTGCGGTGGTCGGCGGCCTGGCGGGCAAGGGCGTCGGCGAAGTCGTCAATCCCACCGCCGAGGACACGTATTGGCGCGAGCAGTATTCGCGCGAACCCTACTACGCGAAGGAATACAGTTACGACGACTATGCGCCGGCCTATCGCACCGGCTACGAAGCCCGCACGCGCTATGCGGATCGGCGATTCGAGGATGTCGAAACCCAATTGCAGCACGATTACGAGTCGAATCGCCGTCAATCCACCCTGCCCTGGGACCGTGCGCGCTCGGCGGCACGGGCGGCATGGGATCGCGTCGAACGCGCGATGCCCGGCGACGCCGATCGCGACGGCAAGTAAGCATCGACGCGCACAGGTCGCGCGACTGCCGCAAAAGAACGGGGACGGTGGAAGCCGTCCCCGTTTTTTTCGCCCGCCTCGCGCGCGACGAAAGACCCTATGCGACCGATCCGGCGGCGTGGCCCGAAGCCCACGCCCACTGGAAGTTGTAGCCGCCGAGCCAGCCGGTGACATCGACGACTTCGCCGATGAAGTACAGGCCGGGAACGCGTTTCGACTGCATGGTCGACGACGACAGTTCGTCGGTATCGACGCCGCCGAGGGTGACTTCGGCGGTACGGTAGCCTTCGGTCCCGCTGGCGACCAGCGGAAAGCGCTGGAGTTGCGCGGCGATCGCGCGCAGCTCGGGCTCGTTGAACTGGCGCATCGGACGGCTGGGAAACCACAGGTCGCACAAGCGCTCGGCGAAGCGTTTCGGAAACAGTTCGCCCAGCATCGTGCGCAGTTCCGCCGCCGGGCGACGCGCGCGCAACGCCTTCAGCTGTTCGAACGCATCGCCCTGCGGCAACAGATCGAGATGCAGTGCGTCGCCGACGTTCCAATAGGACGAGATCTGCAGGATCGCGGGGCCGCTGACGCCGCGATGGGTGATCAGCATGGAATTGCTGAAGGCGCGGCCGTTGCATTCGGCGGTCACCGGAAGCGCGACGCCGCTGAGATCGGCCAACCGCTCCTGATGTTTTCCGCTCAGCGTCAGCGGCACGAGGCCGGCGCGGGTCGGCAGGACGGTATGGCCGAACCCGCGCGCGAGTCCGTAGCCGAAGCCGGTGGCGCCCATGCTCGGAATCGACAGCCCGCCGGTGGCCACCACCAGCGACGTCGCCTGCAGCGTGCCATGCGTGGTGCGCACGCGGAAGCCTTCGTCGATCCTCTCCACGGCCTCGACGCCGCACCCGGTGTCGATGCGCACGCCGGCATCGGCGCATTCTTCCAGCAGCATCTTCACGATCAGCTTCGACGACTCGTCGCAGAACAACTGCCCGAGTTCCTTCTCGTGATACGCGATGCCGTGATGCTCGACCAGCTCGACGAAGTGCTGCGGGGTGAACCGCGCCAGCGCCGATTTGCAGAAGTGCGGGTTGCGCGAAATGAAATTGGCCGCGGTGGCGCCGGTATTGGTGAAATTGCAGCGGCCGCCGCCGGACATGAGGATCTTCTTGCCGCAGCGGTTGGCGTGCTCGATCACGCGCACGCGGCGTCCGCGCAGGCCCGCGACCCGCGCGCACATCAGACCCGCGGCGCCACCGCCGACGACGACGACATCCACGGTGGCGTCGACCTCGGCATCGCGCGATGGGGCGGGCGCAGGGGACATGCGGTCGGGATTCCGGCGGAAGGCCGGCCATTGTAGGCGCCGGCGCTTGCGCCCGCCCGCGACCTCGTCGAGCATGTGCGGTCTTCCCGATCCGAGCCCGCGGATGCTGCGCCTGACCGAACTGAAACTGCCGCTGGACCACCCCGAGGCCGATCTGCCGAAGGCGATCGCGCAGCGGCTGGGGGTGGACGCGGACGACATCGCCGGGTTCAAGGTGCACAAGCGCAGTTACGACGCGCGCAAACGCGGCGCCATCACCCTGATCTACACGGTCGACGTGACGCTGCGCGAGGCGGCCGAACCGGCGGTCATGGCCCGCGCCATCGCCCACGTCGCGCCCAGCCCGGACATGCGCTACCGCTTCGTCGCCAGCGCCCCGGAACGGCTGTCGTCGCGGCCGGTGGTGATCGGTTTCGGCCCCTGCGGGCTGTTCGCGGCGCTGATCCTGGCGCAGATGGGTTTCCGGCCGATTGTGCTGGAGCGCGGCAAGGCGGTGCGCGAGCGCACCCGCGACACCTGGGGCCTGTGGCGCGGCAGCGTGCTGAATCCCGAATCGAACGTGCAGTTCGGCGAAGGCGGCGCCGGCACCTTTTCCGACGGCAAGCTGTGGAGCCAGATCAAGGACCCGCACCACTACGGCCGCAAGGTGCTGGAGGAATTCGTGCTGGCCGGCGCGCCCGAGGAAATCCTGTACGTCAGCAAGCCGCACATCGGCACGTTCCGCCTGGTGAGCATGATCGAGAAGATGCGCGGCACGATCGAAGCGCTGGGCGGCGAGATCCGCTTCGGTGCGCGGGTGGAGGACGTGCGCATCGTCGACGGCCGCCTGCGCGGACTGATGCTCGCCGACGGCGAGGAACTGCCGTGCGAACACGTCGTGCTCGCCATCGGCCACAGCGCGCGCGACACCTTCGCGATGCTGCACGCGCGCGGCGTGCATATCGAAGCGAAACCTTTTTCGGTGGGCTTCCGCATCGAGCACCCGCAGTCGCTGATCGATCAGGCGCGTTTCGGCAGCTTCGCGGGCCATCCGCTGCTGGGCGCGGCCGACTATCGCCTCGTGCATCACGCCCGCAACGGCCGCGGCGTCTACAGTTTCTGCATGTGCCCCGGCGGCACCGTGGTCGCGGCCACGTCGGAGCCCGGCCAGGTCGTCACCAACGGCATGAGCCAGTATTCGCGCAACGAACGCAACGCGAATGCGGGCTTGGTGGTCGGCATCAGCCCCGCCGATTATCCCGGCGGCCCGCTGGCCGGCCTCGATTTCCAGCGCGCGCTCGAGCGTCGGGCGTTCGAACTCGGCGGCGGCGATTACTGGGCGCCGGGACAACTGGTCGGCGATTTCGTGCGCGGGCGACCGTCGAAGGCGTTCGGCGAAGTGCTGCCGTCGTACAAGCCGGGCGTGCGCCTCGGCGACCTGTCCACCGCCCTGCCCGACTACGCCATCGCCGCGATCCGCGAAGCGATTCCGGCACTCGACCGCCAGCTCAAGGGCTTCGCGATGCACGACGCGGTGCTGACCGGCGTCGAGACCCGCACATCCTCGCCGATCCGCATCACCCGCGGCGCCGATTACCAGAGCCTCAACACCCGCGGCCTGTATCCGGCCGGCGAAGGCGCCAGCTACGCCGGCGGCATCTATTCCGCCGCGATCGACGGCATCGAAGTGGCGCAGGCGGTGGCGCTGGCGATGACCGGCCAGGCGTGACGCATCACGACCCGGTAGAGCGGCCTTCAGGCCGCTGCCTTCTCCAAAAAAAAGCAGCGGCCTGAAGGCCGCTCTACCGATCGATTCCGGGAATGCCCTCGCCCGCCAGCGTCGCGAGCAACACCGACAGCGACACCAGATCCTGACGGTTGTGATCCGCCACGCGCCGCAGCTTGGACGCGGAACCGCCGCGCAGATAACCGAGCCACGCCGCGGGCGCCTCACTGCCGGGCAGATCGTCTTCGCGGACGATGCCGAGCGCACGGCGTTCGATGGTGGCGAGACGGCAGTTCTCCCAGCGTCCGCGGTAACGGCGACGGGTCGGATACAACAGATCGACATGGTCGCGGCCGGCCAGCGGATTCGTCATCCGCGCGAGGCGATAACGCGCGGCCAGCAAGGGCGCGTCGTAACTTTTGCCGTTGTAGCTGACGAGCACCGCGTCCGACGACACGCTGTCGGCGAACGCCGCGAGCAGATCGCGTTCGGCCGAGAGCGTGGTGATCAGCCATTGCCGCAGCTGCAGGCCGGCATCGCACCACCGCGCGGCGCCGATCATGAAGGCGCGGGTGCCGGTGCCGCCGGCGAGGCCGGTGGTTTCGGTATCGAAGAACAGCAGATCGCCGGTCGCGATCGGCGCATCGCGGCGATCGAACGCGCCGCACAACGTCTCCGGCACCGGATCGCGCGGCAGCCACGTTTCGATCAGGCGCAGGCCCGGCGAGATTTCGTCGCCAGGCAACACGCGATCGACTGCGACACGCGTCTGCGTCCCGCGTTCGGGCGCGCGCACGCGCAGCAGCCGACGCAGATCGTCGACGGTCTGCGCCGCGGGCCGCACCGGCATCGCACTCGCCGTCGGCGAAGCGACCGTCGGTGCGGTGACCCGCCCCGCCTGTCGGCGCAGCGTGCGCAGGCGTTCGATGGCGAGCGTCACGCGGGCTCCGGCGCGGCCGACAGCGCCACCAGCACGCGACGCGCGTGCGCCTTCGCCGAGGCCTCGCGCGCCGGATCGATCGACGGCGACACCGGACCGACGCAGGCCGGACAGCCGGCGCTGCAGTCGCAGCCGTCGATCAGCGCGGTCGCGCGATGCACCAGTTCGGCCTGTCGCGTCCACAACGGCTCGGCCAGCCCCACTCCGCCCGGGAAGTTGTCGTAGAGAAAGATCGTCGGCGTGAACGAGGCGATGTCGTCGGGACGCTCGGCGGCGGCTTGGCCGTTCCGCAGTTGCCCGCGCCCGCGCGCATCCGCGACCGCGAACCACGCGCCGTCGCCGCTGCCCACCGATTTCTGCAGATCGCTGCCGTCGGCCATCACCGCGATCCGCGCGACCACATGCAATGCGTACGCAGCGCCCAGGAATCCGTCGAGCGCATCCTGCCTCGATGCGAACAGGCCGTCGAGCACCGGCTGCGACAACTGCCACCAGACCGATGTGGTATGCATTTCGAGATCGGGCAGATTCACCGGCCCGTAGCCGATGTTCTCGTGGGTGTAGTAGCGGATCTTCTTGTAGCCGGCGACGCGGCGCACGACGTGGACTTCGCCGTGATGGCTGGCGCCGGTGCCGGCGATCGCGCCGTCGAACTGTTCCAGCACCTTCAGTCTGGTGTAGTCGATCGCATCGGTGTAGTAGTCGACATGTGTGCGGGTGACGAAAGCCTTGCGCCCCTCCCAGTCCAGACGTTCGACCTGATACGGCGTGGACTGGACCATGTGGATCGCGCCTTCGTACAGCATCAGCGGCGCCGAGCCGAAATCGACCTCGGCGATGATGACCTGGCGGCCGTCGCTGCGATCGACGACCACGAAATTGCCGTCGGCGACCGATCGCAGGCTCACCGCGTTGGCGGGATAGCTGTCGGCGATCCATTCCCACACCGCGCCTTCGGCATGCAGCACGCCGTCCTCGGTCAACAGATCGAGATAGGCGCGCGGTTCGACCGGGCCGAAGCCATCGCCTTCGCGGAACGGCAGCTCGAACGCGGCGCAGCGGATGTGGTCGAGCAGGATCACCGGCTGGTCCGGCGCGATCCGCGCGTGCTCGGGCGGCGCGTCGACGAAGAATTCCGGATGACGCACGACGTACTGATCGAGCGGATCGGAACTGGCGACCAGCACGCCGATCGACGGCTGTTGCCGGCGGCCGGCGCGGCCCATGCGCTGCCAGGTGGCCGCGATGCTGCCCGGATAGCCGTTGAGCACGACCACATCGAGACTGCCGATGTCGACGCCCAGCTCCAGCGCGGACGTGGAGACGATGCCGTCGATGCGGCCCGCGCGCATCGCGCGCTCGGCGTCGCGGCGCTCGGTCGGCAGATAGCCGCCGCGATAGGCGCGGATGCGCGGCGGTTTTCGCGGATCGTGATCGAACACGTCCTTGAGATATTTGGTGAGCACTTCGACCATCGTCCGCGACTGCGCGAAGATCAGCGTCTTCAGGCCGGCCTTGATCGCCATGCGCGCGATCCGCGTGCTCTGCGAGCGCGCGGAGGCGCGCAGGCCGAGATCGGGATTGGTCACCGGTGGATTCCACAGCAGCACGTGCTTGTCGCCGGTGGGCGCGCCGGACTCGGCGATCGCGACGACCTCGCGTTCGATCAGCGCTTCGGCGTGCTGCTTCGGATTGCCGATGGTCGCGGAGCAGAGGATGAATTGCGGATGCGCGCCGTAGAACGCGCAGACCCGCTTCAGGCGCCGCAACAGGTTCGCCAGATGCGAACCGAACACGCCGCGATAACTGTGGATCTCGTCGATGACGACATAACGCAGATTCTCGAACAACTGCGCCCATTTCGTGTGGTGCGGCAGAATGCCCTGATGCAGCATGTCGGGATTGGTGACGACGATGTCGCCGTTGAGCCGGATCGCCTGACGCTGATCGCCGGGCGTATCGCCGTCGAAGGTCGCGGCGCGGATGCCGAGTTCGCCGGCCTTGGCGAGTTCCAGCAGTTCGGCGACCTGATCCTGCGCCAGCGCCTTGGTCGGAAACAGATAGAGCGCCCTGGCGCGATCGTTCAACGCCGCAGCGATCACCGGCAACGTGTAGCACAGGGTCTTGCCCGATGCGGTGGGCGTGACCACGACGACATCCTCGCCGCGCTGCGTCGCCGCCCAGGCATCGGCCTGATGACTGTAGAGACGGGTCACGCCGCGCGCGCGCAGCGCGTCGGCCAGACGCGGCGGCAGATCGCCGGGAAATTCCGCGTAACGCCCTTCCCGCCCGGGAATCTTCAGCGCACCGGTGATGCGGTCGGGGTATTTGGCGGAGAGGCGCGCCGCGAGCCCTGCACCGGCGTGTACCGGTGGCCTCGCGGCATGTGCGCGAACATCCTCCTGCGCATGACGAACGGGAAACGACATAAGTGCGGCCTGCGGGCGGGGCCGCAGGTGTACGCGGGTGGCGTCTCATTCGCTGAGACTGACGGCATGCGAAAACGGAAACGCCCGGGACCGGCCCGGGCGTTCTTGCCGTATCGCACCGCGTATCAACCGCCCTGTTGCGTCAACGGCACCACGCGGATTTCGACGCGGCGGTTCATCGCGCGGCCACTGTCGGTGTCGTTGCTGGCGACCGGGTAACGTTCGCCCATGCCCACGACTTCGAAGCGTTCGCGGATCAGACCCTTGCCGACGAGATAGTTGGACACCGAGTTCGCGCGCTGCACCGACAGCGCCTGATTGGCCTCGTCGCTGCCGACGCTGTCGGTATGGCCGCTGACTTCGACGATGGTCTGGTTGTATTCGGCCATCGTCGCGGCGACCTGGTCCAGCGCCGGGTAGAACTGCGGTTTGAGGTTGGCCTTGCCGAAATCGAAGGTCACGCCATCCGGCAGATTGAGCTTGATCACGTCGCCGTCGCGGCTGACGTCGATGCCGGTGCCGGCGGTGCGGCGACGCAGTTCGGCTTCCTGGCGGTCCTGATAGACGCCGACGGCGCCGCCGGCGACCGCGCCGACGCCGGCACCGACCAGGGCGCGCTGACGGCGTTCGGTGGCGTCGTCGCCGCTGAGCAGACCGGCGACCGCCCCGACCGCCGCGCCGATCAGCGCGCCGCGCTGGGTGCGGTTGGGATCGTCTGGGGCGTCGGTCTGGCCGGTGTAAGTGGCGCAGCCGCCGATCAGCAGACTGGCGGCGATGGCGAGAACGATGGGGGCTTGGGTGGGAATGCGCATGGTCGAGCTCCTCGGATGCCGGCCGTGGGTGCCGGCGGATGCGGCCACCCTAGGCGCCGAAAGCTGACGATCCGCTGTCCGGGCATCGTGCGATGCGGTCGTGCGGAATGCGCGATTCACACACCTGCCGCCTCGACGGGCGGAAGGCCGAAGCGGTCAGGCGAGCAACGCCTCCGCGGCCACCGAATCCAGCGGATGGTCCCAGTTGCCCATCAGCGCGAGATAAACGAGTTTCTCGAACTCGGCGCCGAAACGCTGGATGACGGCCTGCGGGTCGGGCACGAGTTTGGCGTCGGCGATCAGGCCGAAATGGACGCGGCCGTTGTAGCTGAGGATCGACAGGCCGATGCCGATGGAGCCGGTCTGCGGCACCCAGAACATCATTTCGCGGATCTTGCCGCCGGCCAGGTACAGCGGCTGCTGTGGCCCGGGCACGTTGGTGGCCACGGTCGTGGCCTTGCGGCTGAACAGGTCGAGCGCCAACTCCTGCACCGCCGCGGGCGCCATCCCCAGCGCGGCCAGCAGGCCGTAGGCGACGATGGCCTGGCGCGAGTTCTTCAGCTGCCGCATGCATTCGGCGACGTGTTCCAGCCGCCGGATCGGGTTGCACAGGCCGACCGGAAGATCGAGGAACACCAGGCCGAAATGATTGCCGAGCTTGCGCGCGTGTTCGAGCGGACGCAGGTTGACCGGCACGGTCGCGCGCAGGGTCAGACCGTCGACCTGCTCGCCGCGTTCGATCATGTAATCGCGCAACGCACCCGCGGCGGTGGCCATCAGCACATCGTTGACGGTGCAGTCGCAGGCGCGGCCCACCGCCTTCACTTCCTCCAGATCCAGCGGCGGCGCCCAGGCCACGCGCTTGCTCACGCCGAGCTTGCCGCGCAGCAGCGACGGCGGGTCGTCCGGCAGCGCGAGCGCCTGCACCAGTTCGCGCGCGATGTCGCCGCCTTCCTTCGCCAGCACACCGGCGAGCGTCGGGTCGCGGTACATGTCCATGCCCTTCTCGAACATCTTCGTGCCGAGCTTGGCGTAGCGCTCCATCGCGCCGACCCGCCGCGCGACCTTGGCGCCGTCCTGCTTCAGCCAGGCCTTGCCCAGATCCGCGCCCTTCGCCGGGTCGCGGGACGTATCGGTGAGCGAGAGCAACACCTGCACCAGCGCGATGCCGTCGGCGTAGCTGTGGTGGATGCGCGACACCAGCGCGGAGCCGCCGTGATATTTCTCGACCAGATGGAATTGCCAGAGCGGCTTGGTCTTGTCGAGCGGGCTGGACGCGAGATTGCCGGCGAAGCGCTCCAGCGCCTTCTGGTCGCCGCGGCCGGGCAGCGCGGACAGCCGCACGTGCCAGTCGAGATCGAAATCCTCGTCGTCCTGCCAGGCCATGCCGCCGGGCGTCTCCACCGGCTTCATCCGGAAGCGGGTATAGGCGAGGAAGCGTTTCTCGATCACCTTCTTGAGCTTCGCGAGCGAGATCGGCTCGTCGAACATCAGCACGCCGGTGATCATCATCGGATTGGTCGGCCGTTCCATCCGCAGCCAGGCGGTGTCGACCCGCGACATCGACTCGCGGCGCGGGCGTTTGAACGCGGGCTGTTTTGCGGATGTCTCGTCGGCCATGGTGTCCTCCCTACCTGTCGGGAGTGAATCACGGGGCCGGGCCGCGGTCAACGCGAGCCGCGCAGCGTCATCCGCCGTCGCCGCCGATCCGCTTGTAGGCCGCGAGCGCGGCTTCGCGACCCTTGGCCAGATCGACCACCGGACGCCGCGGATAATCCGGCGCCAGCCGCGCGAGCGTGGACGGCTGGATCCACGGCGCGTGGCGCAGGTCTTTCGGCAGGCGCGCCAGTTCGGGCAGCCAACGGGTGAGATAAGCGGTATCGGGATCGAATTTTTCCGACTGCGTCACCGGATTGAAGATGCGGAAATACGGCGCGGCATCGGCGCCGGTGCCGCCGATCCACTGCCACCCGAGCGTGTTGTTGGCGAGGTCGGCATCCACCAGCGTGTCCCAGAACCAGCGCGCGCCTTCGCGCCAGTGATAGCGGATGTGCTTGCACAGATAACTGCCGACGATCATGCGCACGCGGTTGTGCATCCAGCCGGTGTGCCACAGCTCGCGCATGCCGGCATCGACGATCGGCACGCCGGTGCGGCCGTGGCGCCAGGCGTCGCGCAGGCGTTCGTCCACCCGCGCCCACGGGAAATCCGCGAAGCGCGGGTTGAGGTTCTGTTCGGGCGTGTGCGGAAAATGATGCAGCAGGTGATACGCGAACTCGCGCCAGCCGAGCTGGCGCACGTAGCCGTCGATCTGCGCGTGCGGCGCGCTGGACGGCAGCGCCCGCAGCGTGGCGGCGATGCGCCAGGGCGCGATTTCGCCATGGTGCAGATGCGGCGAGAGGCGCGAAGTGCCGGCATGATCCGGGCGATCGCGTTCGTCGAGGTAATCGCCGACCGCGCCCTCGGCGAACGCCTGCAATGCGGTCTGCGCACCGGCTTCCCCGGGTTGGAAGCGCTCCCAGAAGCCCGCGTCCCAACCGAGCGCCGGCGCCAGCCCCAGCGCATCCAGCGGCAACCCTTGCGGGCCGTCGTCGACGCGCGGCAGCGTCGCCGGCGCGTCGCGAAGCGCGGGCAAGGACAACTGCGCCGCGGCGGTGCGCCAGAACGGCGTGAAGACCTTGTAGGGATCGCTCTGCTTGTTGAGCAGCTTCCATGGTTCGATCAACAGCGCGCCGTTGAAACTTTCCGCGCGCAGCCCCTGGCGCCTGAGCGCGGCCTTGACCGCGGTGTCGCGCTTCTCGATCGCCGGTTCGTAGCGGCGGTTCCAGAACACCGCTTCCGCATCGCAGGCGGCGGCGAGCGTCTGCAGGGTCTGCAGGCTCGGTGCATGGAAGATGCGCAGCCGCGAACCGCGACGGCGCAGTTCGGCATCCAGCGCCGCCAGCGACCGGTGCCGCCAGGCCAGCACCGCCGCGCCCGGCGTCCAGTCGCCCTCCTCTTCCGGCGCGTGGATGTAGACCGGTATCGGCGCATAGCCGCCGTCGAGCGCGGCCTGCAGCGCCGGATGATCGGCGAGACGCAGGTCGTTGCGGAACCAGACGATCGCGTTGGCCATCAACTCACCTTGACTGCGGGCCTCACGCCCAGGAAACCGCCATCGACCGCGATGATCTGGCCGCTGATCCAGCCGGCCTGCGGCGAGACCAGGAACGCGGCCAGCGCCGCGGCATCCGCCGCGGTGCCGTGCCGGCCCAGCGGATACTGCGCCGACACCGCCCTGCGCGCCAGATCGCTCGAAACGAATTTCGCGGTGGCGGGCGTGTCCATGAGGCCCGGCGCGATCGCATTCACGCGCAGCCCGAGGCCGGAGGCGTCGGCCGCGAGCGAACGGGTCAACGCTTCCACACCGCCCTTGGCCGCGGCGATGGCCGGGTGGTTGCCCACGCCCACGCCCGCCGCCACCGAACTGAAGAACACCAGCGCGCCGCCGCGTTTTTCCGCCTGCAGCGCCGCGACATAGGCCCTGGACACGAAGAAGGCGGTGTCGAGATTGGCCGACAGACAATCGCGGTACTGCGCTTCGCTGGTACGGCCGATCGGCGCGATCAGCACCGCACCCGCGCAGTTGACCACGGCGTCCGGGGCCCGATCGAAGGCGGTCTTCGCGGCTTCGAAGGCGTCACGGGCCCCGGCCTCGGTGGACACGTCCGCCTCGATGGCGACATCGCCTTCGGCGGGCGCGAGACGGCTGCGATCGCGGCCGACCAGCGCCAGCCGCCAGCCCTCCGCGCGCAGCATTGCGGCCAGGGCGGTGGCGACGCCGCCGGAGGCGCCGGTGATGAGACAGGTTCCGGAAACAACGTGAGATGTGTTCATGCCCTGCACTACGGGTCCGACGGCGGAATGGTTGCAGTCTCCGCCAGCGCGCGACGCAGCGCGGCGGCGCGGGCGCGGATGGCGTCCAGACGCTCGGGCGCCAGACGATCCAGATTGCGCCACTGCATGCCCGCGCGCGGATGGTCGCGGAAACGCGCGGCGTGGCGATCGAGAAAATCCCAGTACAGGGTCGTGAACGGGCAGGCCTTCGGGCCCAGCGCTTCGGCCGGATCGAACGGACAGCCCGCGCAGTGGTTCGACATGCGCTGGATGTACTTGCCCGACGCCGCATACGGCTTCGACACCATCCTGCCGCCGTCGGCGTACTGGCTCATGCCCAGCACGTTCGGCAATTCCACCCACTCCACCGCATCGACGTAGACCGCGAGATACCAGGCGTGGATCTCGCGCGGACGCACGCCCAGCAGCAGCGCGAACAGACCGGTGACCATCAATCGCTGGATGTGGTGCGCATAGCCCAGATCCAGCGTCTGCCGCAGCGCATCGCGCATGCAGGCCATGCGGGTATCGCCGGTCCAGAACAGCGCCGGCAGCGGCTGGTCGGCGCCAAGCGCGTTGTCGTCGAGAAATCCGGGCATGCGCAGCCAGTACACGCCACGCACGTACTCGCGCCAGCCGAGGATCTGGCGGACGAAGCCTTCGACCGCTTCGATCGGCGCGCGCCCCTCGCGCCACGCCGCCACCGCCGCATCGACCACGCGGCGCGGCGGCAGCAGCTTGAGATTCATCGCCGCCGACAGCCGCGAGTGATACAGCCAGGGTTCGCCGGCCCAGATCGCGTCCTGATAGCGGCCGAACAGCGGCAACCGGTGTTCGATGAAATCCTGCAGCGCGTCCTCGGCCTGCGCCGCGGTCAGCGGCCAGTCGAAATCGTCGAGCCGTCCCGGGTGATCGGCGAAGCGCGCGTCGATGAGAGCGACGACTTCGCGGGTGATCGCATCCATCCCGAACGCGCGGGGCGCCGGCAAACGTCCCGGGCCTTTCTTGCCGAAGGTTCCACGATTCTCGCTGTCGAAATTCCAGCGCCCGCCGACCGGCTGCCCGGCATCCATCAGCACGTCTTCGCGCTTGCGCAGCCAGCGGTAGAAGAATTCCAGCCGCAGTTCCTTCTTGCCCTTGGCCCAATCCGCGAACTCTTCCGGCGTCACGAGGAAATGCAGGTCGGGGCGTTCGATCCAATCGATCCCGGCCGCGCGGCACACCTGCGGCAGCGACTGCGCCAGACGCCATTCGCCCGGCTTCACCGCGACCACCCGCGCCGGCTTCAGCCGTGCGAGATCGGCGGCGAGCGCATCGTCCAGCGATACATGATCGTGGCTGTCGAGCGTCCGATATTCGACCCGGAATCCGCGCGCGATCAGCGCATCGCGGAAATGCCGCATCGCCGCGAGAAACATCGCGATCCGCGCCTTGGTGCTCCAGACCCGGGTCGATTCGTGCGCGACCTCCGCCATCCACACGACATCGCGATCGGGATCGAAATCGTCGAAGACCGTGGACGCAGCGTCGAGCTGGTCGCCCAGCACGACCACCAGATCGCGCACCGCGGCCCGGGCGCTCATCGATCCACCGATACGCCGCCGCGGTATTCGCGCGGAATGCGATCGTTCAGACCGACCAGGATTTCGTAGGGAATCGTGCCGGCCGCGCGCGCCACCGCTTCGCAGTCGATGCCGGCATCGCCCTGGCGGCCGATCAGCACCACTTCGTCTTCGTTGTACGCGGTGCCCTGCGGCCCGATGTCGACCATGAACTGGTCCATGCAGATGCGACCGACGATCGGATGGCGCTGGCCCCGGATCAGCACCTCGCCGCGCGACGACAGCGCGCGCGGATAGCCGTCGCCGTAACCGATGGGAATGGTGACGACGCGGGTGTCGTGCGTCGCGGTCCACGTTGCGCCGTAGCTGATGCTGTGGCCGGCCTTGACGACCTTGAAGTACACGACCTGCGACACCAGCGACAGCGCGGGCTTCAGATCGACCGTGCGCAGCGACGCGGGATCGGGCAGCACGCCGTACAGCGCGATGCCGGGACGCACCATGTCGAGGCAGGTGTCCGGAAAATGCAGCACGCCGCCGGAGTTGGCGAGGTGGCGCAGCGGCATCGGCGCACCGATGCGTTCGAAATGCGCGCAGGCGTCGAGGAAACGTTCCAACTGCATCGCGGTCATCGGCGAGGCCGGATCGTCGGCGCACGCCAGATGCGAATAGACGCCCTTCACCGTGCACCATGCCGACGCGACCGCGGCTTCGATGAAAGGCCCGGCGTTGTAGCTGTGCACGCCGATGCGTTCCATGCCGGTGTCGAGCTTGAGATGGATCGTGGCCTTGCGGCCCAGCGCTTCGGCCGCGGCTTCGACCTGGCGCAGCTTGCCCAGCGACGACACCGTGATCTCGAGATCATGGACGATGAACTGCGCCACCTGCGGCCCGAAGATGCCGCCCAGCACCAGGATCGGCACGCGCACGTCGGCCTGGCGCAGCGCGATGCCCTCTTCGAGGAAGGCGACGCCGAGTTGTTCGACGCCCTGCGCCTGCAGATGCCGCGCGACCGTCACCAGACCGTGACCGTAGGCGTTGGCCTTGACGATCCCCATCAACGGCGCGCCGGCCTTCGCGCGCAGCGCGTGCAGATTGTGGGTGAGCGCGTCGAGATCGACCCGGATGCGGGTGGGACGGTCGCTGGCCTCGGCGTGACGATGACGCAGCGCGTCGATGTCGTCGGAGGCCGCTGAAGCGGCGGAATCTTGGGTCGGCACGGCCATGCGCCAGTGTAGAGCGCGGCCTGCGTTTTTTCATGCGCGGCGCGCATCGCGGCGACGCCGGCAAACGATGCCGCCGGCCGGCGCCGGCGGCATCGGCAGTGCCAGGATCAGAAGCGATACACGGTCACCGTGGCGGCGTCCGTACCACCGCGACCGTCGGAGACGGTGTAGACGAAGGTCACCGAGCCCGACCAGCTGCGCGGCGGCGTGAAGCGGATCTTGCCGGCCTCGATCGTCGCCGTGCCGACGCGCGGCGCGGTGACGCCGGTGATCGTCAGCGCATCGCCATCCGGGTCGCTGTCGTTGGCGAGCACCGGAATCAGGATCGCGGTGCGGCGCGCGAACGCGGTGTCGTTGGTGGCCTGCGGCGCGGCGTTCGGCACGGTCACCGCGATCTGCACCTCGGCTTCGCGCACCGCGTTGCCGTAGCGGACGCGGTAACGGAAGCTGTCGCCGCCCGCATGGCCCGCCTGCGCGGTGTAACTCGCGACCGCACCGGCCAGCGACACGCTGCCATGCGCCGGTGCGCGCACGATCGCGTATTCCAATGCACCGCCGTTGCCGATCGAACCCTGCAGCGGAATCGAGACCGGCACCCCGGCCACCGCGCTCGCCGAGACCGGCGCTGCCGCCAGCGGCGCGTAGGTCTGCAGGTAGCGCACGCCGCCGGTCACCGAGGCCATCAACAGCGAACCGTCGCGCGACAGCCGGGTTCGCCCCTGCACGAAAGCGTGATTGCCGGTGCTGGCGAAGTTGTCCTCGAAATCGTGGCTGGCGATCTGGCTGAAGGTGTTCATGTCGTACACCCGCACCGTGCCGCCGCCGGACCACGGGAAATACGCGATGCGTTCCACCGGATGGTAGGCCACGCCGATCGGCTGCGGCCCCGCGTATTGGCCCAGGGTCGCCACCTTCCGGAATGCGTCGTCGTAGACGAAGGTGCCGCCGTAGGTCGGGATCGCGAACTGGCTGCCGAGGCGGTCGCTGGCGATTTCGTAATTGAACCAGGACGTGCCGTCGGTATAACCCTGACGACGCACGATCCCGGCGCTGGGCGCATCGATCAGGCCCCAGCGACCGTCGGAGATGTTCGACTCCGCGAACGCGACGGTGTCGCCGTCGCCGCTGGGCGACAGCATCGTCGCCTGCGTCACCGACGCCAGCGTCGTCCAGGTCTGCGTCGCAGGGTCGTAACGCCGCAGGCCGACCCAGCCCGAGCCCCAGAAATCGCTGGTGGCGTAGAGCTTGCCGTCGGCGGCGTAACGCACCGAGAACGTGCCGCTTTCGTAGGTGCTCTGCTTGGCGAACGACGCTTTCGCGACGGTGAGGTCGTCCAGCGACACGAGATGCACCCAGGCGTTGGCGCTGTCGGAGACATCGTCGGCCACGGCCAGCGTGGCGTTGTCGTTCGAAAGATCGAGGCCCTTCAATGCGCCGCCGAGCACGATGGGCGGAAGGAAATCGCCGCTGGCGATGCGGTAACGCAGCACTTCGCCGCCCTGGGTGATGTAGACGAGGCCGCGGCTGTCGTCGTGGACCATGTCCACGCGCTGCGGGGCCGGAACCAGCGTGCCCTCGGCCGATGCCGGCGCGATGGCGACGGTCGACGCGAGCGCGACCAGTACTGCCGCAGCGCGCCAGGCGCGCTGCGGGGTGTTTCGAGTCTTCATGCGATCTCCTGTCCGTAGGGGTTTCGAGTCCCGGAACACGGCGGGAGGCGTCCTGCCGGAACCCGCCGGAACCGGAGGGAAATCATGCGCTTGCGCCCTCTCATGGACTGAGAATCCACGCGCCGGCATGCGGCCCGCGACGCGCGAGATCGGGCTCGAATGAAGCTTCGTTCGAATGAAGCCGGTCGAATCGATCCCGATCCGAATCAGGCGCGCTTCGGATATCGCTTCGCCACCAATCCCTGGTACGTCGCCGGATGATGCTGCTGCAGCGCCTGCGCCGCCCAGATGTCGCCGTCGATGATGCCGTGGACGAAATCTCCCGGCAGTTGCAGCCCGGGTTGCGGATGCGCGTAACCGATCCCCGCCTTCGCCGCATCGTGGAAAAGATCGGCGACCAGATCCTTCTCGACGAAATCCCAATGCAACCCGTACGGCACGTAGACCTGCTGGATGCCCGCGAACGACCACCAGCACGAAGGCGCGATGTCGAGGCTGTTGTGGATGCGCCATTGGAAGCCCTGCGCGTTCGGCAGCACGCTGTTGAAGTAGGCGTTGAAGCCGGTGCCGCCCGCGGTCAAACCGGCGAACGACCACAGCGCCATGTTGGTCGCCGGCGCGCCGCCGTACAGCATCGCGTTGAGATAGGCGAACAGCGTCGGCGTGAGCGTGCCGCCGAGACTGTGCCCGGTGACGTACAGGAATCGCGGCTTCAGCGCCGACAGGAATTCCACCATCGAGGTGCGGGTGTTCGGATCGCGCAGGCGGATCAGATCCGACATGCCGTTGAAGCTGCCCTTCGCGATCAGCGCATCCGCAGGCACCCGCGGCGGCGCCCCCGGCAACTCGCCGAAGGGCACCGCCTTGTCCAGATCGAAATCCTGTTTCAGCCAACTGCTCAGGCTTTCGAAATTGGTGCCGCGGATGACCACGAAATACTCGCCGGTCGCGGCGTCACCGGCGATGAAGGCGCGGCTGTAGGAAATGTCGTCCCAGTGATCCAGCTCCGCCGGCCCCCAGACCACCTGCAGCCCGGTCTGCGCCGCGACTTCACCCGGAATCGCGCCCATGTCGTCGTAGGAGATCGCACAGAGCGCGATCGCGGTGTTCGGATACCAATCGTAATTGCGGCCGGTCTGATCGAATACGTCCATGCGCGCCTCCCGTGGCGTCGAGCTGAAGATGCGTTGCGGTCGGATTGCCCCATGCCTCGCGGGCGGAGGCCCTACCCCGTTGCGGGGCTTCCGGAGTCTGCACCCGCCCCGCGGCGGCGGTCAAATCCCCGAAGGCTCAAAGGCGACCAGGATGCACGCACCGGTCCGTGCAGCAGCAGCGGTGCTCCGCACCCCACAACAACCTTGCAAACAAGAGAAGCCGTTGTTCGTGCCGACGATCGACCAGCGACGACGCCCCTTTCCGGAATCGAAGACCCGGAGGGCGGCAGACAGGAGGTCTGCCGTTTTTCGACAAGGCAGGGATGCCTTGTCGAAAAATCCCGGCCATGCTGCAGCCGGCAGATTTGAATCGGACCTGAGTGTTTCTTTGGTTACTTTCTTTGCGCGGCGAGTTCAACTCCGATTCGCAACGGTTCTGGTTTCCCTCGTGAATATGGCGAGGGGCGTACGGAAGGCTAGCGTCTTGCGTGGCCGGGTGTTGAGCCGATCCTCGATCCAGCGAAGCCTTTCATCGGTGACCGTGGCGAAGTCCAGCTTCCGCGGCAGGTAGCGGCGGGTCAGGCCGTTGGCGTTCTCGTTGCTGCCCCGCTGCCAGGCAGCATAGGCGTCGGCGAAGTAGAAGTCGGCCTTCAACGCCGATTCGATCACTCGGTGCCCGGCGAACTCCTTGCCGTTGTCGGCCGTCAGCGTATGCACCGCAGCCTTCAGTTCGCCCAGACGTCCGATGATCGCGCTGGCGACGTTCTCAGCCTTGCGGTTCGGCGATCGGGCCAGCAGGTGCAACCGACTGCGGCGCTCGGTCATGGTCACGACCACGGTCTTGCCGCGACCGTACATCGTGTCGACCTCCCAGTCCCCGATACGGCTGCGCCGTTCGACCATGGCCGGGCGTTCGCGCAGGTTACGCCGATTGCGCAACTGGCCGCGTCCATCTCGC
>CAMLLG010000039.1 GCA_946480825.1 uncultured Lysobacteraceae bacterium
TGCACGTCCACGCCGGCGGCGACCAGCCCCGCTTCCAGCGCGGCTTCGAACATGTAGTTCGAGATGCGGGTGTCCTTGCCGATCACCACCAGCGGCTTGCGCCACTGGCCGCCGCAGGCCGGGTCCGGACGCCCGCCCGCGGCGTGCAGCGCATGGCCGTAGGCGTTGCCCAGCCGCAGCATGAAGTCCGCGGAAATCGGACCTTCGCCCACGCGTCCGCGAATACCGTCGGTGCCGAAGAATTTTCTTGTCATTGGAGAACGCCGTGAAGGGTAGTGGTGAAGACGGGAAAAGCATTCGGATCCCGTCATCCCCGCGCGAGCGGGGGCCCGACAATCATCGATGATCCCATTTGGGTCCTCGCCTGCGCGAGGATGACGTTCTTTTCGGGCCGCGGACACGCCTATCTCGCGGCATATCGCCCCCCGTCTGCAGCCGTCAGCCCTCGGTCGCGACTTCGTCTTCCGGCTCCGGTTGGCGCATCAGCAGCGCGACCAGGTGGGCGATGCGCTCGCGCAGCTCGCGGCGGTCGCAGATCTGGTCGATGACGCCGTGTTCGAGCAGGAATTCCGGGCGCTGGAAGCCCTCCGGCAGGGTTTCGCGCACGGTCTGCTCGATCACGCGCGGGCCGGCGAAACCGATCAGGGCGCCGGGTTCGGCCATGTTGATGTCGCCGAGCATGGCGAACGACGCCGAAACGCCGCCGGTGGTCGGATGGGTCATCACCGAAATGTACGGCAGGCCGGCGGCACGCAGGCGACCGAGCGCCGCCGAGGTCTTGGCCATCTGCATCAGCGAGAACAGGCTTTCGTGCATGCGCGCGCCGCCGCTGGCGGAGAAGCACACGAACGGGGCGCCGATGTCGCGCGCGCGTTCGACGCCGCGGGCGAACCGCTCGCCCACCACCGAACCCATCGAGCCACCCATGAAGGCGAAATCGAAGGCGCCGGCGACGATCGGGCGGGCGCGCAGCGCGCCTTCCATCACGATCAGCGCATCGCGCTCGCCGGTGGATTTCTGGGCGGCCTTGATGCGGTCGACGTATTTCTTCTGGTCCTTGAATTTCAGGATATCGGTCGGTCCCAGCTCGGGCGCGATCTCGGTGCCGGTGCCGTCGTCGAGAAAGGCGCGAAGGCGCGCGCGCGCGCGGATCGGCATGTGGAACGCGCATTTGGGACAGACTTCGAGGTTGTCTTCCAGCTCCTGCCGGTACAGCACCCCACCGCACCCGTCGCACTTCTCCCACAGACCTTCGGGGACACTGCGTTTACGGGCGGCTCCGCTTTCCGTGCGGATGCGAACGGGCATCAGTTTTTTCAGCCAGGACATGCGTTCGGGTGTCTTCGTCGTCGTTCGGCCGGATGGCCGCACGTGCGAGTCTAGCAAGACTCGATTGCAGGGTCCGTTCGGCGGCGCATGGCCCGCCCGCTCGGAGCCGCCCCGCTCCGAGCCGCGCGCTCAAGCGCTGTCGAGGGCTGCCCGCAGCGGCGCCAGGAAGGCCTCGGCGCGGGCCTGGGCATCAGCGACATCTTCCGCACCGGCCAAGGCCGCAACCAGGGCGCTGCCGACCACCACGCCCTCGGCCGAACGCGCCATCGCGGCGGCGCCGGCGGCGTCCTTGATGCCGAACCCCACCACCACCGGCACCCCGGCGCGGGCCCGGATGGCGTCCAGATGCCCGCTGGCGTCGCCGGTATCGAGGCGATCGGCGCCGGTCACGCCCGCGTAGCTCACGTAGTAGAGGTAGCCCTCGGCATCGGCGCAGAGCCGGTCCAGGCGACGGTCGGGCGTGGTCGGGGATGCCAGCAGGATCAGCGCCACGCCATGCGCCTTCAACGACAGGCGCAGATCGTCGGCTTCTTCAGGCGGCAGATCGACCACCAGCAGTCCATCGACGCCGGCCGCGGCGGCCTCTTCGGCGAATCGCGCGTAGCCGCGAATCTCGACCGGGTTGAGATAGCCCATCAGCACCACCGGCGTCTCAGTGTCGGCCTCGCGGAACGCGCGCACGGCCTGGAGCACGAAGGTCAGCCCGGCGCCGCGGGCCAGCGCGCGCTCGGAGCTGCGCTGGATCGTCGGGCCATCGGCCATCGGGTCGGAGAACGGCACGCCGAGCTCGATCACGTCGGCACCGGCGGCGATCAGCGCGTGCATCACCGGCACGGTGGCGTCCTTCGACGGATCGCCGGCGGTCACGAACGGCACCAGCGCCTTGCGGCCGGCGGATTTGAGTTGGGCGAAACGGGTGTCGATGCGGTTCATGGGAGAGAAGGCCTGCAATCTAAAGCCCCTCTCCCGTCGGGAGAGGGGTGGGGGAGAGGGTCCGGCTTAGCGACAGAGTGGTCGGCAGAGAGCGCGCGCCAGTAGGCCCGATATCACCGCTCCGCCGTACCCTCATCCGCCCTTCGGGCACCTTCTTCCAACGGGAAAGGAGAAAAAATCAGAACACGATGCCCTCGCGCGCCGCGACCGTATGCACGTCCTTGTCGCCGCGGCCGGACAGATTGCACAGCACCAGCCCGTCCTTCGGCAGTTCGCGCGCGAGCTTCATCGCCTGGGCGATGGCGTGCGCGGATTCCAGCGCCGGCAGGATGCCCTCGGTGCGGGCGAGCAGGTGGAAGGCTTCCATCGCCTCGGCGTCGGTGATGCCGAGATAATCGGCGCGACCGCGATCCTTCAGGAAGGCATGCTCGGGGCCGACGCCGGGATAGTCGAGACCGGCCGAGATCGAATGGGTCTCGATGATCTGGCCGTCGTCGTCGCACAGCACGTAGGTGCGGTTGCCGTGGAGGACGCCGGGACGGCCGGCGGCCAGCGACGCGGCGTGCATGCCACTGCCGATGCCCTCGCCCGCCGCTTCGGCGCCGACCAGGCGCACGTCCGGATCGTTGAGGAAGGCGTGGAAGATGCCGATCGCGTTGCTGCCGCCGCCGACGCAGGCGGTGACCACGTCCGGCAGGCGGCCGTAGTCGGCCAGCATCTGCGCGCGCGCTTCGCGGCCGACCACGGCGTTGAAGTCGCGGACCATGCGCGGGTACGGGTCGGGACCGGCGACGGTACCGATGATGTAGAAGGTGTCGCGCACGTTCGTCACCCAGTCGCGCATCGCTTCGTTCAACGCGTCCTTCAGCGTCGCCGAACCGCTGGTGACCGGGACCACGGTCGCGCCCAGCAATTTCATGCGGTAGACGTTGATCTTCTGGCGCTCGATGTCGGTCGCGCCCATGTAGACCACGCATTCCAGACCGAGCCGCGCGGCGACGGTGGCGCTGGCCACGCCGTGCTGGCCGGCGCCGGTCTCGGCGATGATGCGGGTCTTGCCCATGCGGCTGGCGAGCAGCGCCTGGCCGATGGTGTTGTTGATCTTGTGCGCGCCGGTGTGATTCAGGTCCTCGCGCTTGAGCAGGATGCGCGCGCCGCCGACCTTCGCGCTGAGCCGCTCGGCGTGATAGATCGGACTCGGACGGCCCACGTAATGCTTCAGGTCGCGATCGAATTCGGCGATGAACGCCGGATCGACGCGGGCGGCATCGTAGGCCGCAGCCAGTTCCTGCAGCGGGCCGATCAGGGTCTCGGCGACGAAGCGGCCGCCGAAGCGGTCGAAGTGCCCCTCGGCATTCGGAAAGGCGTTGAAATCGGTCCCGGGGGCAGACGTGTGATCGAGCATGGCGGCGTTGGCGAGATCGAGCGGCGGCGATGTCTCAGTTTATCGCGGACCGATGCCGCGAATGGGGTATAAAATCAATCGAATCCGTCACGAAAACTCACACGTCATGCCTTCGAAGGCCTTGCCCCGACCTCTGCCGCCGCTGAACGCCCTGCGCGCCTTCGAAGCGGTGGCACGGCTGGAAAGCGTGAGCCGCGCCGCGGACGAGCTGCACGTCACCCACGGTGCGGTCAGCCGGCAATTGCGGGCCCTGGAAGAGGCCCTGGGCGCGGCGCTGTTCGTCCGCCAGGGCCGCGGGGTGGCGTTGACGCCGCTCGGCCATCGGCTTCACGACGCCGCGGCGGCGGCGTTCGACCCGCTGCGTGCGACCTGGGCGGAGCTGCGCCGGGGGCCGCAGTCGGCACCGCTGGTGCTGGGCTGTCCGGGCAGCGTGCTGGCGCGCTGGATGATCCCGCGATTGGACCGGCTGGCGCGCGAGCGGCCGCAGTTGCAGCTGCATCTCTCGGCCAGCGAAACCGCGCCGGACGCGCAGCTGACCGGGCTGGACGCCGCCCTGCTGATCGCCTCGCCGCCCTGGCCGCAGGACTGGCAGGTGCATGTTCTGGCTCCGGAACGCATCGGCCCGGTCGTCGGTCCGCGCTGGCCGGGCGCCGATCGGCTGCAGGGCGCACCGCCGACGGCGCTCGCGGACCATGCCTTGCTGCACACCGCCTCGCGCCCGCAGGCGTGGCGGGACTGGGCCATGCGCGTCGGCCTCGATGGCGACGGGCTGCGCATGGGGACCGGTTTCGATCACCTCTACTATCTGCTCGAAGCCGCGGTCGCCGGCCTGGGCATCGCCATCGCGCCGGAACCGCTGGTCGCGGACGACATCGCCACCGGCCGGCTGCTGGCGCCGTGGGGCTTCGTCGAGACCGACGCGCGCTGGGTGTTGTGCGCGCCGAAACGCACGACCGATCCACGGATCGACAGGCTCGCCGAGTGGCTCGGAGACTCCCTGCAGGCCCGCAAGTCGTCCTGAGGAATCACGCCAGGTCGGCGCGCTGGACTTCCCGGACGAACCGCCGCATCCGCACCGCATCCTTGATGCCCGGCGTCGACTCGATGCCACTCGCTTCGATCCCGCTCGACACATCCACGCCCCAGCAACCGGTGGCGCGGATCGCGTCGAACACGTTGTCCGGATGCAGGCCGCCGGCGAGCAGATAGGGTTTGGCGAAATCGCGCGGAATCCGCGACCAGTCGAAGGTGTGACCGCTGCCGCCCGCCTGGCCGCTGGCATTGCTGTCGAACAGGAAACCGGCCGCGCGCGGGTAACGACGAAGCACGGCGACGCCATCGACGACGGCGTCCCCGCCCATCGCGATCGCCTTGAGATACGGCAGACCGAAACCGGCGCAGAAGGTGTCGTCTTCGTCGCCATGGAACTGCAGAAAGGTCGGGCGCACGGCAGCGATGACCGCGCGCACTTCCTCCGCGGGATTGCCCATGAACAGCGCGACCGCATCGACGAACGGATGCAGACCATCGCGCAGATCCGCGGCCGCCGCGGACGACACCCGGCGCCTGCTGCGCGCGGCGAACACGAAGCCCACGGCATCGACGCCCAGCGCGCAGGCCTCGGCCACGTCCTCGCTGCGGGTCAGGCCGCAGAACTTGATCCGGGTGCGGCGGAATTCAGACATCCAGCCTGCCCTCTTCCATCAGGACCTCTTCCGGCAGCGGCCATGTCCGCGGATAACGCGGCGAAACGAACACCAGCCCCTGCGCCGGCGCGGTCGGGCCGGCGAGCGTGCGGTCGCGGCCTTCGAGGATCTCGGCGATCCATTCTTCCGGCCGCTCGCCCGTGCCCACTTCCAGCAGCGAACCGACCATGTTGCGGACCTGATGATGCAGGAATGCGTTGGCCTGCACCGTGAAGCCGACGATATCGCCCTCGCGCGCCACGTCCAACCGCTGCAGATCGCGGCGCGCGTGCGCGGCCTGACAGTGCACGGTGCGGAATGCGGAGAAATCGCGCTCGCCCAACAGTCGCTGCGCGGCGCGATGCATGGCGTCGGCATCCAGCGGGCGGCGCTCCCAGGCCAGCCATTGGCGACCGAGCGCCGGACGCACCTGATGATTCAGCAGACGATAGCGATAGCGGCGCGCGCGCGCGGAGAAGCGCGCGTTGAAATCGTCGGGCACCGGTGCGCACCAGCGGATGCGCATCGACGGCGGCAATCGCGACGTGGTGCCGAGCGTCCAGGCGCGCGGCGTGCGCGGCGCATCGCTGTCGAAATGCACCACCTGACATTCCGCGTGGACGCCGGCATCGGTGCGGCCGGCGCAGATGGTTTCGACCGGATGCGCGGCGACGCCGCTCAGCGCCTCTTCCAGCGTCGCCTGCAGCGTCGGCGGCCCGCCGGACTCGCCGTGCGGAGTCAGCCGCTGCCAGCCATGGAAATCGCTGCCGTCGTATTCGACACCCAAGGCGTAACGCATCGCGAGGTCCCGCGCCGCGAACGGCGTCAGCCGAGGTCCTGCAGCAGCCGCTCCGCCTCGCGGCGCACGTCGACGCTGTCACCGCGCGTGGCCACTTCCTGCAGCAGGCTGCGCGCGGTGTCGCGGTCGCCCATGTCGAGATAGGCCTTGGCCAGATCCAAGCGGCCCTGGCCGGGCGGCGCCGCGTTCAACGGCGCGACTTCGGCGCCACCGGCATGCCAGGTCGGCACGCCGCGCGCGGGCGAAGCCGGCTTCGGCGCATCCGGCTCGGCAGGCTTCGCCAGACGGTTCCATGCCGGCTCCGCCGGTTCGGCCGGAATGTCATCGACGAACGCGGGCGCTTCGGCATCGTCGGCACTGTCCGTCTCGGCAGCGTTCTGCATTTTCGGGACGGCCGCAGCGAGACGTTCGGTGTCGCGGGACGGCGCGACCGCGACGACGGGCGCCGCGCGACGGCGCAGCCACCACACCGCGAGCAACGCGATCAGCACAAGTCCGACCGCGATGCCGATCCACGGCCCGAGGCTGGACGCGCTGGCGGCCGGGGGCGCGGCGGCCTGGCTGGTCGCCAGCTTCTGCTGCGCGGCCGCCAGTTCGCTGTCCTTCATCGACAGCAGTTCGTTCTGCTTCTGCTGGAGCTGCTCCAGTTCGGCGACGCGCGCCTGCAGTTCCTTCACTTCCGCTTCGCGCGCGGCCAGCGTTTCCCTGCTCTGCTGGAGTTCCTGTTGTCGCAACATGTCGCCCTCACCGCCGGCGTTCACGCCGGATCGCGTTCCCGCCCGCTTCGCGTCGTTCGCGGAGGGCGGCACAATTTCGAGTCGCGCCTGCGCGGTCGCGCGTGCGCTGCGTGCGCCATCCGTCGCTGCCGGCGCGGTGGCCGACGGGGTCGCGGCGATCGCATCGCCGGCCGGCGTCCCGACCACCGCAGGCGGCTGCGGCAGCGCGCGGCCGGTCCCGCGCCACTGCGCGGCCTGTTCGCGCACCACCACGGCGGCTTCGTCGGGCGTGTAGCTGCCGATGACGCTGGCGTCGGGGATCCGCAGCACCGCGCCGGCCTTCAGCCGGTTGGCGTTGCCGTCGATGAAGGCGTCGGGGTTCGCGCGCAGCAGGGCGAGAATGGTCTGATCGAGGCTGAAGCCGCGATCCAGATCGGCGGCGATCCCGCCGAGGGTCTCGCCGGGGCGCACGGTCCGGGTTTCGCCGCCGGGCACGATCTCGATCGGCGCCGCGGTCGCGGCCACCGATGCGGCCGGTTCGGGTGCGACGGACTCCGGCGGCAGCGGGATCGGCACCGGGGCCGGCGATGACAGGGCGTCGTCGGGCGCGGAAGCGGTCTGCTCGCCCGGACCCAGCGGGACCGGCGTCGGCGCGGGGGCTTCGAGAGGATTGGCCGGCGCCGGGTCCGGCAGACGGACCACGGTGTTGCCGGGATCGACGGTCGCTTCCTGGATCGGCGGCTGCGCCGGCGCTGCCGCGGTCTGCGGCGTCTCCAGCAGCGCGGAATACTCGCGGACCAACCGACCCTGGCCCCAGTCGACCTCCAGCAGGAAGGTCAGCAGCGGCTGCTGCACCGGAACCGCGCTGGTGACCCGGATCACCGGGCGGCCGCGGGCGTCGAGCGCGACCGCGAACTGCAGGTCGGACACGATGCCCTGCGGGGCGGACAGACCCACCCGGGCGAAGGTTTCCGGCGACGCCAACCGTGCCTGCAGCATCTCCAGCTCGGCCGTATCGTTCGAAATCACCGGGATTTCGGCCAACAGCGGCTGATCGCGCTGCGACAGCACCCTGATCTGGCCCAGCCCGAGCGCCCACGCCGACAGCGGCGACAACAGGGCCGCCACTGCCAGTAACGCGCTAACTGTGATCCGCAAGTGTTTGATCACGCTTGCCCCCGGAAACGACCCCGAGACTCTAGCCGCCCGCTCCGGGCTTCGCAACTTCCGGGCTTCGCGACGGTTGTCCTTGTCTGCCGGCACTTGCACCGGTATCAGGCCTCGGCCGCGACCAGCTCGGCGACCTGCACCGCGTTGAGCGCCGCGCCCTTGCGGATGTTGTCGGAAACGATCCACAGATTGATCGCCCGCGGATGCGAGAAATCGTCGCGGATACGGCCCACGTAGACCGGGTCGCGACCCGAAGCATGGGTGACCGGCGTCGGGTAACCGCCCGGCTTGCGCTCGTCCACGATCTCCACGCCCCGCGCGGTCGACAACAGTGCGCGGACCTCCTCGGCGGTGATCTTCTCCCGGGTTTCGACGTTCACCGCCTCGGAATGACCGTAGAACACCGGCACCCGAACCGCGGTCGGGTTCACCTGGATGGTGTCGTCGCCGAGGATCTTGCGGGTCTCCCAGACCAGCTTCATTTCTTCCTTGGTGAAGCCGTTGTCGAGGAAGTCGTCGATGTGCGGGATCAGGTTGAACGCGATCTGCGCCTGGAAGCGCTGCGGTTCGACGTCCTGGAAATTCAGCAGCGCCGCGGTCTGCAGGCCGAGCTCTTCGAGACCGGAGCGACCGGCGCCCGACACCGACTGATAGGTCGCAACGTTGATGCGCTCGATGCCGACCTTACGATGGATCGGGCCCAGTGCGACCACCATCTGCATGGTCGAACAGTTGGGATTGGCGATGATGCCGCGCGGACGCCGCTTCGCGGCCTCCGGATTCACTTCGCTGACCACCAGCGGCACGTCGTCGTCGTAACGGAAGGCCGAGGAATTGTCGATCACCACCGCACCGGCGGCGGCGAACTTCGGCGCGTATTCCTTCGAGATCGAACCGCCGGCCGAGAACAGCGCGATGTCCACGCCGGTCGGATCGAACGTGGCCAGATCGCGCACCATCACTTCGTCGTCGCCGAATTTCACGTATTCGCCGGCCGAGCGCTCGCTCGCCAGCGCGATCACTTCGCTCGCCGGAAACCTGCGTTCGGCGAGGATCGACAGCATCACCTCGCCCACGGCGCCCGTCGCGCCGACCACCGCCACCTTCAATTGCCTGCTCATCTCGAATGCCCTGGTCTGTTGTAGGAGCGCCGGAAGGCGCGACGGCCGTTCGGGATACGGTCGCGCCTTCCGGCGCTCCTACGGGAATGATGGATGTTTTCGATGCGGCGCGTCGCTGCCCGTGGGGGCGAACCGGCGACGGGCCGCTATCGTTTCGCGTCGTTGCCGGTGGTCGCGGGAATGCGCGGCGAAATCTCGCCGACGTCGCCGCACTGCGCGCGATGACGCAGCGCCTGATCCATCAGCACCAGCGCCATCATCGCTTCGCAGATGGGCGTCGCGCGGATGCCGACGCAGGGGTCGTGGCGGCCGGTGGTGATCACTTCGACTTCCTCGCCCAGCACGTTCAGGCCGCGCCCGGGCAGGCGCAGGCTCGACGTGGGCTTGAACGCCACCGAGCACACCACCTGCTGGCCGCTGCTGATGCCGCCGAGAATGCCGCCGGCGTGATTCGACAGGAAACCGTCGCGGGTCATTTCGTCGCGGTGATGGCTGCCCTTCTGCGCCACCGAGGCGAAGCCATCGCCGATCTCGACGCCCTTCACCGCGTTGATCGACATCATCGCCGCGGCCAGATCGCCGTCGAGCTTGCCGTAGATCGGCTCACCCCAGCCCGGCGGCACGCGGTCAGCGACCACGGTGACGCGCGCGCCGACCGAATCGCCCGACTTGCGCAGCGCATCCATGTAGCTTTCGAGCGCCGGCACCTGCGCGGCGATCGGCCAGAAGAAAGGATTGTCCTCGACGGCGTTCCAGTCGAACGCGCCCAGCGCGCGATCCGGCAACACCTCGCCGAGCTGCGACAGATGCCCGCGCACGGTCACGCCGTAGCGCTCGGCCAGCCATGTCTTCGCGATCACCGCGGCGGCGACGCGCATCGTGGTCTCGCGCGCGCTGCTGCGCCCGCCGCCGCGCGGATCGCGATGGCCGTACTTCTGCCAGTAAGTGTAATCGGCATGCGCCGGGCGGAACTGCGCGGCGATGCTGTTGTAGTCCTTGCTCCGCGCGTCGGTGTTGCGGATCAGCAGCGCGATCGGCGTGCCGGTGGTGCGGCCTTCGTACACGCCGCTGAGGATTTCGACCGCGTCGGTTTCGTGGCGCTGCGAGGTGTGGCGGCTGCGGCCGGTGGCGCGGCGCTCGAGATCGTGCGCGAACGCCTCTTCGGAAATCGCCAGCCCCGGCGGGCAGCCGTCGATCACGCAACCGATCGCCGGCCCGTGCGATTCGCCGAACGTGGTGACGCGGAGCAGATGGCCGAAACTGTTGCTCACGCGCCGGACCTCAGAACAACCCGGAAGACGCGGCGAGCGCAGCGGACGCGACCTCGGGCCGCGCGTTCGGGTCGCGGGCGTCGGCGAGCTGCCGGATGCGCGCGTGATAGGTCACCAGATCGCGGCATTCGGCGACGAACACGCCCATCTGCCCGACCTTGAATTCGACCCACGCCAGCGGCAGTTCCGGCAGCAGGCGGGTCAGCGCGCGCTCGGACTCGCCGACTTCGCAGATCAGCACGCCGTCCTCGGTCAGATGCAGGGGGGCGTCGCGCAGGATGCGCAGCGCCAGGTCCAGGCCATCGTCGCCGGCGCGCAGGCCGAGTTCGGGCTCGTAGGAATACTCCTTCGGCAGCGCGTCGGTTTCGGCGTTGGTGACGTAGGGCGGATTGGTGACGATCAGGTCGTAGTGCTCGCCCTGCAGGCCGCCGAACAGGTCCGATTTCAGGAAGCGGACGTTGTCCGCATGCAGGCGCGCCTTGTTTTCGGCGGACAGCGCCAGCGCATCGTCGCTGATGTCGACACCGTCGACGTGCCAGTCGGGATTGTGATGACCCATCGCGATCGCGATGCAGCCGGAGCCGGTGCACAGGTCGAGCGCGCGGCGGACTTCGCGGCCGCCCAGCCAAGGCTCGAAACCCGATTCGATCAGTTCGGCGATCGGCGAGCGCGGCACCAGGGCACGGGCGTCGGTCTTGAAGCTCAGGCCGGCGAACCAGGCTTCGCCGGTGAGATAGGCCGCGGGAATGCGCTCCTCGATCCGGCGCAGGAACAGCTTCAGCACATCTTCCTTCTCGGCCAGCGTCACCCGCGACTGGCCGTAAACCGGCGGCAGGTCGTGCGGCAGGTGCAGGGCGTGAAGAACGAGCTGGGTCGCCTCGTCGAGGGCGTTGTCGTAACTGTGGCCGAAGGTCAGGCCGGCGGCGTTGAAGCGGCTGGCCCCGTACCGGATCAGGTCGATGATCGTCTGCAGCTCGTCGGTCATGGGGGATGCGGGTCCGGGCGCCGGGCCGGCGTTCGCGGGCCGGCATGTGTGAGGATGACCGCGAAGTATAGCGGCCGCACGGTTATCATGGCCGCACTTCGAGCGATGTCCAAAGAACCGGCCCCGATGTTCAATCGCACCACACTTCTGATCCTGCTGGTCGCGTTGGCGACCGGCGCCGGCCTGTTCGCGGCCGAGTACGTCTTCAACCGTGGCCCGTCCGCGGGACCGGAACTGCAGACCGTGCGCCGGCTCTCGACGCCGCGCGAGCTGCCCGCCTTCACCCTGCAGCAATCGGACCGGACCCCGCTGGTGCCGGGCGAACTGCGCGGGCACTGGACGGTGGTCTTCATCGGCTTCACGTTCTGCCCGGACGTCTGCCCGACGACCCTCGCCGAACTCGCGCAGGCCCAGAAACAGTGGGAAGCGCTGCCGGAAACCACCCGCCCGCGGGTGTTGTTCGTTTCGGTCGACCCCGAGCGCGACACCATCGAGAAGCTCGGCGAATACGCCCACGGTTTCCACAAGGACACCTTGGCCGCGACCGCCGACATCCCGTCGCTGGAGACCTTCGCCAAATCGCTGTCGCTGGTCTTCGCCAAGGTGCCGCTGGGCGACGACGGCGCGGCCGACCAGTACACCATCGATCACTCCGCCACCCTGATCGTGCTCGACCCGCAGGGCCGGATGGCGGGCATCATCCAGCCGCCGCTGAAACCCAGGGCCATCGCCGAGGATCTGCTCGCGCTGACCTCGGCGGGCAAGTGACGGGAGCCGACGGATGGGATTGGTCACCGCGCTCACCTACGTTCTGCCGCACCGCGCGCTGTCGTCGCTGGCCCGCCGCCTCGCCTATTCGCGCAACCGCGCGCTGAAGCAATGGCTGATCGACACCGTGGTCCGCAGATTCGGCGTCGACCTGTCGGAAGCCGCCGAACCCGACCCGCGCGCCTATCCCACCTTCAACGCCTTCTTCACGCGCGCGCTCAAGCCCGACGCGCGCATGCCCGACGCCGATCCGCGCAGCCTGCTGATGCCGGCCGACGGCCACATCAGCCAGTGCGGGCCGATCGAACCCCTGGGCGACATCGCTTCCGACCGCCGCGACGGCCGCATTTTCCAGGCCAAGGGCCAGTCCTTCACCGCCGCCGAACTGCTGGGCGATGCCGAGGCCGCCACGCCGTTCGCCGACGGACTGTTCGCGACGGTCTATCTGTCGCCGCGCGACTACCACCGCGTGCACATGCCTTGGGCCGGCACGCTGCGCGAAACCGTGCATGTGCCGGGCCGCCTGTTCAGCGTCGGCACCGATGCCGTGGCGTCGGTGCCGGGACTGTTCGCGCGCAACGAACGTCTGGTCTGCCATTTCGACACCGACTTCGGCCCGATGTGTCTGGTGATGGTCGGCGCCCTGCTGGTCTCCGGCGTCGAGACCGTGTGGAGCGGCGTCGAGATTCCCGCCTACGGCGACCGCATCGCGCGCAAGGACTATCGCGGTCGCGGCATCGCGTTGGACCGCTTCGCCGAGATGGCGCGCTTCAACTACGGCTCCACCGTCATCGTGCTGTTGCCGAAGGGCGTGGCCACGCTCGCATCCGATCTGAAGGCCGAAGGTCCGGTGCGTCTTGGACAACGGCTCGCGGGCGTGAACTGAGTCGCACATCGCGCTCCCCGTGTGTGATCGCGTGCGCGGCTTGCGCACAACCCTGTCAGTTGTGACAGCCGCGGCGGCATTGATACCGCAACGCGGCATCACGTAAGTTGATCGCAGGCATCGTCACTGCGATGCCGCCGAAGGAGCGCGGCATCCGCCGCGCGAGGCAGCGCTCCGCATGCGGAGCGCACAGCACAGGGAGCGCAGCATGAGCCGTACTGGCAAGATCGCCGTCATCGACCTGGAACAATGCGCGGCCGCGATCCGCACCGCGGAAGGCGAATACACCGTCATCGAAATCGATCCGCAGTGGGCGCTGGACATCGGCGACGCCCTCGCGTGGGAGAACGACGACGGCCTCGGCTTCGAGACCTACCGCAACGAGACCAAGGGCACGGACGGCGATGTGTTCGTGCAGAACCACTTCGTCGGCGAAAAGGCGATGCGCCTGCAGTTCCCGGGCTGACGCCGGGACCCGCGTCGACGGGTACGCGCAACGATCGAACCCGCGGCGCTACACTCCTGCGTCGATCCCGCGACGCTGGAGTTCCGCATGTCACGCATTCTCCGCAGCCTGCTGGTCGTGTCCGCCCTCGCCTTCGTGGTGTGGGCGTACTTCGCGCCGCACCTCACGATGCGTTCGATGCGGCTGGCGGCCGAACGCGGCGATGCGGAAGCGCTCGCCGCGCACGTCGACTTTCCCGCCGTGCGCGAGGATCTGAAGGCGCAGTTCTCGGAAGCGGCATCGGAACGCATCGGCGGCGACGGCAGCGGCGGCTGGCGCGATTTCGGCGCCGCGCTGGCGACCGCGGCCGCGGCGCCGGCGATCGATGCGCTGGTGTCGGAGGAATCGCTGATGCTGCTGTTCGCGGGGCGCGACATGATGCGCGGCAGACTGATCGCGCAGCCGGCGCCGGCGCCCGCGAATGCGGCACCGCATGAAGACACCGCGGCGCGGCCGCGCTGGAACCCCGCGATGGGTTACACGGATGTGTCGACGTTCAGCGTGCGCTTCGACCTCGACGACGACCCCGCGCTGCCGACGACGCTGGTGTTCAAGCGTCACCGGCTGTTGTGGTGGAAGCTGGCGGCGGTGCGACTGCCGCCGCTGCCGGAATAGCGATCGCGATCGTTTGCAGCCTCGCTCAGCCTTCGCAACCCTGCAACTTGATCCGCTGCCCCGGCTTCACCGTGTAGCGCGGCGCCTTGATCGCATTCGCCTTCGCCAGTTCGCCGATCCGGCAGTCGTACCTGCGCGCGATCGACATCAGGGTGTCGCCGCGCGCGACCTTGTGCTGGCGCACCGGTTTGGGTTTCGGCGTGTTCTGCGGTTTGGGCATGGCCGTCGATGATGTCGCCTGCGCGGGCACGGCGGTGCCGTCCTCGCCGGTGGCGGTGCCGATCACGGTCTCGATCGCGCCGACGCGCACGATCGCCGAGTTCGGATCGCTGGACACCAGTTGCTTCGCCAGTTCGGCGCGTTGGCCCTGGATGCAATGACGGTTGTACAGACCGGCGATTTTCACCGTGGCGTTGATCGTGGTGCCGGTGGGAATCCAGTCGTCGGCCTCGTAGCGCGGATTGAGGTTGCGCAGCGCGCGCATGAAACCGTCGCGGGTGCCGCCGTTGCCGAGGCAGATCGTCAGTTCGTAGATCGACGCCGGGCGCACCAGCCGGAACGTCGCCGGCTTGGCGTCGATCTTCGGGAAGCTCAGACCGTATTCCTTCGGGTGCAGATACAGCCAGGCCGCGGCGATCACCATCGGCACGTAGTCCTTGGTCTCGGCGGGGAACTGGTTGTACACGTCCTCGTCCCAGAAACTGCGGCCGCCGGTGGCGCGGTGCACGCGCAGCGCGCGGCCTTCGCCGCCGTTGTACGCGGCCAGCCACAGTTCGATGTTGTTGCCGAACTCGGCGTAGCGTTCGTTGAGATAAGCGGCCGCGGCGTCGGCCGACATCCGCGGGTCGTAGCGGGTGTCGAAACCGGTGCCGTCGGGGCCAAGGCCGAAGCGCCTGCCGGTGGCGGGCATGAACTGCAGCAGGCCGACCGCGCCGGCGCGGGAGCCGACGTGCACGCGGCCGGTGGACTCCTTGGCCATGATCCCGAACAGCAGCGCTTCCGGCAGACCGCTGCGCTGGAACGCCGGCGACATCTGGTGGCGCAGGTACTGGTAGTTCTCGTGGCTCTGGATCAGCGACACGCGCATGTCGGTGAGCCAGCGGCGGATGCCGGCCTGCACCGCGGGGTTCATCCGCACCATGTCGACGAAACGCTGGCCGTCGGCGCTGAGCAGCGCGGCCGCTTCGGCCGAAGCCGGCACGTCGGCGGTGGCGATTTCGGTGTCGATCAGACCCGGCGCGTCCTCGCCCACCGGCGCATCGCCGGCGGAGCGGGCGTCGACATCGGCCTTCAGCAGGCGCTTGTAGGTCGCCAGCAACTGCGAGATCGGGCAGCCCTTCAGCTTCATGCAGTCGGCGATGACGTCTTCCATGTCCTCCAGCGCGGCGTTGCTTTCGAGCATGCCGGCGGGGTCATTGTTGCCCACTTTCACGAGGGCTTCGCGATAGCGGGTTTCGGCGATGGTCATCCGCGCCTTCAGCGCGTCCAGTTCGCGCTCGCGACGCGACTGGGCCTGGGCCTCGGAGTGCGGGAATACGGCGATCGCGAGCAGCACGAGGATCGAGAGGGGGCGCAGCACGGCGCCGCGGCGGGCGAAACGCCCGCGAAGTACAGCGAATGGGGACATGAACAGCACGGCGAACGGCGGGGATTGCAGGGTAGCCCCCGCACACGGGACGGGCAACCCGCGGAAAGTCATGCACGCCGGGGGCATTCACGCCGCGGCACGACGATGCCTCCCATCCGCGACCCGCGACCGCCCGATCCCGAATAGAATTCGGACAATCGACCCCGAGGACCCTGCATGGACCCCATTCTCGTCGGCAAGGCCGTCACCACCGACACCAGCGGCAACGTGCATCTGCTGCCGAAGTTCGGCAACCGCCACGGTCTGATCGCGGGCGCCACCGGTACCGGCAAGACCGTGACCCTGATGACGCTGGCGGAGGGCTTCTCGCGGATCGGCGTGCCGGTGTTCCTGGCCGACGTGAAGGGCGACGTGGCCGGGCTGGCGACCGCCGGCACCATGAACGAACGCATCCATCAGCGGCTGGCGCTGATGGGCGACCCCGAATACCGCAACGAAGCCGCGCCGGTGGTGTTCTGGGACCTCTACGGCAAACTCGGACACCCGGTACGCACCACGGTCAGCGAAATGGGCCCGACCCTGCTCGGCCGCATCCTCGAACTGAACGACACCCAGGCCGGCGTGCTCGACATCGTGTTCAAGCTCGCCGACGACCGCGGCCTGCTGCTCCTCGACCTCGAAGATCTGCGCGCCCTGCTCGGCCTGGTGGCCGAAGAGCGCAAGGACATCTCGACCAGCTACGGTCTGGTCAGCACCCAGTCGATCGGCGCGATCCAGCGCGCGCTGCTGCGGCTGGAGCAGGAAGGCGCGGAGCTGTTCTTCGGCGAACCGGCGCTGGAACTCGCCGACCTGATGCGCACCGCCACCGACGGCCGCGGCGTGGTCAACATCCTCGCCGCCGACCAGTTGATCCTGAAACCCAAACTCTATTCCAGCTTCCTGCTGTGGCTGTTGTCGGAGCTGTTCGAAAGCCTGCCGGAAGTCGGCGATCTCGACAAACCCAAGCTGGTGTTCGTGTTCGACGAGGCGCATCTGCTGTTCGACGATGCGCCGCCGGCGCTGCAGCAACGGATCGAACAGGTCGTGCGCATCATCCGCTCCAAGGGCGTGGGCGTGTATTTCTGCTCGCAGTTCCCCGACGACGTGCCGGACGAGATCCTCGGCCAGCTCGGCAACCGCTTCCAGCACGCGCTGCGCGCGTTCACGCCGCGCGACCAGAAGGCGGTGAAGACCGCGGCGCAGACCTTCGTCGCCAATCCGGCGCTGGACGTGGCCAAGGTCATCGCCGAACTCGGCACCGGCGAAGCGCTGGTGTCGACGCTCCAGGAAAAAGGCATCCCGATGCCGGTCGAGCGCACGCTGATCGCGCCGCCGCGCTGCCGGATGGGCGCGATCACCGAGGCCGAACGCGCCCAGGTGCGCGCCGGCAGTCCGGTCGGTACCCGTTACGACACGCGCATCGACCGCGAATCCGCCTCGGAAATGCTGGCGAAGAAGGTCGAAGCCGCGCCCGAGCAGGCCAAGGCGCCGCCCGCCCGCACCCGTGCCCAGGACGACGCCGAGGAAGGCGGCTTCGGGCAATCGGTGAAGGACGCGGTGTTCGGCACCAAGCGTCGGCAGGGCATGGTCGAGACCATGGCCAAACAGACCGCGCGCACCGTCGGCAACCAGATCGGCAAGCAGATCCTGCGCGGTCTGCTCGGCGGCATCTTCGGCGGCAAGCGCTGACGTCGCCGACGCGATCGCCGGCATGCGCTCCATCCGTTCGGCCCCTCTCCGTTCGAATCATTCCTCTCACCTGTCCACCGGACCATCGCGATGACATCACCCAAGACCACCGCCACCCTGCTCTGCACCGCCCTGCTGCTCGCACTGTTCGCCAGCGGCTGCCAGAAGGACGCCGCCGAGGAGGCCGAAGCGGCCGGCGAAACCGCGACCGACACCTCGACCGAAGCCGCCACGGAAGACGCCGCGCCGGCGGTCGAAACGAAGACGGTCGAACCGCCGCCTCCGCCGACCCCGGTGCCGGGCACCGATGCCGCGATCGTCGAAGACCGCTCCACGCCGGTCGCCGCCGCGCCGGCCTTCGACGCCAAGGCCTTCGCCGGCCGCTACGTCGCCGGCGACACCACCCTGGAAATCACCGACGACGGCATGTTCGCCCTGACCATCGGCGGCGACACCATCGACGGCACCTGGACGCTGCGGCCCGACGGCAAGACGGTGACGCTGGACCCCGACAGCAAGAGCGAGCTCGATCGTCAGCTCGAACTGGTGTCCGGCGACACCGTCACCCTGGCCGGCACCGCCCTCAAGCGCGCCGCAGACAAGCCCTGATCCGCAGAGGATGTCGCGCTGGCGCCCGCCTCCCGAGAAAAGCACGGCCCTCATCACCCGCGAGGGCCATGCCCGGCTGAAGGCCGAACTCGACGACCTCTGGCGGGTGCGTCGTCCGGAAGTGGTCAAAGCCCTCGCCGCCGCCGCGGCCGAGGGCGACCGCTCGGAGAACGCCGAGTACACCTATCGCAAGAAGCAGCTCGGCGAAATCGACCGCCGCGTGCGCTATCTGACCAAACGTCTGGAGTCGCTGAAGGTGATCGACACCCTACCCAGCGACCCGGACGCCGTGTTCTTCGGGGCCTCGGTCGAACTGGAACACGCGGTCAGCGGCGAAGCCAGCCGCTACCGCATCGTCGGTCCCGACGAGACCGACGCGAAGCGCGGCTGGATCAGCATCGATTCGCCGCTGGCGCGGGCGATGCTGAAGAAACGCGTGGACGACGAATTCGAGGCGCAGTTGCCCGGCGGCGCGCAGAAATTCTTCATCGTGGCGGTGGAGTACGCGTCGTCCACATGAGAAATGCAGCCCGGGTGTAAGCGCTTCTGTGCGTACAATTCGGCCATGACCGCGACACCGCCCGCCACGCCGCACGTTCCCGGCTACACGATCGACCGTCACCTCGCGCGCGGCGGCATGGCGGAAGTCTACGTGGCCGAGCAGATCGCGCTGAAGCGCCCGGTCGCGTTGAAGGTGCTGCGCATGGCCGAAGCCGGCGGCGCGGACGCGATCGAGCGTTTCGAGCGGGAAACCCGGCTGATCGCCGAGCTCAGTCATCCCAATATCGTCGGCATCCACGAGGTCGGCCACAGCAGCGACGGGGCGCTGTATTACGCGATGCCGTTCCTGCCCGGCGGCGATCTGACCGCCAGGAACGCGCCGCTTCCCCTGGCGGACATCCGCAGGCTGCTGGCCGCACTGCTCGATGCCCTGCGCTATGCGCACGGCAAGGGCATCGTGCATCGCGACATCAAACCGGCGAACGTGCTGTTCGACGAACACGGCACACCGCAGCTGGCCGATTTCGGCGTCGCCATCCGCACCGTCAACAGCGAACGCCTGACCCAGGTCGGCCTCACGGTGGGTTCAACCGGCTACATGAGTCCCGAGCAGGCGCGCGGGATGCCGGTGGATGCGCGCTCGGATCTGTACAGCGTGGGCGTGCTCGCCTACGAGTTGCTGACCGGTCACCTGCCGTTCCGCGGCGCGGATGCGGTCGAGGTCGCGATCGCGCAGATGGAGCAGAAGGTCCCGCGTCTGCCGAAGGATCGCGCGCACTGGCAGGCTTTCGTCGACAAGGCGCTGGCCCGGCAACCGGCGCAGCGTTTCCAGACCGCGGCGGACATGGCGACGGCCCTCGATCGCATCCCGCATGCACCACCGCTGTTGGCGCGCCGCGGAGTCGCGGTCGCGGCCGGCGCGCTGGCGCTCGGGCTGGCGACATGGGCGCTGTGGCCGGGCGCCAAACCGTTGAGCGCGGCCGAGATCGACCGACTGATCGCCGCGGATCGATTGCTGCCGCCGGCCCGCCCGAATGCGCTGGACGGTCTGATCGCGGCCCCGAAGCAGGCGGACTTCGACCGGCTTCGCATTCGATTGGAAGAGGCCCTGCGGACGCGGGCGCTCGCCGCGATCGATGCGCGTCGCTGGGACGAGGTCGAACGCCACTACACCGGCTGGCACGATGCCAGCGTGCGCCTGGGCAACGCGCCGACGACCCGGGCTGCGGTGACACAGCATCTCGACGGTGCGCTGCGCGCGCAGTTCGATGCCGCGATCGCGGCCTACGACCGCAGCGTCGCCGAATCGGCGCTGCCGCTGGTCGCCCTGATCGAGCGGCCGAGCGCCGGATTGACCGGTCGACGGGACCTGCTGCAGCGGATCCCCCGGCGCGCCGAAGGCATCGTCGACGCCGGCGGGCCCAGACTCGGCGTGATCGAAGCCCCGACCTACACGGACAAGGGAACGGCGGTCAGCCTGACCCCGGTCAGCGCCGCGCTGTACGCGCGCTACGCCGAGGCGAAAGGACTCGAGCCCGCCGATTGCGAAGGGAATGCGGCCACCGCCAGCGTCGCCCGATGCGTGACCTACACCGAAGCCAGGGACTTCGCGCGCTGGTTCAGCGCGCAGAGCGGCCAGGCGTACCGTCTGCCCAGCGTGGCCGAATGGGAAGCCGCCGGCCGTCTGACGTCCGTCGAGGCGGTGCCGGCCGTGCGGGTCTGGAGTCGCGACTGCAGGACCGTGCGCACCGTCGAACGGCCCAACGCCGTGCGCCGCGGACTGGGCAAGGTCCGCGAAGTCTTCGGCGGACGCGGGGCGGCGACCAGGGTCTCGCAGAACTGCGCGGGGCAACTCAGTCTGGGCCCGCTGGGCAGCGATGACGCGAGCACCGCGCACGCCTCCGGCCTGCGTTCGGCCGACATCGGCATCGGTCTGGTCCGCGAGATCGCCGCGTTGCCGAGGCCCGCGGACTAGCGCGGCAACGAAGCCGGAATCATCCCGGCGCCTTGATCTTGCGGTCCCGATCGGGTGTGCTAAGCCCTGGACACGCCACCGTTCGACGCCATGCCCCGGATCCTCGTTTTCCAGCACGTCGCCGCCGAGCCTCTGGGTACGCTGGACCCGTTGATCCGGCGTCGCGGGCATCGCATCCGCTTCGTCAACTTCGAACGGCATCCGGATGCCCAGCCGAAGCTCGACCGCTATCGCGGGCTGGTGGTGCTGGGCGGGCCGATGAATGTCGAGGATCAGGCGCACCGGCAACATCTGCGGACGGAATTGCGGGTCATCGAGGAAGCGCTGAAACAGGGCAAACCGGTGCTGGGCATCTGCCTAGGCGCGCAGTTGCTGGCGCATGTGCTGGGCGCACCGGTGCGCAAGCACGATCAGGCCGAGATCGGCTGGTACCCGCTCGAACTGACCGAAGCCGGTCGCGCCGACAGGGTGATGTCGCCGCTGGGCGCGACGACCATGGTGTTCCAGTGGCACACCCGGAGCTATGCCCTGCCGGACGGCACCGTGCAACTGGCGCGCACCCGCACCTGCGAACAACAGGCGTTCCGCTACGGCGAGACCGCGTATGGCGTGCAGTTCCACCCCGAGGTGAACCAGCCGCTGATCGAACGCTGGTTGCGCAATCCCGACTACGGCGAGGAACTGGCCGCCGCCGGTGTACCGCAGGACGACGCCAGCATCCGCGCACTGAGCGCATCGCTGGCTTCGACCATGCAGCGGCAGGCGGAACCCATGTTCGAGAATTTCCTCGACCTGATCGGCCGGCCGCAGCGGCGGATCGTCATGCCGTCGCGGGAATGGGTGTGAGCCCGACGAGCATCGCGCGTCGAGACATCACGGCATCGGCTCACTCGCCCCAGTCGAGCGTCGTCTCGGGTGTCGGCGCGTCTTCCATGTAGATGGGCCGGGTCGCGACCTTCTTCTTCTGCGCCGGCTGATCCGTGTACCCGTCCTCACCGACCACGCTGCGGGTCACGATCTGCGCGCCGGTGAGCCGGTTGGTGCTGATCTCGATCGAATCGTGGGCGTTGGTGCGGCTGTACAGCGAGACGTCGTCGCCGATGAGGCGCATACGACGCGCCTTCGGGTCGAAACGGTAGCGATACACCGACTGGATCGCGGTGGTGCCGCCGGTGAGATCCTCGACCAGCAGCACGCCCTTCTTCACGCTGAGCGATGCCGAACCCAGCGGGTACGTTTCCATCGCAGCCTCGCCGATCGGTTCGTGGCCATTGTTGAATTCATCGGCGTAGGCGGCCATCACCTTCAGCACGCGCACGTCCTCGCTGGCGGCGACGAACACCACATCGACCATGCCGTCGCCGGTGACGTCGGCATCGAGCCGGGTTTCGAGCTTCGTACCATCGGGCATGTAGTCGGCCAGGATCTCCGCGGTCGGCGATGGCGGCGCGATGCGGTCGGCAGCGAACGCCGGCGCGGCGAGCATCGGCAGGAACAGGACGGACAGCGCTCTGAGGGACATGCGGCACTCTCGACGGCGTTGGGGAGGAACGATTCGTCCGATGGTACGTCGGATGCGCGCGCGGGAGGACAGCCGCGCGTCGGCGCGCGCGCGAGCCGCTACGGAACCCGCAATGGCGGCGGATAAATGCGCCCTGCGCGCAGCGGCTGGAAGCAGCCGGCGCTGGCGTAGAAGTCCGCATCCTGCGCCGGGTGCCAACCCGGAATGCCGGCCAGCGGCAGCGGGCGCAGCTCCTGCGGATCGTCGAGGACGCGGCCGGCGGCGATGGCCGCGGCGACGCGCGCGACGCAGTCGGCATCGTCGACATCGCCGGCCACCACGAGGCATTTGCCGACCGGGAACAGTTCCGGCACGAGCGCCATCTCCAGCAGCGCGTGGCCGATCACCGCGACGATGGCGATGTCGCCGCGGCGCCAGGCATCGGCGCGATCGAAGAACAATGTCGACCAGTCGTGTCGATCCCACAGCGCAAGCAGCGCCGCATCGCGCACCCGCACGATCGCGCCGGCCTCGTCGAACTGGGTCAATGCGTACTGCGCACGGTTGCGCTGCGACGGCCCCATCGTGCCGATATGCGCGAGCTGACGCGCGTTCAGCGCGCGCTTGATCGCCGGATACCGGCACCAGATCATCGCGTTGAACAGGTCGTGCCAGTTTTCGGCGCGGGTGGCGATGCCGCCGCGTTCCGCGATCCGCACCTCGTAATGCAGGCCGTCTTCGAGCAGCGCCCGGTCCTGCGCGACGAAACGCCGGTCGTCGAGCGGGATCTCGGCGACGGGCAGCGCCGCGTTCAGCGTTTCGATGGCGGGCCAGTGCGGCGAGATACACCAGTCCCGATACGCATCGACACCGGCGAACACCGGATGATCGAAGACGCGCGGATCGACCTCCGTGCGCGATGGCGCGATGAAGCGACGTTTGCTCATGCCCCCTCCCCAACCCTCCCCCGCGATGCGGGGGAGGGAGATTCGCGCTGTGCGCGAATGGGTGGGGGCGCTTCCGCGAGCGAAGCGTGAGGCATCAATCGTCGAACGACACTTCGCCGTAGAGATCGTGCTCGTCGCTGCCCATGATCTCGACGTCGACGAAATCGCCCGGCTTGAGGCCTGCCTCGAAACCGTTCTGGATCTGCACCAGGCCGTCGATTTCCGGCGCATCGGCCATCGAGCGCGCGATCGCGAGTTCGCCGTCGATCGCGTCGACCAGACAGCGCTGCACGCTGCCGACCTTGTCGGCGAGTTTGGCTTCGGAGATCTCGGCCTGGCGCGCCATGAAGCGCGCGAGGCGTTCCTGTTTCACCTCTTCCGGCACCGGATCGGGCAGCTCGTTCGCGGCCGCGCCCTCCACCGGCGAATAGGCGAAGGCGCCGACGCGGTCGAGCTGGGCTTCGTCGAGGAAATCCAGCAGTTCCCCGAACTCGGCCTCGGTCTCGCCGGGGAAGCCGACGATGAAGGTGCTGCGGATGGCGATGTCCGGGCAGATGTCGCGCCAGCGCTGGATGCGTTCGAGGGTTTTGTCGACCGCGCCGGGACGCTTCATCAGTTTCAGCACGCGCGGGCTGGCGTGCTGGAACGGAATGTCGAGATACGGCAACAGTTTCGGCAGGCCCTCGGCGTTGCGCTCCGCCATCAGCGGAATGATGTCGTCGACGTGCGGATACGGATAGACGTAATGCAGGCGGGTCCAGAGGCCGAGTTCGGACAGGCCTTCGCACAGCGCCTTCATCCGCGTCTGGTACTGCCTGCCGCGCCAGGTGCGTTCGGCGTACTTCACGTCCACGCCGTAGGCACTCGTGTCCTGCGAGATCACCAGCAGTTCCTTCACCCCGCCCATCGCGAGCTTCTCGGCCTCGCGCAGCACCTCGTCGACCGGACGCGAGACCAGATCGCCGCGCATCGACGGAATGATGCAGAAACTGCAGCGGTGGTTGCAGCCCTCGGAGATCTTGAGATAGGCGTAGTGCTTCGGCGTGAGCTTGATGCCGATGCCGTCGCGAAGCATGTCATTTTCTTCGAGCCGGCGCGGCAGCAGATCCACGAACGGATCGTGGGTCGGCGGCAGCGCCGCGTACACCGCATTCATCACGCTCCGGTAATCCTGCGGGCCGGTGATCGCGAGCACGTCGGGATGCGCCTCGCGGATCTGCTCGGGACGCTTGCCGAGGCAGCCGGTGACGATGACTTTGCCGTTCTCGGCCATCGCCTCGCCGATGGCGTCCAGCGATTCGGTCACCGCCGAATCGATGAAGCCGCAGGTGTTGACCACCACCACGTCGGCGTCGTCGTAGGTCTGGACGATGTCGTAACCCTCGACCTTGAGCTGGGTGAGGATGCGTTCGGAATCGACCAGGGCCTTGGGGCAGCCGAGGCTGACGAAGCCGACCTTGCGGCCGGCGGACGTGGAATCGTGAAGGGGCATGGGCGCGATTGGGAGCCGCTGGCGGGCTCCGGGCAGGAAATCCGGGCCGGCAGTATACCGTCCCGGCCCGATCTGCCCGGCGGCGGCCCGCGGCGTTAGGATGGGTGTCTTCGGCAATGCGAGCGCGACCATGGGCGAGTGGATTCCCCTGACGACTCCGGAAGGCCCGGTGCAGGCCTGGCTGGCCCGGCCGGTGAAGGCGCCGCTGGGCGCGGTGGTGGTGATCCAGGAGATCTTCGGGGTGAACCCGCACATCCGCGCGGTGACCGACCGCTTCGCGGACGCCGGCTTCACCGCGATGGCGCCGGCGCTGTTCGACCTGGTCCGCCCCGGCACCGAACTGCGCTACGACGACGCCGGGGTCATCCGCGGCCGCGACTACGCCGCAGAGCTCGGCTTCGAGCGCGCGCTGAAAGTGGTCAGCGCCGCCGCGCGCTGGCTGCGCGAATCCGGGCACCGGGTCGGCGCGGTCGGCTTCTGCTGGGGCGGCACCCTGGCGATGCTGGCCAACACCCGTCTGCACCTGCCTTCGGTGACCTACTACGGCGGCCGCAGCGTGCCCTTCCTCGGCAAGCCTGCGCTGGCGCCGATGCTGTTCCACTTCGGCGAACGCGACCGGCTGATTCCGCCCGAGGACGTGGAGAAGCACCGCATCCATTACCCCGAGGCGGCCGTTCACGTCTATCCGGCGGGTCACGGCTTCAACTGCGACGAACGCGCCGATTTCGACGCCGACTGCGCGGCGCTGGCGTGGTCGCGCACGACCGCTTTCCTCACGGAGCATCTGCGATGAGCCGACACGCGCATTCCGCCCCGCCCGGCTGGCATCTGCACCCGCAACTGGCCGACGACACCCATCCGCTGGCGCACTGGCCGCTGTGCGAGGTGCGGCTGATGGACGACGCCCATCATCCGTGGCTGATCCTGGTGCCGCGGGTGGAGGATGCGGTGGACATCACCGATCTCGACGCCGCGCAGCAATCGGCGCTGATGCGCGAGATCGACCGCGCGGCGCGCGCGCTGCAGACCGCGGTGAAGCCGCACAAACTCAACGTCGCCGCATTGGGCAACGTCGTGCCGCAGTTGCACGTGCACGTGATCGCGCGCTACCGCGACGACATCGCCTGGCCGCGTCCGGTCTGGGGCACGGCCACCGCGCAGCCTTATTCGCCCGAGCAACTGGTCGAACGCGTGGCGCTGCTGGGCACCGCGCTGTCGGCATGAACCCGAACGCATCGGCACCGCGTTTCGAAACGCTCGCGGACGATGCCTGGCTGATCCACTTCGCCGACGCCGGCCGCGCCGTGTCGACGAGCCTCACTGCAACGAGCGCCGCCGCGACGAATGCCGCGGTGCATCGTTTCGCCGCGCGGCTGCGGCGCGACGCGCCGGCGTGGCTGCGCGACGTGGTGCCCGCATACGCCAGTCTCGCGGTGTTCTTCGATCCCGCCCACATCGACGCCGAGGATGCGCGCGCGTGGATCGCCGCGCAGGACGCAGACGACATCGAAGCAGCGGCATCGCCCTCGCGCGTCGTCGAGATCCCGGTGCGCTACGGCGGCGCGTTCGGCGAAGACCTCGACGCGGCCGCGGCCGAACTCGGCATGAGCGCGGACGCGCTGGCGGCGCGTCATCGCGAGCCGCTCTACACCGTCGCGATGATCGGTTTCGCGCCGGGCTTTCCTTACCTGAGCGGGCTCGATCCCGCGCTGACGCTGCCGCGGCTGGCCACGCCGCGCACCCGCGTGCCCGCGGGCAGCGTCGGCATCGGCGGCGCGCAGACCGGGATCTATCCGCGCGAAAGCCCGGGCGGCTGGCGCCTGATCGGGCGCACGCCGCTGACGTTGTTCGATCCGCGGCGGGCGTCGCCGTCGCTGCTCGCTGCCGGGGACCGCGTGCGCTTCGTCGCGATCGACGACGGTGCCTTCGCGCGGCTGGAACGCGAGGCATGAGCGGACGCTTCTGGCAGATCGATACACCCGGCGCGCTGACCACGGTGCAGGATCCCGGTCGCGACGGCTGGCGCCATCTCGGCGTCGCCCGCACCGGTGCGCTCGATCCCGACCAGGCGGCGCTGGCCAATCGTCTGGTCGGCAACCCGGCCGGCGCCGCGGTGCTGGAACTCACCGTCGCCGGGCCGACCGTCTCGCTGCCCGCGCCCGCGCGCATCGCGCTGTGCGGCGCGGACGCCGAGATGCGTTTCGAAGACACCGCAGGGCGCACGCATGCGATCCCGGTCGGCCGACGGGTCGATCTGCCCGCCGGCCGGCTGCGCGTCGGTGCGCTGCGTGGCGGCCCGCGTGCCTGGCTCGCGGTGGCGGGCGGGATCGCGACGGCGCCGGTGCTGGGCAGCCGCAGCACCGATCTGCGCGGCGGCTTCGGCGGGTTCGATGGCCGCGCGCTGCGTGCGGGCGACGCCCTGCCGATCGGCGCGCACGACGCAGGGGACGTGGACACGCCGGTGTTCGCCGCGCACTGGTTCGCACTGGACGCGCACGAGGCGCGCACGGCACCGATCCGGTACGTGCCTTCGACGCTCGATATCGCCGCCGCGCTGGCCGGGCATGCATGGACGGTCGACCCGCGCAGCGACCGCCAGGGCCTGCGCTGCGCCGGCGAGGCGCTGTCGAGCGCGATGGCGATGCCCGAACGGATATCGGCCCCGGTCGCGCCGGGCACGATCCAGTTGCCGCCCGATGGCCGCCCGATCGTGCTGCTGGCCGATGCGCAGACGGTCGGTGGTTATCCGCGGCTGGGCCACGTGATCGCCGCCGACCTGCCGCGGCTCGCGCAGCGACGTCCCGGCGACGCGCTGCGCTTCGTCGCGATCGATGCGGCCGCGGCGCGCGCCGCGACGCTGCGCCGGTGCGGCGAGATCGCGCGGCTACACTGGGCCATCGATCTCGCCCATGGCGACACGCCGGAGCCCTGACGCCGCATGCCCACCCGCATCGACTTCAACTGCGATCTCGGCGAAGACTGCGGCGACGACGCCGCGATCATGCCGTGGATCACATCGGCCAACATCGCCTGCGGCGCGCACGCCGGCGACGACGCCACGATCCGTGAAACTCTGCGCCTGTGCCGCGAACATGGGGTGACGGTGGGCGCGCACCCCGGCTACGCCGACCGCGCGCACTTCGGCCGCCGCGAGATCTCGCTGCCGCGCGACGAACTCGTCGCGCTGGTGCGCGAACAGATCGCGCGGGTGGATGCCTTCGCGCGCGAACAGGGGCTGCGGCTGCGCCACGTCAAACCGCACGGCGCGCTCTACAACCAGTCCGCACGCGATCCGGAGATCGCCGCGGCCGTCGCCGAAGCGGTGCGCGAGCACGATCCCTCGCTGCGGCTGATCGGCATGTCGGGCTCGGTCTCGATCGTCGCCGCGGAAACCGCCGGCCTGCGCACGGCGCACGAGGTGTTCGCCGAGCGCGGCTACGGCGACGACGGCCGTCTGCTGGCGCGCGGCGTGCCCGGCGCGATCCTCGACTCCGATGCCGCCATCGATCAGGCGCTGACGTTCGCTCAGCGCGGCGAAGTCGTGCCTCGCGCGAACGACACCGCCGGCGGCACGCTGCGACTGCGGGCGGACACCCTCTGCCTGCACGGCGACCGCGACGATGCCGCGGACCTCGCCCGCGCCCTGCACGCCGCGCTGACCGCAGCCGGCGTGCGCATCCGATCGCTCGAAACGGAATGACCTTCCCGCCATGACCCCACCCCTCGTCGATGCGATCAACTACTGGCCCCTGATCGGCGTGCTCGCCGTCGTGCTCGGTTTCGTGCTGCGCATGAACCCCGCGCTGGTCGTGGTCGGCGCCGGTTTCGTCACCGGTCTGACCGCGGGCATTTCGCCGTTGGAGGTGCTGGATCTGATCGGCAAGGCCTTCACCGAGAAACGCTTCCTGCTGCTGTTCCTGATCACGCTGCCGGTGATCGGGCTGCTGGAGCGCCACGGTCTGAAGGAGCACACGCAGGCGTGGATCGCGCGCCTGCGCGGCGCGACCATGGGCCGCCTGCTGATGCTCTACCTGCTGCTGCGACAGGTGCTGTCGGCGCTGGGGCTGACCAGCGTCGGCGGGCATCCGCAGACGGTGCGGCCGCTGGTCGCGCCGATGGCCGAAGGCGCGGCCGAGGCGGCGCACGGCACGCTGCCGCAGGACGAACGCGAGCGCATCCGCGCGATGGCCGCGGGCACCGACAACGTCGGCCTGTTCTTCGGCGAGGACATCTTCATCGCCTTCGGCGCGGTGCTGCTGATCCAGGCGTTCTTCGCCGACCACGGCCGCCAGCTGGACCCGCTGCACATCGCGCTCTGGGGCATTCCCACCGCGATCTGCGCCTTCGTCATCCATGTCTGGCGGCTGCATCGTTTCGAACGCGCGCTGGCCGCGCGCATGCACGAACGCGCACGGACAAGCGCGAGCGAAGCGCCGCGCGCGGAAGGCGGCGACGCATGATCACGCTGCAGGCGGTGTACTGGCTGCTCGGTGCGTATTTCGCGATGCTGGCGTGGCGCGGCTGGCGCGACGACGGCAACCCGCGGCGGCGCACGACCGCGCTGTTCTGGGCGCTGCTCGCGCTGCTGCTGTTCGCCGCCGACCGCATGCCGGTGCGCGCGGTCGGCGTCAGCGTGGTCGTGCTGGTGCTGTTGGCCGGCTTCGGCGGCCTGCGCATGGGCCGCTATCGCGACAGCGACGCCGACGAGAAACGCAGGGATGCCGCGCGACTCGGACACCGGTTGTTCCTGCCGGCGCTGGCCATTCCCGCGATCACCCTGATCGGTACGCTGACGCTCAAGCACATCGCGATCGACGGCCGCCCGCTGTTCGAGAACGCCAACACCGCCACCCTCATCTCGCTCGCGGTCGCCTGCCTGATCGCGCTGGCGATGGCCTGCGTGCAATTGCGGCAGACGCCGTGGACCGCGATCGAACAATCGCGGCGGCTGGTCGACGCCATCGGCTGGGCCGCGCTGCTGCCGCTGCTGCTGGCGACTCTCGGCAGCGTGTTCGAAGCCGCCGGCATCGGCCATGCGGTGTCGGGCGTCGTCCGCGGTCTGATCCCGGTCGACAACGCGCTGTTCGTGATCGTCGCGTACGCGCTGGGCATGGCCGCGTTCACGATCGTGATGGGCAACGCCTTCGCCGCGTTCCCGGTGATGACCGCCGGCATCGGTCTGCCGCTGCTGGTGGAGATGCACGGCGCGGATGCCGCGTCGATGGCCGCGATCGGCATGCTCTGCGGCTACTGCGGCACGCTGATGACGCCGATGGCGGCGAATTTCAATCTCGTGCCCGCGGCGCTGCTGGAACTCAAGGACCCCTACGGCGTGATCCGCGCGCAGTGGCGCACCGGCGCGCTCCTGCTCGCGTGCAACATCGTGTTGATGTACGTCATCGTGTTCCGTTGAACCCTTTCCCGCCGAACCCTCTCCAATCGAAACAGCCCATGCGAACGCCGATACCGCGCACCGTCCTGCTCACCGGCTTCGACCCGTTCGGCGGCGATGCGATCAACCCGAGCTGGCTCGCTGCCGAACGCCTGCACGGCGAGAGCGTCGCCGGACACCGCATCGAAAGCGTGCAATTGCCGACCGCGTTCGCACGCGCGCCGCACGTTCTGCGCAACGCGATCCGCCGCCATCGGCCGGCGCTGACGCTTTGCATCGGTCAGGCCGGCGGCCGGTCTGCCATCTCGCTGGAGCGGGTGGCGATCAACGTGATCGACGCGCGCATCGCCGACAACGACGGCGCGCAACCGGTGGATGCGCCGGTGACGCGCGGCGGCCCCGCCGCTTATTTTTCGACTCTGCCGATCAAGGCGATGCACGCCGATCTCGGCGCCGCGCGCATTCCCGCGGAGATCTCCCAGACCGCCGGCACGTTCGTCTGCAATCAGGTGTTCTACGCGCTCATGCACGCACTGGCGCGGATGCCCGCGCCGCGGCCGCGCGGCGGCTTCGTGCATATCCCGTTCGTCGACGAACAGATCGAACACCGGCCCGGCCAGCCGTCGATGCCGCTCGACGCCATCGTCGCCGGCCTGCGGATCGCGATCGACACCGCCCTGCGCACCCGCCGCGACCGCCGCATCGTCGGCGGCGCGACGCATTGAGTGGCGGAGAAATCAAGTAATGCTCCCGCTTTTTCCTTGATCCATTCGTCCAGGCGTTCTTCACGTTGACACGCAACCGAAACATCATCGGAGACCCGGAGGGCGGCGCACAGGAGGTGCGCCGTTTTTCTACGAGGCACGGATGCCTCGTAGAAAAATCCCGGCCATGGCTCCGTCGGCAGATTTGAATTGGACTCAAAGAGTTTTCTTTGGCTACTTTCTTTGCGACAAAGAAAGTAGCCCGCGCTCCAGCGCGGAAAGGATTCCAGGCTTTACCCACGAAACAGTGAGCGAAGACACGTCTGCATGTTAATGCCCCGAAGAATGCTGGAACACATAGACTCGGTTTCGATACGTCAACCTTCCCCGAACCACGCCGGATAATTGCGCCAACGCCCCACCGAACGCGCATGCATCGGCTGGCGCACCTGCCAACGGCTGAGCGTCTGCACCGAACGACCGCTGGCGTGGAAGTCGAGACAACGATCGTCCCAGGGCAGACCGGCGAAATCGACCAGCCGCCGGATCTGCGCGTCGGTGTCGGCGACGATGCGCTCGTATTCGAACTCGAGGATCGGCAGCGGCGACACCGCCTGCCAGTGCAGCATCAACCGTTGCTGCTGCGCGATCACGAACGCGATGTCGTCGCGGTCGGTCGCGTAGGTGGCGGACGGCGCGAAACTCTCGCTGAAGATCGACAGCGCGATGTCGCGCGGATCGCGCCGGCACCAGACGATGCGCGCATCGGCGAACAGCATCGCGATCAGGCCGACGTGCAGAAAGTTGTAGGGTTGCTTGTCGACCAGTCGGCGCGCATCGGGCGGGGCGCCGCGAGCGGCGCGCGCGAGATACGCCTGCGCGCGCTGGCGCAGCCACCCGCCGTCGATCCGCGCGGCGTCCTGCGGCCAGCGCAGAGCGGTGGCGGCGGGAATGGCCTCGGCGATGCCGACGATCTCGGTCAACTCGCCGCAGCCGTGACCCTGCGGATGCGCGGACAGAATCTGTTCGACCAGCGTGGTTCCGCTGCGCGGCATGCCGACCACGAACAGCGGGCGTTCGTCGCGCAGCGCATTCGCGCGCAGCGAAGCGAGCAGTTCCGGCGCGAACGCGGCGATGGCGGCATCGATCTGCGCGGCGAACGCGACGCGATCGAACCCGCCGTCGCGCGCGCGGCGCAGCCGGTTGGCTTCGGTCCAGTGACGCGCGGCGTCGGCATGATCGCCGAGACTGTCGCTGCGCTTGCCGAGTACATGATGCAGATAGGCGCGCTGCGATTCGGGCAGGACCGTGGCTTCGGCCATGGCCACGGCCTTGCGCACGATGTCGTCCGGGGCCGCACCGCGGGCGAGCGCGATAGTCGAGCCGATCGGGTCGCCCCAGTCGGGCTGCAGCGCGTGCGCACGCGCATACGCCTGTTGCGCCTGCGCCGCATCGCCGAGGTCCTCGTGCACCCAACCGAGTTCGAGCCACAGCGGCGCATCGTCCGGAAACCGCTCGACCGCCGACCGCACGATGGCCATCGCCTCCGCGGGCGCACCGAGCCGGCGGCGGCACTGCGACAGCCGCAGGCACAGCGCCGCGTCGGCGGCCTCCGGCGTCGGCGCCATCCGCAGATACAGCGCCAACGCTTCGGCGTAGCGCTCCAGCGCGTATTCGGTTTCGGCCACCGCGCGCATGAGTTGCGGGTGGGTCGGCGCCAGCGCCAGCGCGCGCTGCAGCGCAGGCAACGCTTCGGCATCGCGCCGCGCGCCGTAGAGCGTCATGCCGAGGAGATACCAGGCCTGCAGAAACTCCGGGCGCAATGCGACCGCATCGCGGAACGCTGCGGTCGCCTCGTCGATGCGCCCGCTGGAGGCCAGGGTCTGGCCCAGCGCCAGACGCAGCTCGGGCGCTTCGGGCGCCAGCCGGACCGCCGTGCGCATCGCCTCGATGGCGACGTCCGGCTGGCCGCCGAGCTGCGCCAGCATCGCCTGCGCATGATGCACCGCCGGTTCGCGCGGATGATCGCGCAACAACGGCGCCAGGGCCTGCGCCGCCTGCAGCGGTTGCGACCGCTGCAGGTATTCGTGGACGCGCTGCAGGCCTTCCATGACCGCGTTCATGCGCGCAGCGACGGCGATGGCGACATCAACGCGCCTTGACCACGCGGGTACCCGCGATCAGGTCGTGGCCGCAGCGGCGGTCGCGACGGAAGATGAGCAGGATATCGATCAGGACCAGGAGATTGCCCACGAACGGAACCAGCGCCACCACGTTGGTCGGCAGATAGCGCAGCACGATCAGCGAAACGAACGGTACGCGCGAACCGTCGAGCGCGACGATGCGGATCCCGAGGACGCGCTTGCCCCAGGTCTGACCCCATGCGTACAGCGGGTACCCCTGGATGGCCAGAAAGATCGCGAAGCCGATGATCTCCCAGGTGAGGGTCAACCCGAACGGCGGCTGCGCGCCGGTCGTCGCGGCCTCCATCACCGTCTTGAAGAATCCCCCGAACCACATCGCCGGCAGTATCACGGAGATCGCGATGAGACCATCGATCAGGGCAGCGGCGAGCCGCTCGCCGTGCCCGGCGAGGTCGGTGTCCGCGGCCTGCGCCGCAACCGCCGATTCGGGCCCCCGATAAGGATTTTGTTCTTCCACGATACGACCTCGTTCGGATTCGGATGAATCCGTCTCGAAAGACGGACTCAGGTCCGCGGCAGGGTGACGCCGGTCTGCCCCTGATACTTGCCACCGCGGTCCTTGTACGAGGTCTCGCAGACCTCATCGGACTGGAAGAACAACATCTGCGCCACGCCTTCGTTGGCGTAGATCCGCGCCGGCAGCGGCGTGGTGTTGCTGAATTCGAGAGTGACGTGCCCTTCCCACTCGGGTTCCAGCGGAGTCACGTTGACGATGATGCCGCAGCGCGCATACGTGCTCTTGCCGAGGCAGACCACCAGCACGTCGCGCGGAATCCGGAAATACTCGACCGTGCGCGCCAGCGCGAAGGAATTCGGCGGAATGATGCACTCGTCGGCGGTGACGTCGACGAAACTGCCGCTGTCGAAACGCTTGGGATCGACGATCGTCGAGTTGATGTTGGTGAAGATCTTGAACTCGCGGGCGCAGCGCACGTCGTAGCCGTAGCTGGAGGTGCCGTAGCTGACGATGCGGTGGCCGTCGGCGGCATGCTTGACCTGTCCGGGCTCGAACGGCTCGATCATGCCGTGCTGTTCGGACATGCGGCGGATCCAGCGGTCGCTCTTGATGCTCATGGGATATGTTCCCGGGCCCGGGGCCCGTCTCGACAGTCGGAAACCGGCCATTCTACGGGATGGCCGCCCGCAGACGCCTCGCTCGAAAAACGAAGGCCCGGCGATGCCGGGCCTTCGATGGTGCGATGGCGCGCGACGCCGCGGTTCAGAAACCGCTGACGTTCAGGCGACCGTTGGTGGACACCTTGCCGTTGCAGGACGCGGTCGGCACGACGCTGCCCATGATCGCCGCCTTGATGTCGGCGGCGCTGGCGCCCGGATGCGACGAGGCGTAAAGCGCAGCGGCGCCGGTCACGTGCGGGGTGGCCATCGAAGTGCCGTTGTAGCTGGCGTAGGCGGACACGATCGCGCCCTTCGAGCTGGTGGGCACCGTCGAAACGATCGCCGAGCCCGGCGCGCAGATGTCGACCGTGGTGGCGCCGTACTGCGAGTAGCTGGCCAGCGTGCCGTTGCTGGCGATCGCGGCGACCGCGACGATGTTCGCGTTCGGGTAATTCGACGGATAGCTGGCGGTGGTGTCGTTGTTGGCGCCCGAGTTGCCGGCCGCGGCGATGAACAGGATGCCGGCGTTGTTGGCGCGACCGATCGCATCCTGCAAACCCTGCGAGAAGCCGCCGCCGCCCCAGGAATTGTTGGTCGCGACGATGTTGAGGCCGTGGCGGGTCTTGAGGTCGGTGAAGTAGTCGACGGCCTTGATCGCGTTGGCGGTGGTGCCGCCGCGGCGGCCCAGGAAGCGGCCCGAGATCAGTTTGACGCCGCTCCAGCACACGCCGGCCACGCCAGTGCCGTTGCCGCCGACGCCGGCGATGGTGCCCGACACATGGGTGCCGTGGTCGTCGTTGGCGCCGCCGGAATTGATGTTGTTGCTGTTGCCGTCGAAATCCCAGCCGCGGACGTCGTCGACGTAACCGTTGCCGTCATTGTCGACGCCATCGGCCGGGTCGTAGGGATTGGTCCAGATATTGGCGGCCAGATCGGTATGGTTGAAGTAGATGCCTTCGTCGATCACGCCGACCAGCACGCCGCTGCAGTCGGTATGGCCGGCCGCCCAGGCTTCGGCCGCCTGTGAGCCGTACTGATTGGCCGGCGAGGACGCGTCGCCGTACATGCCCCACAGCGAACCGTTGGTGGCGTAGGTGTCGTTGGACGTGGCCGCGTGGTGATAGGTCCAGTTCGGCTCGGCGTATTCGACGCTGGGGTTGGCCGAGAGCACGCGCACGGTGTCGGCGAGGCTGGCGCCGGCCGGCAGCCGCATCAGCGCGGTTTCGCCCTTGCCGCCGCGGCCCTTACGCACGGTGTCGAGCTTCTGCGCGCCCAGACCGCGACGCACGATGTCCTGATCGGTGGCGGTGGTGCCATCGCGGAACTTGACGATCAGTTCGCCCGATTCATGGGCGCGACCGGCATTGAGGCCGGCGAGGACGGCGTCGGGGCGACCGCCCGCGAACGCGATGGAGGAGAGACCCAGCGAAGCCACGACGGCGGTGGCGAGGACGGCACGACGAACGATCTGCTGCTTCATGTTGCGAAAACCCCATGGAGAGTTCTGATGGATGACACGGGCGGAGGCCCGAGGGCCCGGTTTGCCATGGCCCGGCGGCACGTCATCAATCGGCTCCATGCCCGGCGCGAACGACAGGGACACAACCCGTCGAAAATACGCTCGAAAACGCTGCGTGCACGCCGCAGCGCAACATCGCCGACGAACGGCGAAATCGTTGCAGATGAAACCATCGGCGACGGAATCGGTGGACGTGGGGGCCACACCACCGGCGCACACCCTGCGGACGCGCCTCAGACCAGACTGGCGCCGATCTCCGCCCGGACTCGCGGGCGCTTTTCCAGTTCCGCCAGCAGTCGCTGCGCGACCTGGCGATAGGCCTCGGCCGCAGCGGAGGACGGCGCGGACAGCACCACGGGCGTGCCGGCATCGCCCTGTTCGCGGATCGATGCCTCCAGCGGCAGCGAACCGAGCAGCGGCACGCCGTACTGCGTCGCCATGCGCTCGCCGCCACCGTTGCCGAACAGGTGCTCGACGTGCCCGCACTGCGAGCACACGTGTTGTGCCATGTTCTCGATCAGCCCGAGCACCGGTACCTGGACTTTCTCGAACATCTTCAGCGCCTTGCGCGCATCGAGCGTGGCCACGTCCTGCGGGGTGGTGACGATGACCGCACCTGCGACCGGAATCTTCTGGGCCAGGGTCAGCTGGATGTCGCCGGTGCCCGGCGGCAGATCGATCACCAGAATGTCGAGGCCATCGTCGCCTTCGCCCCAGCGGGTGTCGTTGAGCAGTTGGGTCAAGGCGGAGGTCGCCATCGGTCCGCGCCAGATCATCGGCGTGTCTTCTTCGACCAGGAACCCGATCGACATCGTCTCCACGCCGTGTGCGCGCATCGGCACGATGGATTTGCCGTCCGGGCTTTCCGGCCGCCCGGAAAGCCCGAGCATCGTCGGAATGCTGGGGCCGTAGATGTCCGCGTCGAGCAGTCCGACCCGGGCCCCGAGACCGGCCAGGGCCACCGCCAGATTGACGGCGGTGGTGGACTTGCCCACCCCGCCCTTGCCGGAACCGATCGCGATGATGTTCCGCACCCCCGGCAAGGGTGCGAGGTTGGGCTGGACGGCGTGGGGCTGCAATCTGAACGGGGTCGAGGTCTTCATGCCACCATTGTCGCCGGCCCGCAGGTGCGCGGCCAGCCTGTCTTCGGGCGCCCCTCGGCCATTTCGGCCCGGTTCCGGCCTCGGCCGTTCTGTCGCATCTGCCTGAACGGCCGGAGGCACTCACATCCACATGACAAGCGCGTTAAACCCATGTTAAGTTCCGGTGGTAGGCGTCAGGGGGAAGGTATTTCTGTCGTCTCGTTTTCGTTCACGACCTGCTACCGGGGATTTCCATGAATTCACGTACTCCGCGTCGCCTGCGACGCAGCCAGCTCACCTCCGCCATCCTGACCACGTTCCTGGTCTCCGGCATGGCGTTCGCCCAGGACACCAGCGGCAACACGGACGACGATCAGGACGACAATCAGACCGCGACCTCGCAGTCGCAGAACCTCGACAAGATCGAAGTCGTCGGCAGCCGCATCAAGCGCGCCGAAGTCGAAGGTCCGTCGCCGGTCACCATCATCACGTCCGACCAGATCGAACGCGAAGGCTTCAACACCGTCTACGACGCGCTTGAAACCATCAGCCAGAACACCGGCTTCGGTCAGAACGATTTCAACGCCGCCGGCGGCTTCACGCCGAACGCGAGCGTGATCAACCTCCGCGGTCTCGGCCCGGGCCGCACCCTGCTGCTGATCAACGGTCGCCGCGCGAACGACTATC
>CAMLLG010000040.1 GCA_946480825.1 uncultured Lysobacteraceae bacterium
GATGCTGGCCGGCGGCACCGAATCGATGTCGATGGTGCCGATGATGGGCAACAAGGTCGCGCTCTCGCCGCAGGTCTTCGCGAAGGACGAGAACGTCGCCATCGCCTACGGTATGGGCATCACCGCCGAGAAGGTGGCCGAGGAGTGGAAGATCTCGCGCGAAGATCAGGACGCCTTCGCGCTTGAATCGCATCGCAAGGCGGTCGCGGCGATCCAGGCCGGCGAATTCAGTGCCGAGATTTCGCCGTACGAAGTGATCTCGCGCATTCCCGATCTCGCCGGCAACGCGGTGCGGGTGAAGAAGAGTCTGATCGAACTGGACGAAGGCCCGCGTCCGGACAGCTCGGCCGAAGGTCTGGCCAAGCTCAAGCCGGTGTTCCGCAACGGCATGTTCGGCGGCACCGTCACCGCCGGCAACGCCTCGCAGATGAGCGACGGCGCCGCGGCGGTACTGCTGGCTTCGGAACAGGCGATCAAGGATTACGGCCTCACCCCGCTCGCCCGCTTCGTCAGTTTCTCGGTCGCCGGCGTGCGCCCGGAAGTGATGGGCATCGGCCCGATCGCCGCGATTCCGAAGGCGCTGAAGCAGGCCGGCCTCACCCGGGATCAGCTCGACTGGATCGAACTCAACGAAGCCTTCGCCGCGCAGGCGCTGGCGGTGATCCGGGATCTGGGCCTCGACCCGTCGAAGGTCAACCCGCTGGGCGGCGCGATCGCCCTGGGTCACCCGCTCGGCGCGACCGGTGCGATCCGCACCGCGACCATCGTGCACGGTCTGCGCCGTCGCCAGCAGAAGTACGGCATGGTGACGATGTGCATCGGCACCGGCATGGGCGCCGCGGGCATCTTCGAAGCGCTCTGATCCGGGCGTTCGCGCGTCGCCCGACGAACCTGCAGAACGAACGGAACGGGGCGCCGATCGCGCCCCGTTTTCTTTGGACCGACGCCGGGAGCGTCAGGCGATCTCCGTCGATGCTTCCTGCACGGTCTTTTCCGGCACGATGCTTCCCCGCACGATCCTTTGCTGCACGCGATCTTCGTGCGGCTCTTCCAGCGCGAACTCTTCCTGCGCGACCCGGTTGCGGCCGCTGCGCTTGGCGACGTACAGCGCGGTATCGGCGCGGAGCCACAGGCTGTCGTAGTCGTCGTCGCCTTTCGCGGTGGCCACGCCGATGCTGAGGCTCGGCTTGATCTCGCCCGGAAAGGCGCGCGCGGCATCGCGCACCGCATTCACCATCGTCTGCGCGATCGCCGCCGCCGCGGTCTGATCGCAGGCGGGCAGCATCGCGCAGAATTCGTCGCCGCCGAGACGGCCAAGCAGAGCGTTGTCGCCCAGCGCCTTGCGGCAGATCTTCACCACGAGCGACAGCGCATGATCGCCGGCGGCATGGCCCTCGCGATCGTTGATCCGTTTCAGATTGTCCAGATCGATCATCAGCATCGAGGCCTTGCGCCCGTCGACCCGGCTTTGTCGCAGAGTGCGTTCGGCCATTTCGACGAAGAAATGGCGCGTGTGCGCGCCGGTCAAGGTGTCGTGCGTCAGCAGCTTTTTCAGCTCTTCGCTGCGCGCGTACAGCATGGGCAACGCCATGCTGAAATAACTGCCGGCCGCGAAGGTGATCATGGCGCACTGCAGGGTCGCCGCCAGCTCGCCGAGACCGAAAGCCATCGTCAACACCACGAACGTCGCGTCGAACAGCGCGATCGACACCAGCGACTGCAGCACCGTCTGGGTATGGACCAGCCAAAACTGCAGGACGATGGTCACGAACACCAGCAGGATCAGCGGCCCGTAATCCGGGTCCGACGCGATCGCCCACAGCGCGCCACCGGCCGCGAGCAGGATGACCGGCAACTTCAGCGCGAACCAGCGGCTACCGACCTGTCGCCTCGGCAGATCGTCCAGCGCGAACAACGCATCGCGCAACGGCACCCGCATGCGCAGCGCCAGGGCGCGGAACAACAGCAGCGACAGCGGTCCCAGCGCGACGATCGCGGTGTAATCGCCGATCATCCACGGCAGCACCGCACGCTCGGCGGCCTCGGCCGAGAGATCGCCCATCGCGTAATAAGCGCCGACCCCGCAGAAGGCGGCGAACGCCGCGGCGACCAGGCCGTACACCAGGAACAGACTGATCGACAGCGGCAACGATGCGCGCCGATCGGCCGACAACGATCGCATCACCGCCTGGGCCAGTACGTAATAAGCGAGGCAGTGCGACAGCGCGTAAAGCAACCCGCCGAAGAGGACATCCGCCGTGGACGCGGACGAAGCGTTGCGTTCGGCGGCCGCCAGACTGCCCAGCAGGCTGGCCACGATCAGCGGGAACAGGGCGCGCCAGCCGAAGACCGCGCAGGCCGCGAACGTGATCGCGGCGGCGGGAAACCAGAGACTGGCGTAAGGGCCGTACTCCAGCAGCCACGAGGCGTAGTACGCCGCGCATCGCAGCAGCAGAACCACCGTCAGGCAGATCGCCCAACCTCGCCAATGCGGACGAGACACGGGCGCCGAATGCGAGATCACCGACACGATCATCCGCCCCGGGCCAAAGCAAGAGGCGGGCTCTGCACGACATCGCGGCGCTTGCGCGCAGGCGTCCGCGAAGCACGGGCCATGGTCGTCGCCTGTTCCGGCACGGTTCCGAACCGCCTGGTTTGCCGCATTCACCGCCCCCCAAAGCCGACCGCATGGTCGAAGACGGCATCCCTGCCCGAACATCCCGTCGCTCGGCAAAGCATCGCCGACGTTGTCACGCAGCATACCGGACGCGGATGAAAACCGGAGCGACACCGGGACGGTGCGCGAACTCGCTTCAATCCCGGCCCACGCGGCGGCGGACGGTCCGTCGGGCGATGCCATCGGCCGCATCCTGCATGGCATCGCGCGCCTGCAACCACCAGTAACTCAACTGCGCGCCGAGAAAACCCGCGGGTTTCAATGCCGAGATCAGACCGTAGTCGGCGAAAGACCGCCAGCGGTCGTCGCCATCCGCGATGGCCGCGGCCAGAATTTCGCCCGCGAACGTGGTCGGCGCCACGCCGTGCCCGCCGAAGGCCTGCGCGACCCAGAGTCCGGCGTCGATCCGCCCGATCTGCGGCATTTCGTGCCGGGCATAACTCATGAGACCCGACCAGGCCGCTTCGATCCGCACGCCTTCGAGCTGCGGATACACCTTCAACAGATCGCGGTACAGCAGACGCTGCACCGACGACGGCGATCGGTCGCGCACCGAGATGCGCCCGCCCCAGAGCAACCGCGTATCCGCCAGCGGCCGGTAGTAATCGAACGCGAAGCGGGTGTCGTAGACCGCGGCACGCGTCGTCATCGCGTCCGCGAGGCGCGGACCGAGCGGCTCGGTCGCCATCACATAGGTCGCGATCGGCAACACCCCCGCATCCACGTCGCGGCGCAGGCCGGCGAGATAACCGCCGCAGGCGAGCACCACGTGCTCGGCGCGCACTTCGCCCTGCGGCGTGCGCACCCGCCAACCGGCACCATCGCGATCCAGCGCGATGGCGGGCGTGCGTTCGAACAGCCGCGCGTCCTGCCCTTCGGCGACGCGCGCCAGGCCGTGCGCGTATTTCAGGGGATGAAAATGGAATGCGTTCGGCTCGAACAATGCATCGTGATAACGCGCGGTGCGCAGGCGCTCGCGGAGATCTTCGCGATCGACCCACCGCCATTCGACCCCGAACGATTCGGCCAGCAGTCGCTGGCGCATGCGCAGCCGCGCGGAATCGCGGAACCAGTTCGCCCACAGCACGCCCTCGTCGATGAGGTCGCAATCGATGCCGTAACGGCGGGCGCGATCGCGGATCAGATTCACCGCCATGACCGTCCCGTCGTGCAATGCCCGCGCCCGCGCCGGACCGAGATCGCGCAGCAGCGACGCTTCGTCGCGCGAGAATCCCGAAAACACGAAGCCGCCGTTGCGGCCCGAAGCGCCGTGGCCGAGCGTCTGCGCTTCCAGCACGACCGTATCGCGCAGGCCGCGCTCGCACAGGCCCAGCGCGGTATTCAGGCCGGCGAAGCCGCCACCGACGATGCAGACGCGCGCATCGATGCGCCCTTCCTGTTCCGGGAAAGCGCGAGTCGGGCCGAGCGTCGCCCGGTAATAGGTCATGTCCAGCGGCAACAAGCGGCGGCGTCAGTCGAGGTCGACCACCCCGAGTTCGCTGAGCGCGTTCTGCATCATGCCGCGTGCGGCGTCGCTCAAGGTTTCGTGATCGAGAGCGTAGCGGATCGTGGCCTCGATCAGCCCGAGATGAGTGCCGCAGTCGAACCGCGTTCCCTGGAAGCGATAGGCGTGCACCGGTTTGCGCGCGAGCAGTGTCGCGATGGCATCGGTGAGCTGGATCTCGCCGCCGGCGCCGGGCGTGGTGCTTTCGAGCAGATCGAAAATACCGCCGTCCAGAACATAGCGGCCGACGACCGCGAGATTGCTCGGGGCATCGGCGGGCTTCGGCTTCTCGACGATCTGGGTGATCCGGCCGCTGCGGCCGTTGAAACCCTCGGTCGCGACGATGCCGTAACTGGCGGTCTGTTCGCGCGGCACATCCTGCACGGCGATGACGCTGGCGCCGCTGGCCTCGGCCGCATCCGCCATCTGCTTGAGGGCACCGGGACCGCCCGAACCCTGGCGCCCGTTCCAGATCAGATCGTCCGGCAGCAGGACCGCGAAGGGTTCGTCGCCGACGATCGGCTTCGCGCACAGCACCGCATGGCCCAACCCCAGCGCCTCGGCCTGAGTCACGAACACCGCGCGCACGTGCGGAGGCAGCACGTTGCGGACCATTTCGAGCTGTTCGAACTTGCCGGATTTCTCCAGCTTCTGCTCCAGCTCGTAGGCCTTGTCGAAATAGTCGGCGACCGAATGCTTGTAGCGATTGGTCACGAAGATCAGCGTGTCGCAACCGGCCTCGACCGCCTCGTCCACGGCGTACTGGATCAACGGCCGGTCGACGATCGGCAGCATCTCCTTCGGGACGGTCTTGGTGGCGGGAAGGAAACGGGTGCCTAGACCGGCCACCGGAAACACGGCTTTGCGGATACGGGCCATCGGGTCCTGCGGAAAATGTCTGCGATCGACGGGCGATCAGGTTCTGCGCGCGTTGCGCGCCGGGAAAGCGACCACCGTGGCCGCATGCGGAATATCGGTGTCGCCGGGCTGCATCGGCGCGAACTCCGGCACCGCTTCGCGCAGCATCGCCGCGAGCGCGTCGAGGTCGTAGTGCGCGCTGGCATCGCGCATGCGCAGCAGCGCACCGGCGATGGCGTCCGCGTGCACCTGCCTCGGCGCCGCCTGCAGGATCTTGGGATGCGATGTCGGACGATAGCGTTCGTCGGCATGAAACAGGGTTTCGTGAAGCTTCTCGCCCGGGCGCAGGCCGGTGTAGACGATGGCGACATCGCGCCCCGGTTGCTTGCCGGCGAGGCGGATCATCTGCTCGGCGAGCACCCGGATCGAAACCGGTTCGCCCATGTCGAGCGTGTAGATGGCCTGCTGCGAGCCGATCGCCGACGCCTGCAGGATCAATTGGCAGGCTTCCGGGATGGTCATGAAGAAGCGCGTGACCTCGGGGTCGGTCACCGTCACCGGGCCACCGCCGCGGATCTGCTCGCGGAACAGCGGGACGACGCTGCCGGCGGAATCCAGCACGTTGCCGAAGCGCACGGTCACGAAGCGGGTCGAACGCGGCACCGCGAGCGACTGGCAGAGCATTTCGGCGAGACGCTTGGTGGCGCCGAGCACGTTCACCGGATCCACCGCCTTGTCGGTGGAGATCAGCACGAAAGTGCCGACATCCGCGGCGGCGCTTTCGCGGGCCACGGTCTCGGTCGCGAGCACGTTGTTGCGGACCGCTTCGCGCAACTGCGTTTCCAGCAGCGGCACCTGTTTGTAGGCGGCGGCATGGAACACCGCATCGGGCTTCACCAGATCCAGCGCGTAGCGAATCACCGCCGGGTCGCCGCAGTCGCCGAGCACCGGCGCCAGCTCGATCTGCGGAAAATCGCGACGCAGGCGCATCTGCGTGGTCACCAGCGCCAATTCGTCGATCTCGACCAGGGCGATCCGGGTGGCGCCATGACGCGCGCACTGCCGGCAGAGTTCGGAGCCGATCGAGCCGCCGGCGCCGGTGACCAGCACCGTGCGCCCGCCGAGCCAGTCGCGCATCGCCTTCCAGTCCGGCACCACCGTCGCACGACCGAGCAGGTCTTCGATCGCGACTTCCTTCAGCTCGCCGGGAAGCGAACGGCCTTCGAGGATGTCGTTGAGTCTCGGCACCATCCGGAACGGCAGGCCGGTGCGCTCGCAGGCCTCGATCACCCGGCGCATGCGCTGGGCATCAAGCGACGGCATCGCGATCACCAGCAGCTTGGCCGCGGTCTCGGGCGCGATCCGCGCCACTTCCTCGATCTTGCCCAGCACCGGCACGCCGTGCAGATGGCTGCCGCGCAGTTTCACCGCATCGTCGAGAAAGCCGACCGGCTGGTACGCGCCGGTACGGCGCAGGTCGCGGACCAGGGCTTCGCCGGCCCGACCAGCGCCGAGAATCAGCACGCGCACCGCGGATTTGTCGCTGTTGATGCGGCCATGATCTTTCCAGGACCGGTACAGCAACCGCGGCGCGCCGAGCATCAGGGTCATCACGAACGGGTACATCACCAGCACCGAACGCGGCGTCTGCCCAAGGCGGTTGTAGATGAAGAGCACCAGCAGAACGGCGAGCAGACCGAACAGACTCGCCTTGAGAATATTGAGGAGATCGGGGACGCTCGCGAAGCGCCAGACCCCGCGATAGAGGCCGACCTGCCAGAACACCAACCCCTGTGCGATGAGCACCAGCAGGGCTTCGGTCGTCCACAGCGATGGCCGGGCCGCGGTATCGACCATCGCGTAACGGAATTGCAGCAGCGCCGTCCAGCACAGCCAGACCATGCACAGATCGTGGAGAACAATCGTCGTCCTGGGCCAGGCAGTGGCGAGACGGTCTTTCAATCTACTCATGCGTCCACTCCCAGGTTCTCGGTGCGAACGGCCCGCCCTCTCAGCCAGAGCCAGAGCGCGCACCCGGATACCACCCACAGCACCGCCGACATGACGATCCCGCTTCCATCCCCCCCCGAGAGCCAAACCATGGCCGTACAACCCGAAAGCGTCCATACCGCATAACACATCGTGACCCGCACGTGGCTGCCGGTACGCCGTGCCCAACGCTGGTAAGCGTGCTCGACGTGCGCGGTCCACCATCGTTCGCCGCGCAGCATTCTCGTCGTCAGAGTGAGCCCTGCGTCGAGCAGAAACGCACCCAGCGGCAACAACAGCAGCGGCCAAGCCACGGGCCTCAATCCGTCGAGCGCACATCCGGCCAAGAGCGCCAGCATGAAACCCAACGTCCCGCTGCCCACATCCCCCAGAAAAATCCTGGCCTTGGGGAAATTGAACGGCAGGAAGCCAAAGACTGCCGCGATGAACGCCAACCCCAGATGAACCGCGACCGCCGCTCCCGCCAGCCAGGACAGCCATGAGAACGCGGAGGCCGCAAGGATCGCCTGGGTCGAGGCCAGACCATCGATGCCATCCATGAAATTCCAGATATTCACCAGCGAAAGCGACAGCATGAAGACAGCGATCGAAACTTCGGGACTGCGGCCGGACAGATAGAAACCCGTCATCAGCCAACCCGAAGCGACGACATGCACCGCCAGACGCGACCATGGCGAGAGCGGCCGGTGATCGTCCAGCCAGCCGATGCCGGCCACCAGCAACAACCCGAAGCCGGCGCAGACCAGCAGCACGACCTCACCCGGCTGGCGCACCGTCATCGCGACGATCGCCACCAGCATCGCGATCGAGATCGCGATCCCGCCGCCACGCGGCGTCGCCGTGGCATGGCTGCGACGTTCGCCCGGCTGATCGAGCAATCTGCGATGCAGCGCATAAACGCGGGCCGCCCACGTGCCCGCGGCGGCGATGGCCGCGAACAATGCGCACCAGATCAAGGTTCCGAGCGGGAGGGTCATCAGACCACGGCGTAGTTCAGCAGCGGCTTCACGCTTCCCCATTCCTTGCAACTGGGGCACTGCCAATGATGGCTGCGCGCGCCGAAACCGCAGCGGTTGCAGCGATAACTCGGATTGCGGACCAGCAGTTGCTCGGTCACATGCTTGAGATCGTGGAGAGTCGCGGTCGGGTCCGTATGATCTGCGAGGCTGAGGTCGATCAGCGCCGCCTCACCGCGCACCGACGGCCGCTCCTTGAGCTGCCGCGCCAGATAATCCCGCGCCGCATGCACGCCCTCGCCCGCTTCGACCAGCTTCGTCAACGCCAGCACCGGCGCGATGCCGCGGTAGTGCTCGCACATCTCCGTCAGGAAGGTGCGCGCACCGCTGGGGTCGCCGACCTGCTCGTAGCAGACCAGCAGCGAGGGCAGGATGTCGGGAAGATAGTCGGGGTCGTGGCGCGCGGCGCGTTCGTAAGCGCGGATGGCGACGGGATGGCGACCGGCATCGAACTCGATCCGCCCCTCCAGCATGCCTGCGCGCACGGTAGTCGAATCGGCAGCGTAGGCGCGCGCGATCGCCGCCCGCGCCTGGTCGATTTCGCCCGCGGCGCGATGCCGTTCCGCCAGTTCGCATTCGAACTGCGCGATCAGCTTGCCCATCGGCTCGCCGGTCGCGGCTTCGTAGCGCGAAGCCTTGTCGATCGCCTTCTGCCAGTCGCGCTCCGCCTGATAGATGCCGATCAGGTGCCGCAGCGCCTGCGGCGCGCGGTCGTCGAGCTTCGCCAGATCGGTGAACACGGTTTCGGCGCGATCGAGTAGACCGGAACGCATGTAATCCTCGCCCAGCGCCAGCAGCGCCTGCACCCGCTGCGTGTCGCTCAGATCGGACCGCTGCACGAGCCCCTGATGCAGACGGATCGCACGGTCGACCTCGCCGCGGCGACGGAACAGATGTCCCAGCGCGACCTGGGTCTCGAACGTGTCCTTGTCCAGCTCGGCCACGTGCAGGAACAATTCGATGGCCTTGTCCGGCTGCTCGTTGAGCAGATAGTTCAGACCGCGGAAATAGGTGGTGGACAGCCGGCTGACCTGATGATCGCTGTGACGCTCGCCGCCGCGGCGACCGACGACCCAACCGACGATGGCCGCCAGCGGGATCAACAGGAAATACCAGAACCACTCGGAGATGAAGGCCATCTCAAGGCTCCGAAGAGGCAGGAATAATGGGGAGCGACGATGTGACAGAACCCGTTCCGGATTCGACCATCGGCGCGGGCGCACGTCCACGGCGGAGTTCCCGGCGCAGGGGCAGCACCACCGAAGCCACGATCGCGAGGCCGCCGAGCAGGACACCGGCCAGCAGCGTGCACAACAGGATCACACCCAGGCCCGCGCGCACTTCGAACGCCCCGAGATCGACGGTGGCCGGTTCGGCGTTGAGCACGCCGAGCACCACGCCAAGGGCCAGACAAACGATGGCGATGAGCGCACGCAGTGGACGCATGGGGGACGGTCGTGTCTCGGAGAGGCCGGAACAGCCGGTTCGCGGATCAGTGTATGCCGACCGCCGGTCGATGACGATGGTCAACACGGGCGGATGTCCGGGCAGGCCGGAGGCGGACATCGATCCGGCTCCGCGACACCCTCTCAGCGCACGTCGCAGAGGCCGGCGCTGGCGGGAAGGCTCAGTCTTCCGGCGGAAGCGGTACCACGCCGCTCACGCGGTCGCGCAGTTCCTTGCCGGGCTTGAAGTGCGGGACATGCTTGCCGGGAAGCGCGACGGCGTCGCCGGTCTTCGGATTGCGGCCGGTGCGCGGCGGGCGGTAATGCAGCGAGAAACTGCCGAAGCCGCGGATCTCGATCCGCTCGCCCTGCGACAGCGAGCCACCCATCATTTCCAGCAGCGACTTCACCGCCAGATCGACGTCGTCGGCCTTCAGATGACTCTGACGCTGGGACAGGATCTCGATCAGTTCGGATTTGGTCATGGGCGTTCGCAATCCTTCAAACGGGCCGCACCCGACCGGCGCCGCGACGATCCGGAAAAACCGGATCGCCGCAGGCCGTGGAGCGGATTACACGGAAACGATCACTCGGAGCGGTTTTCCAGCTGCTCGCGCAGCAGCGCGCCCAGTTTGGTGGTGCCGCTGGCGGCATCGGCGGAGGCCTTGTTGTACTCGGCCAGCGCTTCCTGCGTTTCGGCTTCGTCCTTCGCCTTGATCGACAGCTGCAGGGTGCGGCCCTTGCGGTCCATGCCGATGAGCTTGGCTTCGATCTTGTCGCCGACCTTGAGATGCTGGCTGGCGTCGTCGACGCGGTCGTAGCTGATGTCGCGCGCCGAAACGTAGCCTTCGATGCCGTCGCCAAGGTCGATGCCCGCGCCCTTAGCGTCCACTTCCTTCACGGTACCGGTGACCTTCGAGCCCTTCGGGAACGAGGCCATGAACTGACCGAACGGATCCTGTTCCAGCTGCTTCACGCCGAGGCTGATGCGCTCGCGTTCCGGATCGACGGCGAGCACGACGGCTTCCAGGGTGTCGCCCTTCTTGAAGTTGCGCACCACGTCTTCGCCGGTGGTGTTCCAGCTCAGATCCGACAGATGGATCAGGCCATCGATGCCGCCGTCGAGACCGATGAAGATGCCGAAATCGGTGATCGACTTGATCTGGCCCGACACCTTGTCGTTCTTCTTGTGGGTGGCGGCGAACACTTCCCACGGATTCTGCGAGCACTGCTTCATGCCCAGCGAGATGCGGCGGCGCTCTTCGTCCACGTCGAGGATCATGACTTCGACTTCATCGCCGACCTGCACGACCTTGGACGGGTTGACGTTCTTGTTGGTCCAGTCCATTTCGGACACGTGGACCAGGCCTTCGACGCCCGGCTCGATTTCGACGAACGCGCCGTAATCGGTGACGTTGGAGACCTTGCCGAACATGCGCATGTTCGACGGGTAGCGACGCGCGATGTTGTCCCACGGATCCTCGCCGAGCTGCTTGAGGCCGAGGCTGACGCGATTGCGCTCGCGATCGTACTTGAGCACGCGGACTTCGAGTTCCTGACCGACTTCGACCACTTCGGACGGATGACGCACGCGCTTCCACGCCATGTCGGTGATGTGCAGCAGGCCATCGATGCCGCCAAGGTCCACGAACGCGCCGTAATCGGTGAGGTTCTTGACCACGCCCTTGAGCTTGGCGCCCTCGACCAGCTTCTCGAGCAGCTGCTCGCGCTCTTCCGAATGTTCGCTCTCGACGACGGCGCGGCGCGACACGACCACGTTGTTGCGCTTGCGATCGAGCTTGATGAGCTTGAATTCGAGTTCCTTGCCTTCCAGGTACACCGGATCGCGGACCGGACGCACGTCGACGAGCGAACCCGGCAGGAACGCGCGCACGTCCTTGATGTCGACGGTGAAGCCGCCCTTGACCTTGCCGCTGATGCGACCGGTGATCGTTTCGTTCTTTTCCAGCGCTTCTTCCAGCTCGTCCCACACCATCGCGCGCTTGGCCTTGTCGCGGGAGAGGACGGTTTCGCCGAAGCCGTTTTCGAGAGAGTCCAGCGCCACCTTGACGGTGTCGCCGACAGCGACGTCGATCTCGCCGGCGTCGTTACGGAACTGTTCGATCGGGACGATGCCCTCGGACTTGAGGCCGGCGTTGATGACGACGACGTCGGTGCGGACATCGACGACGACGCCGCTGACGATCGAGCCGGGCTTGAGCTTGGCCAGATTGGCGGCTGCGCTCTGTTCGAACAGTTCTGCGAATGATTCGGTCATGTGTTGAATACTCGGTTGATGACACAGATCGGCGCCATGCCTTCGGGCGTGATGCGCGCGATCCACCCGTTGCGGGCCGGGGCGGGATTGCCTGTGGCCGTTAGTGAGTGAGTAATGGAAAAACCGCCGGGCGGCGCTTGCGCACCGATACGTCGGACCTCCTGCCGCGGGATGCGCTCGCGCGCGAAACCGTCTTGCCGATCCTGTCCCGGCAACCGTGGACGTCAGGAACGCTTCGCCGGCACCAGGGCCAGGACGCGTTCGACGACCACGTCGATGCCGAGACCGGTGGTGTCGATGCAGACGGCGTCGTCGGCCGGTCGCAAGGGCGCCACCGCGCGATTGGCGTCGCGGGCGTCGCGGGCGAGAATTTCTCGCAGCAGGTCGTCGAAGATAACGGAAACCCCCTTGTCTTTCAACTGCTTATAGCGCCTTTCGGCCCGCTCTTCCGGACTTGCGGTCAAAAACACCTTGTAGGGCGCATCGGGGAAGATCACCGTCCCCATGTCGCGACCGTCCGCAACCAGGCCCGGCGGCCGCCGGAACGCGCGCTGACGGTCCTTGAGTGCCGATCGGACCTCGGAGACGGCGGCGATGGCGGAGGCGGCAGCACCCGCGGTCTCGGTCCGCAGTTCGTCGGTCGCATCCACACCGTTCACGATGACCCGCAGCTCGCCATCGGGGCGTTCCTCGAAGCCGATCCGGGTATCGAAGGCGCAACGGACCAGCGCGGCGGGATCGGCAAGATCAAGGTCAGCCCAGCTCGCGGCCACGCCGACGCCGCGATAGAGCGCGCCGGAATCGAGATAATGCCAGCCCAGTCGCGCCGCGACCCGCCGGCTGATGGTGCCTTTGCCCGAGCCCGAAGGTCCGTCGATGGTCAGGACATCCACGGAAGAGACCGGCGCGGCGGGTTCGGACATGAGGCTCTCGGATTCGGCGATGGGTGCGTCCATTGTAGCCGGGCGTCCGAACGAGCCGACGGAACACCCGGCCTCGCGGGCGGACACGCAACCACTTGAATGCGCAAAGAAATGCCGGCAGAATAGCCGGCTGTTTTATCCCTTGCGTCATCCCCGTCCACTCAACCGCGTTATCGCCGAGGTTTCCCATGAAGGTCTTGTCCTCCCTGAAGTCGGCGAAGGCCCGTCACCGCGACTGCAAAGTCGTCCGCCGCCGTGGCAAGGTCTTCGTGATCTGCAAGTCGAATCCGCGTTTCAAGGCGCGCCAGCGCTGAAACCCGGCAACATGGTCGAGGCGCGCCAGCGCCGAAGCCGGACCTTTTGCCCGAAGCGCGACAGCGCCGGGATCAACGGTCACGAGGCGGCATCGACGACGCCTCTCAGCGACACCGAACGAAAGCCGCCCCGTGCGGCTTTCGTCGTTTCTGGCGTCGGTGCACGCTGGCGTACCGCCGCGGTGCGCACGCGATACGATGCGCTTACAATCGGACGCCGCCCGGAACCGCCGGGCGCATCCCCGCATCAGCCTGAGGAGGTTCCCCCGTGCGCCATCTCTCCGCAGCCCTCATCGCCGCCGCGCTGCTCGCGGCCGCACCGCAGGCCTCCGCAGAAACCCTGTTGATCGAGCGTGTGGGCCAGGAAGCCGGCATGGCCCTGCCCGCACGCGGTATGCGCATGGCCGACGTCGAACGCAAGTTCGGTGCGCCCGCCCAGCGCCTCGATCCGCGCGGCGGTCAAAGCCGCAAGTGGCCGACGATCAATCGTTGGACCTATCCGAACTTCGTCGTCTATTTCGAGAAGGATCGCGTGATCGACGCCGTCGCCATTCGTGCCGGCAGCAATGAAGTCGGCCCGAAACCTCCCATCAAGTAGCCGACCCAACGCATCCGATGTCCGACAAGTTCCGTTTTCCGGCGGAGTGGGAACCCCAGTCCGCCGTCCTGATCGCGTGGCCGCATCCCGAGACCGACTGGGGCCCGCGCCTCGTCGATGTCGAGGAGACCTACATCGCGCTCGTCGCCGCGATCACCATGTTCGAGGACGCGGTGATCTGCATCGCGGACGACGATCTGCAGACCTACGCCGAAGCACGATTGCGTTCTGCCCGTGTGGACATGCATCGCGTTCGCTTCGTGACCGTCGAATACGACGACACCTGGCTGCGCGACAGCGGTCCGATCACGCTCGTGCGCGGGACCGGCTTCCGTCTGCTCGACTTCCGCTTCACCGGCTGGGGCGGCAAGTTCGAAGCCAGTCGCGACGATCGTCTGGTTGAAGCCTTGACACGCGAAGGGCTGTTCGCCGGCGGCGAACGCAGCGAGATCGATTTCGCCCTCGAAGGCGGCGGCATCGAGACCGACGGCGCAGGCACTCTGTTGACGACGTGGCGCTGCCTGCATGAGCGTCATCCGCAGGCGTCGCGCGAACAGCTCGGCGCGAAACTCGCCGGCTGGCTGGCGCAGGAGCGGGTGCTGTGGCTGGATCGCGGTTATCTGGAAGGCGACGACACCGACGCGCACATCGATACCCTGGCGCGCTTCGCCGCCCCGGATGCGATCGTCTATCAGGCCTGCGACGACGTCGCCGACACCCACTACGACGAATTGCAGGCGATGGCCGCGGAACTCGCGCAACTGCGCACCCGCGAAGGCCGGCCCTATCGGTTGTTCGCGCTGCCGTGGCCCAGACCGATCTTCGACGACGGTCGCCGGCTCGCCGCAAGCTACGCCAATTTCCTGATCGTCAACGGCGCGGTGCTGATGCCTTCCTACGGCGATGTTGCCGATGCGCGCGCGCAGGAAGTGATGGCCGAAGCGTTTCCGGGACGCGCGATCGTACCGGTGCCCTGCCGCCCGCTGATCTGGCAGAACGGCAGTCTGCACTGCATCACGATGCAGTTGCCGGAAGGCGTTCTGACCTGATCGCCGGTGTTTCATCCCATGCTCTGCCTGGTGCGTCGACCACCTCTTTCGATGGATGAACGCCCGTAACGCGATTTGATGGCGGGCCGAATCCACTCCTGCGGCATTCCGTTTCGTTCGAGGAAGCGATTTCCATGAAGACCAAGACCCTGCCCGTCGCGTTGATCCAGGAACGCAATCACGGCACGGCCGAAGCCAATCTTGCGGCGATCGAAGACCGCGTCGGCGAAGCCGCGAAGCGCGGGGCGAAGCTGGTGCTGCTGCAGGAATTGCACAACGGCGCGTATTTCTGCCAGCACGAATCGGTCGACGAATTCGATCTCGCCGAGCCGATTCCCGGCCCCAGCACCGAACGTCTGTCCGCACTCGCCAGACGACACGCCGTGGTGCTGGTCGGCTCGCTGTTCGAACGCCGCGCCGCCGGGCTGTACCACAACACCGCGGTGGTCTTCGATGCCGACGGTCGCATGGCGGGCAAGTACCGCAAGATGCATATTCCGGACGACCCGGGCTTCTACGAGAAGTTCTACTTCACCCCGGGCGATCTCGGCTTCACGCCGATCGACACATCGGTCGGCCGCCTCGGTGTGCTGGTGTGCTGGGACCAGTGGTATCCGGAGGCCGCCCGGCTGATGGCGCTGGCCGGCGCCGAACTGCTGCTGTATCCGACCGCGATCGGCTGGGATCCGTCCGACGCGCAGGCCGAAAAGGATCGCCAGCGCGGTGCTTGGATCCTCAGCCATCGCGGCCATGCGGTCGCCAACGGCGTGCCGGTGCTCAGTTGCAACCGGGTCGGGCATGAGCCGTCGCCGCTGGGCGCGTCCGGCATCGATTTCTGGGGCAACAGCCACGTTCTCGGCCCGCAGGGCGAATTCCTGGCCGAGGCCGGCGGCGAACCGACGATCCTGACCGCCGAGGTCGACATGGCCCGCAGCGAGCACGTCCGCCGGATCTGGCCGTTCCTGCGCGACCGCCGGATCGACGCCTACGACGATCTTCTCAAGCGTTACCGCGACTGACCCCGTCGGGCGTCCGCTCGTCGGCCGGGACTTGCGCTGAAACGAACGATCGTTCTATAAAGTTCGCATGACTCCGGCCAGTCCCTCCGGCAAAGGTGCCGCCACCCGCGACATGATCGTGGAGCGGGCCTACATGATCGCTTCGTCGGCGGGCCTCGAAGGTCTGTCCATCGGGCCGTTGGCCGATGCCGTGGGCATGTCGAAGAGCGGCGTCTTCGCCCATTTCGGCTCGCGCGAGGATCTGCAGCTCGCGGTGCTCGATCTCGCCGCGATGCGGTTCGGCGAACACACCCTGATTCCTGCGCTCAAGGCCGGTCGCGGCCTGCCCCGCCTGCGCGCGATCCTCGATCACTGGTTCGAGTGGCTGGGACGGGACCGCGGAGGCTGTCTGCTGCTGTCGGCGGTGAGCGAATACGACGACCGGCCCGGGCCGCTGCGGGACCGCGTCCTGGCCCACCATCAGCGCTGGCGCGGCGAACTGGTCCGCGCGATCGGCCTGGCGGTGGCGTCCGGCGAACTGCGCGGCGATACCGATGCCGAGCAGTTCGCCTTCGAGGTCAATGCGATCGCATTGGCCGTGCAGCACGACATGGCGATCGCCGACTTCGACGTCGCCATCGCGCGGGGCCGGCGGATGTTCGAGCAAGTGCTCCCGATCTACCTCTCCCCGCAAGACTGACCCCTGCCGACGGAGGCCTGCCATGGCCATTTCATTCGCCAAAATTAGCACGATCGTTCGTAATATCATGCCACTGTATGCGATTCGGCTGTCGTTCCTTGCCGGCCGTCGCTTCTGGCCTGAAGCGACGCTCGCCCGCGCCGCGGACCTGTTCTGCACGCCATTCCGCAGCAGTCGCCAGCGTGCCGCGGACGCGCCGACCGCCGGTGCGCGCGAGGAACGCATCGATGTCGACGGGATCGGCATCGCGACCTATGTCTGGGGCGATCCAGCCCGGCAACCCTACGTGCTGTTCGCGCACGGCTGGTCGAGCCATGGCACCCGCGCCGCGGCCTGGGCGCAGCCTTTGCGTGCCGCCGGCTACGCGCTGGTCGCCTTCGATCAGGCCGCCCATGGCCGCAGTGACGGCGACCGCGCCACCCTGCCCGACTTCGCCTGCCATCTGCTCGCGGTCGGGCGGCACTAAGGTCCCGCGGCCGCCGTCATCGGCCACTCGCTCGGCGGTGCCGCGACCGCGGTGGCCCTTGCGCGCGGGCTCGCCGCCGAACGCGCGATCCTGATCGCACCCGCCGCCGATCCGCTGGCGGCGATGGAGCGTTTCAGCCGCATCGTGTGGCTCGGCGCGCACTGGGGGGGCGAAACTTGCGGCGTTGTTCGAACGCCAAACCCGGGTGCCGATCGAGGATCTGCAGGCGCATCGCAACGCACCGATGATCGGACGGCCGGCACTGGTCCTGCACGACCTCGAGGATCGCGAGGTACCGTGGTCGGAAGGCGAGCGCTACGCCCGCCTCTGGCGCGACGCGCGGATGATCACCACCCGCGGTTTCGGCCACAACCGCATCGCCGACCATCCCGATGTGATCGCCGACACGCTGCGCTTCCTGAAGCGCGAGACCGTCGGCGTGCGCATCGTGTCCTCGCCCAATCTGCCGTTCGGCCTGTGCTGAAACGCGAGCCTGCGGAACGATACGACCGCAGCCCAAGCCGCGACAGTCCGCGCACGAGCGTCTATCCTGCGCGTTCCGTCGCGTTCGCTCCCGAAGATCGGTGAGGCCGGGATCGGCGGTCCCTCCCCACCGCATTCCCACGATGACCGATCCCGATTCCGTTCTGCCCGACGACGCCGCACCGGCCGCCGCCATCGACGCATTGCACGACCAGCCGCACACCATCGTCGAGCGCGACGGCGTGCGCTACACCCTGCTCGGCACCGCGCACGTGTCGAAGGCGAGCGTGGAAGCGGTACGCGCCGCCATCGCCACCGGCGCCTACGACACCATCGCGGTGGAGCTGGACGCACAGCGCGCGCAGTCGTTGACCGATCCGGACGCGCTCGCGCGGCTGGATCTGGTGAAGGTGCTGCGCGAAGGAAAGACCGCGGTCTTCGCCGCGAATCTCGGCCTCGCGGCCTACCAGCGCAGGCTGGCCGAACAGCTCGGCATCGAACCGGGCGCCGAACTGAAAGCCGCGGTGATGGACGCACGCGAACGCGGGTTGTCGCTGCATCTGATCGACCGCGACGTCGGCCTGACCTTCAAGCGCGCGATGCAGAAACTCGGCTGGTGGGGCCGGGCCAAGGTCTCCGGCGGCCTGATGGCCTCGCTGTTCTTCGACGAAAAGGTCTCGGACGAGCAGATCGAGGGCCTGAAGGAAGGCGACATGCTGGAGGCGAGCTTCAGCGAATTCGCCGCCGACAGCCCGGCACTTTACAGCACGGTGATCGCAGAACGCGACGAATACATGGCCGCGAAGCTGCGGGCCATCGCAGCACCCGCCAAGACGGCAGCCGAAACCGCGGGCAAGGCCCGCGAAGTGCTCGCGGTGGTCGGCGCGGGCCATCTGCAGGGGCTGGCGAAACATCTGGGCGAAGATGCGCGCGATCCCGACGCGCTGTGCGGCGAACTCGAGGCGATCGAGGAGAAATCGTCCTTTCCATGGTTCACGCTGCTGCTCGCCGCGTTCGTGCTCGGTGGCTTCGCCTGGGGGTTCTGGCGCGGCGGCCTGGAAGTCGGCGGCGATCTCGTTCTGCAGTGGGTGCTGGTCACCGGCACATTGGGCGCGATCGGTTGCGCGATCGCCGGCGGCCATCCGTTGAGCATCCTCACCGCCTTCGTCGCTTCGCCGATCACGCCGCTGCATCCGGCGCTGGCCTCGGGCACGCTCAGCGCGCTGGTCGAAGTCTGGGCGCGGAAACCCACCTATGCCGACTTCATGGCGCTGCGCGACGACGTGCAATCGGTGAAGGGCTGGTGGCGCAATCGCGTCGCGCGCGCGCTGCTCAACTTCTTCCTGACCAGTCTCGGCACCGCCATCGGAGTCTGGACCGGCGGCGCGCGCATGCTCGGCGAACTGCTCGGCTGACGCAAGTCGAAAGCTTGCAGCCAACGAGAAGGGCCGGAATATTTCCGGCCCTTCGCTGTTTCCGGAACTGTCTTAGAGATCTCAGAGATCTTTCCAGTAACAACGCCACGAGTTGCAGCAGATGATGATGAGGCAGGTCTCTTCCGCGTCGGGGGCGGAGGCGGAAGCGACTCGGACCGTGGCGTTGACGTCGGCCTTGGCGCTCATGGCGGAGGCGAGAACGACCGAGGCGAACATGGTGGAGACTGTTTTCAGATTCATGCGGATCGATCCTTGATGCAGGTCGGTGATGCGGTTCGGGGGATGATGCGAAGCGGACGTGTCGTCCCATGTCTCGAACGACAGTGCAGCGAGCTTGCCCGCACGGCGCATGTCCGTCAAATCCGCGCCCGGCGTCTTCGCGATGCCGGGCGCGTCCGTCGCGACGTCAGTGGGCCTTGACCTCGGCGAGGACGACCGCTGCGTCGACGTCCGCCGCATCGACGTCCGCCGCGACGCCGTCGTCGTCTTTTCCGCGCGCCCTGCGCACGATGCGCATCGTGGAGGCGCGCAGGTCGTCGAGCACCGCGTAGATCGTCGGCAGGAACAGCAGACTCACCACGGTCGAGAACGCCAGTCCGCCGGCGATGGCGCGGGCCATCGGGAAGTACGGCGGGCCGCCGCCGGCCAACTGGGTCTGGCCGAGCGCGATCGGCACCATCGCCAGGATCGCGGTACCCATGGTCATCAGGATCGGGCGCAGACGCTCGCGGCTGCCCTCCACCAGCGCGTCGGTGCGCGACATGCCGCGCCGTCGCAGATTGTTGATGTGCTCGATCATCACGATGCCGTTGTTCACCACCACGCCCATCAGCACGAGGATCCCGATGAAGGCCATGACGTTGAACTCGGTACCGGTGAGCCAGAACAGCCAGAACACGCCGAACACCGAGAACACGACGCCGCTCATGATCGCGGTGGGGAACAGCAGCGATTCGAACACCGCGGCCATCACCACGTAGATCATGATCAGCGCGATCAGCAGGTTGAACATCATCTGCTGCATCGCTTCCTGCTCGTCCTGGCCGCCGCCCGCGTCGAAGGTATAGGTGTAGCCCGGCGGCATCGCCACCGATTTCAACGCCTGATCCATCGCTTCGCGCGCTTCCTGCGGCGTGACCTTGTCGGCGAGATTGGCCTGCAACGTCAGCGTGGTCTGCCGATTCGAACGCTGGATCTCGGACGCGGACGCCTCGATATCGACATCGACCAGCGCCAGCAGCGGCACCATCCGGCCGTCGGGCGCGCGCGCGGTGAACGACGAGATGTCCTTGATTCCGAAATCCTCGGCGCCGGCGAAACGCACCCAGACCGGCACTTCGGTATCGCCACGACGGAATTCGCGCAACGGCGCGCCGCGCAGGGCCAGGCCGACGAAGCGGGACACCTCGTCCGCGCTGAAACCGAACGAAGCCGCGCGTTCGCGATCGACGCGCACCGACAGTTCGCTGTTCTGATCGCCGGCGTTCAGGCGCACGTCGCGCAATTCCTTGCGCCGGGCCAGGACCGGCAGCACGTCATTGCCGAGTTCCTTGAGCGTCTGCGAGGAGTCGCCGACCAGTTGCACCTGCACGGTCTCGCTGCCGAATCCGCCACCGCCGCCCGGACCGCCCTGATCGCCGATGCCGATCTGCGCGCGCGCCGACTTGGGCAGATTCTTGCGCAGCTCTTCGATGACTTCCGGCGTCCGGTCGCTGAGTTTTTCGTCGAATTTGATCTGGGTGCCGCCCCAGCCCTGTTCGCTGAAGAAGGAATAGATCTGGACGATGCCGTATTTCTCGCGGTTGGCGTCGAGGTAGTTCTCGATGCGCCCGATCTCCTCGGACATCTGTTCCTTCGTGTACGCGCCGTTCCACTGATAGAAGACATCCGCTTCGACCGCATCCTCGCCGCCGAACATGTTCACCTTCATCTGGGTCATCGGAAGCACGCTGACGACCACGATCAGCAGGATCCCGAGCAGGCTCTTGCCCCGGTGCTCGAGCGTCCAGCGCAGGAATGCGGCGTAGCGGCGCTGCATCGACGGGATCAGGCCGCGATCGTCGCGGACCAGCGGCGGCGTCTTCATCCGCGCCGAAAGCATCGGGATCAGGCTCACCGCCACCAGCCACGACGCGAGCAGGGACACCGAGATGGTGATCGCGATCTGGGCCATGAAAATGCTGATCATGTTGCGGTCGCCGAACAGATTCGGCACGAACACGATGCAGTGGCAGAGCGTACCCGCCGACAGCGCGATCGCGACGTTGCGGGTGCCGACCAGCGACGCCAGCCGCGGCTGTTCCGGCATGCGCTCGCGTTCCTGGTAGATGCTTTCCACCACCACCACCGCGTTGTCCACCAGCATGCCGACCGCGAGCAGCAGGCCCATCATGGTCAGGACGTTGAGCGTGACCCCCGCGAAATACATGAAACCCAGGGTCATCACGAAGCAGATCGGAATCGCGGTACAGACCATCAGCGTCGACGGCCAATGGCGGAGGAAGAAGTACAGCACGATGATCGACAACAGCAGGCCGACCAGACCGGCCTCGCCGAGTTCCAGCAACGAAGTGGTCACCGACTCGCCCTGGTCCTCGACGACGAGCACCTGCACGCCGTTCAGTGCGGGGTCCTTGGCGATGGCGTTGATTTCGGCGAGCACTTCGCGCGACACCTGGACCAGGTTGGCGCTGCGCTCCTTGAAGATGTCCAGGCCTACGGCCGGACGTCCATCCAGACGACGACCGTAATCCATGCGCGAGGGCTTGAGCACGATATCGGCCACATCGTCCAGTCGCGTGCCCTTGCCGTCGATGACGATGTTCCGGTACTGATCGAGATCGACGATTTCGCCGACCGGCTGCACCCGCAGACGCTTTCCGTCGTCGTCGACCTGACCGGCCGAGACCGAGAAATTGACGTCGCGCAGCCGGGCGGTGAGTTCGTTGAGCCCGATGCCGTGAGCGTTCAAGCGGTCGGAGGAGATCGCGATCTCCACCTCGTTGGGCGGCGCCCCCAGCACGTCGACGCGGGCGACGCCGGCGATGCGTTCGAGCCTGCGCTTGAACTCGCGGTCGATCAGGTCGTATTGGCGGGTCATGTCGCGATCCGACGCGAGCCGCACCTTGACCACGGGCTCGTCGCTGGTCGAGAACTTGAGCACGAAATAACGCTGGAGATCTTCGGGCAGTTCGTCGCGGATCGCGTCGATGCGCTCGCGCGCATCGGACGCGGCGATCGACGCATCGCGCTCCCAGTCCGAGAACTGGATGAACATCGATGCGCCATCGGCCTTCGCGCTGCCGTCCATGCGCTTGATGCCTGTCATGGTCGACACCGCTTCCTCGACCGGGCGCAGCACCGTGCGCTCGACTTCCTCCGGCGTGGAGCCGGAATACGGCAACTGCAGGAAGATGCCCGGGAACGTCACCGAGGGAAACGCTTCCAGCGGCAGGCGCACCGCCGCGATCAGCCCGACCACGAACAGCGATACGAAGAACATCACCGTGGTGACGGGGCGCTTGATGCTGAACTCGGCGACGCTCATGACGGCATGCCCTCTCCTGCGGCCGCATCGAAGTCTTCGCCGCGCTTGGCGCGTGCGCGCTTTCCGCGGGCCACGTAATGCTCATCCGGCCGGCGGTCGAGCAGATCGTAGACCACCGGAATCACCACCAGCGTCAGCAGCGTCGACACCAGCAGGCCGCCGATCACCGTGATCGCCATCGGCGAGCGCACCTCCGCGCCTTCGCCGAAGGCCAGCGCCAGCGGCAGAAAGCCGAACAGCGTGCACAACGTGGTCATCATGATCGGGCGCAGACGCGAGCGGGCCCCCTCGATCAGCGCTTCGCGCTTGGACATGCCCGCTTCGCGCGCCTGGTTCACCCGGTCGATCAGAATGATCGCGTTCTTCACCACCAGACCGACCAGCAGGATCAGGCCGATGAAGACCACGACCGAGATCGTCGAACCGGTCACCAGCAGCGCCAGGATCGCACCGACGAGCGCGAGCGGGATGGTGAACAGGATCACGAACGGATGCAGCAGCGATTCGAACTGGGAGGCCATCACCAGATAGACCAGGAAGACCGCCAGACCGAACGCGAACAGCAGCGACTGCAGCGACTGCGACAATTCTTCGCCCTGGCCGCCGATGTGCATGCCGATGCCCGCGCCCAGCCCGCCTTCGGCCTCGTCGACCATCTGGCGGACTTCGCGCACGGCGGTGCCCAGATCGATGTCGCGCAGATTGGCCGACACGATCGCCACCCGCACCTGATCCGCACGATGGATCTCGCTCGGGCCCGTGGTCGCCACCACGTCGGCGACCGAATCGAGCGTGACCGGATTGGCGCTGCCGGGATTGACGATCAGCCGGCGGATGTCGTCGACCGTGGCCCGGTCGGACTCGCGCGCGCGCACCAGCACGTCGATCTTGCGGCTGCGGAAGCTGTAGCGGGTGGCGACATCGCCGCGCACCTTCTTCACCACCGCATCGGCGACCTGGCGCGTGGTCAGGCCCAGCGCACCGGCGCGTTCCTGATCGAAGTGGATCTGGATTTCCGGGAAGCCCTGCTCCACCGTCGACTTCACGTCGGCGTAGTGCGGGTTCTCGCGCAGCATCGCCGCCATCTTCCGGCCGGCGCGTTCGATGTCCGCCAGATCCTGGCCGCGCAGTTCGATTTCCAGCGGCATCGAGAAACTGAACAGTTCCGGGCGGCTGAAATCGACCTGCGCACCGGCATAACGCGCAGCGCTTTCGCGCAGCCCCTCGACCAGTTCGGCCTCGCGCCGTTCGTCGCCGCTGTCGGCCATGACCACGCTGAGCTTGCCGATGTTCTCGCCGCTCTCGGTGGGGCTGGCGTCCAGCCGCGTGCCGCTGCCGCTGACGCCGTAAAGGGCGCGGATTCCGTCGTCTTTCGCGTGCGTCTGCTGCAGTTCGCGGACCACGCGATCGGTATCGCGCAGAGGCGTGCCCGGCGGCAGTTTCACGGTCATCTCGAAGCGGTCCTGCGCCAACTGCGGGATGAGATCGGTACCGAGCATCGGCACCGCGAGCAGACTGAGGCCGAAGGCGGCGGCGGCGAACACCAGCACGAACGCGGGACGGCGCAGCGCACCGGGCAACAGGCGCAGATACCCCGCCTCGATGCGGTGATACGGCGCCATCGCCAGATCGCTGAGCTTGCGCATCACCGGGCCGATCACCGCGGACAACCCGCGCCAGATCCGCACGAAGACGAAGGCCAGACCGAACGCGCCTCCGCGCGTGGCCATGCCGAGCCCGCGCTGGCCGACGGCCAGCGGTTTCTGCCATTTGCTTTCCGGCTGCCACTGCGGATGCGCCGGTTCTTCCGGAAACGCCATCGGCGCGCGGTCGCGCCAGCCGCTGAGCATCGGAATGAGCGTCATCGACACGATCAGCGAGATGCCGATCGCGGTGGCGACGGTCAGCGCCTGATCGCGGAACAGTTCGCCGGCGATGCCCTGCACGAACACCAGCGGCAGGAACACCGCGATGGTGGTGAGCGTGGACGCGACCACCGCCATGCTGACCTCGCGGGTGCCCTCGATCGCGGCCTCGAACACCCCGAGCCCGCGTTCGCGCGCCTTGGCGATGCTTTCCAGCACCACGATCGAATCGTCAACCACCAGGCCGGTCGCCAGCGCGAGACCGCCGAGCGACATCACGTTGAGGCTGAGGCCGAACTGATCCATGAAGAAGAACGTGGTCACGATCGAGACCGGCAGCGACAGCGCGATCACGAACGTGCTCCAGCCGTCGCGCAGGAACAGGAAGATGATCAGGACCGCGAGCAGGCCGCCGACGACGGCGTCGAACTTGACGTCGCTGATCGCATGGCGGATGAACTGCGACTGGTCGTCGACGGTGGTGAGTTCGATGTCGGCCGGGATCTCCTTGCGGATTTCGGCCAGCTTGGCCTCGATCGCATCGGCGGAAGACACGGTATTGGCGTCGCCCTCCTTGTAGATCGCCAGTTCCACCGCCTCGCGCCCACCCAGACGGATGATCGCCTCGCGCTCCTTGTGGCCCTGGCGGACCTCGGCGATGTCCATCAGCCGCACCGGCATGCCGCCGGCGGGCGTGCCGCCGTTGCCGCCGGACGCGCTCTGCACCGAACTGGCGGCCGCGATCGCGGCGGCGGAACCGGTGGACGCCGCGACCGCCGCCATCTGCCGCGCGGCCGCAGCCGCGGCGTCGTTGCCGGCGCTGCGCGTGGTCACCAGCATCTGGCGGATTTCCTCGATGCTGGCGAACTGGTTCACCGTGCGCACGAGGTAGCGCTGGCTGCCTTCTTCGAGACGGCCGCCGGAGACGTTGATGTTCTCCTGCTGCAGGCGCTGGATCACGGTGTCGATCGAGAGGTTGAGCTGCGCCAGCTTCTGCTGGTCGATGTCGACCTGCACCTCGTCTTCCAGGCCGCCGCCGACCTTGACCGCGGCGACGCCTTCCACCGGTTCGAGTTTCTTTTTCAGATCGTCGTCGGCGAACCGGCGCAGTTCGGTGAGCCTGCGCAGCGCCTGCGCTTCGTCCTCGATCGCGACCTTGGGCGCCAGCACGAGGCGCATGATCGGCTCCGTCGAGGGATTGAAGCGCAGCAGCACCGGCGCCTTGGCCTCCAGCGGCAGTTGCAGCACTTCCATCTTGTCGCGCACTTCCAGACTGGCCTGGTCCATGTCGGTGCCCCAGGCGAACTCGAGCACGACATCGCTCTGGCCGGTACGCGACACGGATTTCAGCTTGCGCAGGTTCTTGACCACGCCGAGCGCTTCTTCCACCGGCTCGGTGATCAGGGTTTCGATCTCGGCCGGCGCGGCGCCGGTGTATTCGGTGCGCACGGTGAGCGTCGGATAGCTCAGGTCGGGCAGCAGATTCACCTTGAGGCTCATCAGCGCCAGGCCGCCGAACAGGAACATCGTCAGCCAGAACATCGCCACCGTGACCCGGCGCCGGGTCGAGAACTCGACCAGACCCGATCCGTACGCGGCGCCTTCTTCCGAGGAAGGAACGTCGTGCGTACTCACGATTTGTCACCCGCGGGCTTCGCTGCGACCGCCGCCTTCGGTACGGCATCGCCGATGACCTGGACGGCGGTGCCCTCGCGCAACGCCACCTTGCCGGCGGTCACCACGCGTTCGCCAGCCTTCAGCCCGCCGCGCACTTCGACCCATTCGCCGTCGTAGTAACCGAGCTTCACCGTGACCCGTGCGGCCTTGCCGCCTCGCACCGCGAACACGGCCGGGTCGTTCTCGTCGTCGAGCAGCGCGTTGCGCGGGATCACCAGCGCATTGGCGCGCTGGTCGTAATCGATCTTGATGCGCCCGAACATGCCGGGCTGCAGCAGGCCGCCGCCATCGAAGGCGCAGACCACGCGGAAGGTGCCGCTGCCGGAATCGACCACCGGCGCGACGCGGTCCACGCGCCCCGTGAACGGGCGCCCGGGCAGCGCATCGACCTGCAGTTGCACCGGCAGACCCGCCTGCAGCGTCGCGAGTTCGCGCTCGGGCACGTTCAACGTGGCTTCGAGCCGCGAGGTGTCGACGATGCGGAAAATCGGGGTGTTGATCTGGACGAAGTTGCCGGTCTTGATCGAGCGCTCGGCGATCACGCCGGAGATCGGCGCGACGACGTTGGCGTACGACAGCTCGAGGTTGGCCAGACGGTTCACGGCGCGGGCGTTCTCGAGATCGAACTTGAGCTGATCGATGTCGTTGGCGCTGAGCAACTGCTGCGCGAACAACTGGCGGGACCGGTTGTAGCTCGCCTCCAGTTTGCGCAGTTGGGCCTCGCTCTGCGCGGCCTGCAATGCGGCGCGGGCCGAATCGAGGCGCACCAGCACCTGGCCGGCCCGGACCTGCTGGCCGACCTCGGCCATGACCTGCAGGGCGACGCCGGAGGTCTTGGCGACCACCTGGGATTCGCCGCGGGCTTCGAGCGGCGCGGTGCCGGTATAGCTGGCGGCGATGGCCCGATTGGACACGGCGACGGCCTCGACCGGCACTGCCTCCTGGACCTTCTTGTCCTGGTCCTTGGCCTTGGCATCCTCGCCGCCGGGCTTGCAGCCGGTCAGAACGAGACTGCAGAGCAGGACCCCCATTCCCAGACTGCGGGCGAACGTCATCCTTGTAGCCGGTGCGAGCGGAGAGTGAGTGGCGGACATCGTGGGCATCGTCGGTTGGTTGTGAGGTGTTGTATCAAGGTATATCACCCATTCATCTCCAGCATCCGCCAGAGGTCATGGTGACTCGCGGCGCATCGGACGCGCCGCGCGGGAGGGCACCCCGGACGGACTGCGTCGAGACGACGGCTCAGGCTATACTGTCCGGATTGCGCGTTCGCGACTGCGGACGCATCCGACATCTCGCCCCGACATGACGCCAGATATGATCCGATCGACGAATCGTTGTTCGCTGCTCGCCGGTTGCCTCGCCCTGTTCGCCGCCTTCGCGGCGCAGGCGCAGACCCCGGCCGGTTCCGCCGAGAAAGGCAAACAGTTGGCCTACACCTGCCAAGGCTGCCACGGCGTCACCGGTTACAAGAACGCCTACCCCACCTACAGCGTGCCGAAGATCACCGGCCAGTCCGCGGAGTACCTCGCGAACGCGCTCAACGAGTACCGCAAGGGCGCCCGCAAGCACCCGACCATGCAGGCGCAGGCGCAGAGCTTCTCCGAGCAGGACATCGCCGACATTGCCGCCTACCTTTCGAGCCTGAAGAAGTGAGCGACGCCCGCATGACGAAGCGCACCCTGTCCATCGCCCTCGCCCTGACCCTCGGCATCGTCCTGACCGGCTGCGGCAAGTCCGAACCCGATGCCGCACACGCCGAAGGCGGCAAGGCCGGCCACAAGGCCGGATTCGATCACATCAACGCCTTCCACGGCGACGCCGCCCGCGGCGAGCGCATCGCGGCCGACAAGCAGCTCAGCGGCAGCGGCCAGGCCTGCATCGATTGCCACGGCCCCGGCGGCGCCAAGCCCATCGACGTGACCTATCCGGTTCTCGCCGGGCAGTATCAGGATTACCTGTTCCACGCGCTCAAGCAGTATCGCGACGGCGGCCGCGAACACGCGCTGATGACCATCCAGATCAAGGGCGCTGCCGACGCCGGCAAGCTCGACGATCAGGGCATCGCCGATCTCGCGGCCTACTTCGCCGCCCAGAGCGGGCCGCTGGGCGATCTGCACGGCAAGTAAGCCGGCATATCGCGCATCTTCACATCGCGCATGTTCACGACGACGGGAGCCTTCTGGCTCCCGTTCTCGTTTCGGGCCTCCGATTTCCCTGCTGCCAATCCCGCAGGTCGTTTCCCGCTGACGAGCACGTCGAGTCAGGGCCCGGCCGGGCGCGCCAGACTGCCCTGGTCTTCCTGCAATTCCGGTTTGAACGGCACATCCGGCGGCGGCCGCGCGATGGCTTCCTGATCCTGCAGGTTCGGGTCGTAAATCGTGCAGCCGCCGCCGCCCTGCAACAGCGAAACCGTGCACATGATGCGCTTGGTGGTGCCGGGGATCGGGATGGCCACGTTCTTGATGCCGCGACTCACCCACTCTTCCAGCAAGGTGCGGTTGGGCATCCAGAAACGATCGAAGCGGGTCGGGGTGTAATCGAGCGGCGGACGCTTGAGCCAGGTGCCCATCCGATCGATCTTCTCGAAATCCTCGATGACCGTCCCGGGCGGCAGGCCGCCGCCGACACGCCCACCATCGCCCGGGAGGCGCACGCTGCCGTCGTCGTTGAACAGGCCGGGCGAACGCCCGGCGGTGGCGTTGCCCGGCACGTTGCGATCCGATGCGCCCCAATCGTCGCTGCGAACGGTACTCGGCGCCGCCCCGGGGCGGGGCGAAGGCGCCGGCCCCGAACCCGCCGGTGCGGTCGCGGCGGGGCGCCCCGAACCGGCAGCCTGAGGTCGACCACCCGAAGTCGCCGCCGTCGCCTGTGTCGCGGTACGGCCCTGCGTGGGCGCAGTGCCAGTCGCGGGCGCCTGCGATGGCGTCGGTGCCGGCGACGATGCGGCAGCGGCAGCGGCAGCGGTGGCGGTGGCGGGAGGCGCAGAGAGTGCGCGTATCTGGACTTCGCCGGGTGCGGTCCGCAATTCGGGCACTTTCAGCGCCGGGGTTCGCAGTGCGTTCGGCGACAGTTGCCGCGCGACCACGGGCGACGGTGCGCGTTGCGCTTCCACCTCGCTCACTTCGGTGCGCAGCACAGGGACGGTCGGCGCCATCGGTCGCGGCGTGGATCGCTGGATGCTGGGTACCACCGTGGTGGCTTCGAAGGTCTCGACTTCTGTCGCCTGCGCGGCGACCTCGGGCACCCGTGGCGCCAATCGCGGAAGCGTCGGATCCATCGGAACCGGCGCCGGCAGCGTGAAATCGATGTCGGTCTGCGACGTCTCGGTCACTGTCAGCGGTTGCGGTGCAGCCGCGTCCGCGGACGCCGGCGGCGTCTGTTCCGGCGATGCGGGAACGGGCGGCGACGCTTCGGCCTGACGGGGTTCGGTCGGAGTGATGTCGGCTGATGTTCCTGTCGGCGCCGATGGCGGGGCTGCGATGGCGGCGGACACCGAAGAAGACGCTGCCGAAGCCGTCGGCGCGTCGCCCTCGCCTTCGGCCGGTGCGCCGCCGGTCTCCGCCGGCGTGCCGTCGCCGATGTATTCGATCAGGGTCGATTCGCCTGCCTGCTGCGCTTCCGGCGGCGCATCGCCGAGCTGCACGAAACCCAGCCACAGCAACAGCACGCCGAACACCAGATGCAGCAAGATCGAGAAAGCGGCGGCGAACCGGCGCAGGCCACGCTGGTCGCGCGGCGCGGCTTCCCATTGCTGGCGACCGAGACGGCCGAACGCGCGCCAACGATCGAGCGGCGGATCGGCCTTCGGTCGAGGACGCAGCGGACGCGCGAGGAACACCGCCAGATAGTCGGCGACCGGCGCGCCGCGCACGCTGCCGATGCGCTCGCCCATCGCCATGAACCATGCGCGCCAGGTCGGCGGAAAACCGCCGAAGGGACGATCCGCATGCAGCGGAAAACGCCGCCGGTGGCGAGCCTGCAGGATGTCGATCAGATCCGCGGCGGAAAACACGCGCGGCGGTGCCTGGTCAGGCCGAGGAACGCGCGATGTAGGGCGCCGATCCGCTGGCGTGATCGGTCGCATCGCGCACGGCGGTCACGCCCGGGACCTTCTCCAGCAAAGTCTTCTCGATGCCCTGCTTCAGGGTGACATCGGCCATGCCGCAGCCGTGGCAACCGCCGCCGAAACTGAGAATGACCACACCGTCGGCGGTCACTTCCCGCACCGAGACATGCCCCTTGTGCTGGGCGAGCTGCGGATTGACCTCATGCTCCACGACCCAGCGCACGCGTTCGACCAGCGACGCGGACTCGGCCGGCGTCTCGCCCTTGATCTTGGGCGCGCGGATCTGGAGCTGTCCGCCGGTGGCCTGCTGGGTGTAGTCGATTTCCGCACCGTCGAGATACTGCACGCTGCCGGCGTCCAGCCACAGCGTGAATCCTTCGCAGTCCACCGCCCATTCGTCGCCCTGCAGGTCGCCGGGCTCGGCGAATTCCAGACGGACATCGGCACGCGGTGTGCCGGGATGGAGGGCGCTCAGACGCACGCCGAGCCCGGGCAGGGCCTCGCGTTCGATCAAACGGCGGAAGTGCGACTGCGCGGATTCGGAAATCTGGATCATGCGGCTATTCTAGCGGTCCGCCCGCTTCGTGCCCGCCTGCTTTTCGTCATGCCGGCGGAACAGTGTTCAGCTTCATGCGATGCCTTCCCAGGAGCCCCCCGTGTCCGACCTCATCCCCCTCGTCCAGGCGCACTGCATTCCCCGCCGCGGCAACGAGCACCGTCTGCCTCCCGCCCGGATCGCCGAGCTCATGCCGCAGTTGCCGGGCTGGGAGCTGGCGGAAAACGGCCATGCCCTGATCAGGACCTTCACCTTCCCCGATTACTACCGCACGATGGCCTTCGTGAACGCGCTGGCGCACGTCGCCCATCGCGAAGACCATCACCCGGACCTGGGGGTGCATTACGACCGCTGCGTGGTGCGTTTCTCGACCCACGATGTCGGCGGGCTGAGCGAGAACGATTTCATCTGCGCCGCGAAGGCCGGAGCGCTGGCGGGCTGAGACGCGCCGACGTACGGGCGCAACTGCGCCGGGCATCGGCACAGAGTGCCGTACCCGACGCAAACTGTTAGTGTTCCGGCGAACCGACCGCTCCAGGGACGCATGTGGGCGACATCACCGAACTGATCGACCAGGGCAATGCCGGCAGCGGCGTGGACAATGCCGCGCTGTTCGGCGCCGCCTACGACGAACTCAAGAAACTCGCCCGCGCGCGGCTTTCGCGCTCGGGGCCGATGACATTGCTGGACAGCACCGCGCTGGTGAACGAGATCTGGCTGCGGCTCTCGGGCAAACAGACGCTGCAGGTCGACACCCGACGCCGATTCTTCGCCTATGCCGCGCAGGTGATGCGCGCGGTGATCGTCGACCAGTTGCGTGAGCGCCATGCCGAGCGTCGCGGCGGCGGCGCGCGCAATGTGACGCTCAACACCGCGCTCGGCGACGGCATCGTCGGCGACGATGAAGCCCTGCAGGTGCACGAGGCGCTGGAATCGCTGGCGCAGATGGAACCGCGTCTGGCCCAGGTGGTGGAGATGCGCTATTTCGGCGGCATGACCGAGTTGGAGATCGGTGAGGCGCTGGGCCTCACCGACCGCACCGTGCGCCGCGATTGGGAGAAGGCACGACTGCTGCTGGCTTCGATGCTGGAATGACCACCGCATGATCGCCGCGGCAAGATGTCCGGTCCCGGCGTCGCATCCCGTTCGGGCGGGCGCACATCACCGTGAGCGCGCATGAAATCCCTGCCCTGCCCTCCCTCCGACTGGCCGCGCTTCTCCGTGCTGCTCGATCACTGCCTGGAACTGGCGCCTTCCGCACGGGAGGCCTGGCTGGATGGTCTGGCCGACGACGACAAACGTTTCCGCGACGCACTGCAAGCGCTGCTGTTGCGCAGCGAGCGGCGCAGCGGCGACTGGCTGGACACGCCCGCGGGCGTCGAGGTGCCGCAGGCGCCGGCGTTCGTCGAAGGCCAACGGATCGGTCCGTGGCGACTGCTGCGCCCGCTCGGCAGCGGCGGCATGGGCGCGGTCTGGCTGGCGGCGCGCGCCGACGGCGCCTATCAGCGCGAGGTCGCGCTCAAACTGCCGCACGCGCATCTGTCGGGCGGTGCGCTGGGCGACCGCTTCGGCCGCGAGCGCGACATCCTCGCCGGGCTCTCCGACCCGCGCATCGCGCGGTTCTACGACGCAGGCGTCGCCGACGGCGAGCAACCCTGGCTCGCGCTCGAATACGTGCAGGGCACGCCGATCACCGAGCATTGCGAGCGGCATGCGCTGCCGGTGCGCGGACGCGTCGCGCTGCTGCGCGAGGTCGCGGCGGCGGTGCAGGCGGCGCACGCGCGGCTGGTCGTGCATCGCGATCTGAAACCGGCGAACGTGATGGCCACCGACGATGGCCAGATCAAACTGCTGGACTTCGGCATCGCCAAACTGCTCGGCGACGAGCCTGCCGACAGCGGCCTGACCCAACTCGGCGATCGCGCCGCGACACCGGGCTATGCCGCGCCGGAACAGCTCGACGGCAGCGCGATCACGGTCGCGACCGACGTCTATGCGCTGGGCGTGATGCTGTACGAACTGCTCACCGGCGCGCGCCCGTTTCCCACCAGATCCCGATTGGGACGGTTGATCGAAGATCGCGTCGATGCGCCGCTGGCGTCCACGCGGGTCGAGGGCAAACGGCGGGCGGAACTCGCCGGCGATCTGGACGCGATTCTCGCCAAGGCGATGGCACCCGATCCGGCGAAGCGCTACGGCTCGGTCGAAGCTTTTTCCGAAGACCTCGCGCGCTATCTCGCCGATCGACCGATCGAGGCGCGACGCATCGGTCGCTGGCGCCGGGCCGTCAAATTCGTGAGCCGACATCGCCAGGGCGTGGCCGCCGCCGCAGTGCTGGCGCTGGCGCTGGGCGCCGGCGTGGCCGGCGTGCTCTGGCAGTCGCAGCGCGCCGCGGAAGAGGCGCGTCGCGCCGGCGCGATCAAGGATTTTCTGGTCGAGATCTTCGCGGCGAACGATCCACGGACCGCATCCGACCAGCCGCGCGGCAGCATCACCGCGAAGGCCCTGCTGGACACGGGCGCGGCGAAGATCGAATCGCGTTTCGCCGACGACCCCGACGTGCAGATCGAACTGTTGCGCACCATCGCCGATCTCTACGCCCAACTCGGCGAGGACGAGCGTTACGAAGCCCTGCAGGCGCTGCAACTGAAGAAAACGCGCGAACGCTATGGCCCGCTGCATCCGAATATCCTCAGCGGTGCGGTCGAAACCGCGCAGCGCGCCTGCACCCGGGCGGAACACGCGATCTGCGTCGCGCGCGTGGCCGAAGCGGATCGCCTGCTGAAAGCGGGCGGCGACGAAGAGCCGCAGCTGCGTGCGCAGTGGTGGCTGGCGCGCGGGCTGCAGTTGCAGGCCCAAGACGGCCGCATCGACGATGCCGAACGCGCGTATGCGAACGCGGTCGATCTGTATCGGCGCCACGATCCGCGTTCGCGCGGGATGGTCACCGCGCTGCACGAACTCGCCGGCTTCTACACGTCGATGAAGCTGGATCACGCCCGCGCGATCGCGATCTACCGCGAAGCCTTGGCGCTGGCCGAATCCCTGCCGGATCGGAACGATGCCGAACTGCAGACGTTTTACGGCAATCTCGGCGTCGTCCACCAGCAGCTCGGCCAGTTCGCCGATGCCGCGGAAGCGTTTCGCAAATCCGCCGATCATGCCGACCGCACCACCGGCGCGGAATTTCCCACCGCCTGGGTGCCGCGCGTGAACGCCGCGCGTACGTTGCACCTGGCCGGACAACGCGAGGCCGCGCACCGCGAATTCGCGCGACTGCTGCCGCTGCTGCCGGCCGACGGCCGATACGCGCTGGAATCCGCCGCGGTCCATGAAATCTACGGCGAGCGCGTGTCCAGCGAAGGGCGGCCGGAACTCGGCATTCAGCACCTCGAAACCGCGGTCGCGGTGTACGCGCGGCAGAGCTCGCATGCGTTCAAACTGCGGCTGGTGCGGCGTTTTCTCGGCGAAGCCTATGCCCGCGCCGGCCGCGACGCCGAGGCTGGGCGAATGCTGAAAACAGCGCTCGACGACTACCTGCAGCAGCAATCGGACAGCGACCAACCGGTGATGGCGATCCGGGAAAGCTGGGGGCGCTGGCTTCTGGAGCGCGGGCGTCTGGACGAAGCGCGGGCGCAGTTCGACACCATCGTGGCCCACGCCGACGGTCGCACGCTCGCGCACATCGCGCTCGCTCACGGCGGTCTGGCGCGCATCGCGCTGGCGGAAGCGCGCACCGCGGATGCGCTGCGCGAAAGCCGCGCGGCGATGGCCGGTTGGAAAGCCGTGACCGGTTTCCGCGACGTACGCATGGGACCTTATCTGCAGCGCATCCATGCCGATGCCCTGGCCGCGGACGGCCAGGTCGTCGCGGCGCAGAAGGAAGAAGATGCGGCCGTCGCCGCGAGCGTGCGCTACGACGCGCCGGGCACTCCGACCGCGCAGCGACGGCGCATGACCGCCGCGCACTGACGCCATGCCTTCGCTTCGCCGCCTTCGGGCGGCGAAATTTTTTTCGCAGTGATGTCCGGATTCCTCGGCGAACCCCCGTTCGGCAGTGGTCCTTCCCATTCATGGATCGCCGACATGCACCGCCACCATCGCTCTCCTGGACATCTACGAATTCACCGGCAAGGTGTCGAAGATTTCGCCGCGCGGCGCGATCGTGAACGCCAAGGGAGCACTCAACCCCATGGTCGACGCCGGCATCGGCGAAGAGGACCACGATCGGACCGGCGCGTTGAACGGCATCGACGGCGCGGGTTGGCGCAACACGCAAAATGTCGATGCCATCGGCACGCGGCAGAGGGTGATCCGCAAGGGCCACCGGCTGCTGAATCGCGATGTGACCGGCATGGGCCGATCGCGGCTCTGTAGGCGCTCGACCGTGTCCGCACCTAACGACGGCGCATGGGTCAAGCGCGGCACGCCGGACGACGCGCCCATCACCGACAGCGGCGAGATCCGGGGGAGCGAGCATCCGATGGCGGCGGGCACGCCGCGCTGACCGCGTCCGCCGACCATGTCGCTGAATTCCATCCATCGAAGCACGCCAGTTCGGATCCGACGACAGTCGGCGGCGACGGCGAACCGCTCGATCCGAGCGGCCTACTTCAGTCGATCCAGTACGTCGATCAATTCCGGCGCCAGCGGCGCGTCCAGCAGATAGTGCGCGCGTCCGCCGTCGAGCGAAAATTCCAGCGAGGCGGCATGCAGGAACAGGCGCTTCAGGCCGACCTGTTCGCGCAGGCGTTTGTTGATCTCGACATCGCCGTATTTGTCGTCGCCCGCGACCGGATGGCCGATGTGCTGGGCATGGACGCGGATCTGATGGGTGCGACCGGTCTCGATCCGCACTTCGCAATAGGAATGTCCACCGCGACGTTCCAGCGCCCGGAAATGGCTCAGCGAAGGCTTGCCCTGGGCATGGACCTGGACATGGCGCTCGCCGCCCTGGCGCAGCCCGATGTGCAGCGGCGCGTCCACGGTCATGGTGCCGTCGGGCATGCGTCCGGCCAGCAGCGCCAGATAACGCTTGGCGATGCCGCGGCCGTCGTCGGCATCGCTCTCGCGCATGAGCGCCTGCAGCTCGGTCAACGCCGAGCGCTTCTTGGCGATCACCATCAGCCCGGAGGTATCGCGGTCGAGCCGGTGCACCAGTTCCAGGGATTCGTTCGGTCGCAGCGCGCGCAGGGTCTCGATCACCCCGAAACCGATGCCGCTGCCGCCGTGGCTGGCCACCCCGGAAGGCTTGTTGATCGCGAGCAGGCGGGCGTCCTCGAACACGATGCTGGCGGCCATCGCGTCCAGCAATCCACGCGCCGGCACGCCCTTCTCGCCCGGTTCGGCCAGCCGCACCGGCGGAATCCGTACCTCGTCGCCGCTCTCCAACCGGGTCTCGGCCTTCGCGCGGCCCCCGTTCACCCGCACCTGGCCGCTGCGCACGATCTTGTAAATCAGGGACTTGGGCGCGCCCTTGAGCTGTCCCAGCAGGAAATTGTCCAGCCGTTGGCCGGCGCGGTCTTCGGACACGCGGACCAGACGGACCTGTCCCGAAGGGCGCGGATTGGAATCGATTGAGGCCATCGGGATCGTGATCTGCTACACTCGTTGAGCGGTATAAGGGTTTGATTTCGCAGGGAGTTGCCGCTGCTGTTTTCGTTTGCAGCGACACCGGGCCGAAAGCCCACCTCTCTTGCGATCTCCGATGCAGTGCGCGGCCACCGCCCCCGGGGCGGCCATGTTAGCGGCTTGTCGGCGAACCCGCTTATCGCCGGATGCATGGCATCCGTGCTCTGAACACGTCCCGTGCCGCCGCGAGATCGCACCCCAAGCGCGAAGAAGCAGGCAGCCGGCCCGGCAACACCAGAAAAATTGAAGCGCTCCCGCGGCCCGCCGTGGTGTTGCAGCGCTGGAACACATGTAGCGGACCCGTCGGCCGCGCGCCCTCGCGCGCGACGGCGCCGCCGGCAGTCTCCAGAGGCGAAAACGCCCCGGCGTTCCGCGCGCCCGCTCCCGAGCGGGTCAGAAGCGCTGAGGAACGCAAGACCATGAAACGCATGCTCATCAACGCGACGCAGGCGGAAGAACTGCGCGTCGCGATCGTCGACGGCCAGACCCTGTACGACATCGACATCGAACAGCCGTCGAAGGAACAGAAGAAGTCCAACATC
>CAMLLG010000041.1 GCA_946480825.1 uncultured Lysobacteraceae bacterium
CACTTCCAGTGGATCGTCGCCCTCACCCGCATCATGTCCGCCGTGTTCCGCAAGGGCGGCGACGTGACCTTCCTGGTCGAGGAAATGAAGGCCGTGTTCGACCCCAAGGGCGGCTACTACAAGGCCGGCGGCGTGTACATGCCGTCGCTGGTCGCCGAACTGGGCATGATCGTCGAAGACCACCTCAAGACCATCGGCCTCATGCACGACCCCGATATGAGCGACGCGCAGCGCGCCCTGATCGCCGAAAAGCGCCGCGCCTACGAAGAGAACCGCTCAAAAAAAAAGCCTGACCTGAGCGGCGACGCCACGGCCACCCATCACGAAGAGATCGAAGTCAACGGCGAAGGCGTGAGTTTCCCACCGTCGGCGACGATGTGCCACAAGTGCTCGACGAAAGCGGTCGTCATCATGGATGGATGCGCGACCTGTTTGAATTGTGGGTATTCGAAGTGTGGGTGAGGGGGGGATTTATGGCTAGCAATGGAAATGGGCTTAGGCCAGAGGATGTCTTTACGCCAAGAGCTTCAGCCGTAAACCTAAAAACATATATATCCCGCCCTGATTTAGAACGGGCGCTTGAGCTTGCATTGCGATTGCCAAAGCATGTTGTGATTCATGGTGAAAGTGGCGCCGGAAAGACGTGGTTGTATAAAAAAATTCTTGGCGACCTTGATTATTATCATGAGGTTGCAAATATGGGGCTTTGTTCGGCCAGCGGTTCAGTGTCAGATGTGCTTAAGAACACGATATGCAGGGAATTGACAAGCAGTGTTGATAACGCAAGAACGGCGGATGGAGGGGTGCCCGGGCTGGCGAAATTGAGTGCTGCTCAAACCGAAAAAAATCAACATTTCCACGATGCATTTTATGCGGCGATTTCCGCCGTTAGGTTAAGAGCTAGGGAAAAGCCTGCGTGTTTAATTTTTGATAATCTTGAGCAAGTTACACAGCGGCCTGAATTGATAAATGAGTTGGCTGGTTTTTTGCTACTATTGGACGACGAGAGATACGCGAATAAACACGTAAGAACAATGTTGGTTGGAACATCCGCTGAAATTAGAGCATTCATATCGCAAGTGAAAGTTTCAGGGCCTGTTGCCAATCGCATCACCGAGATTCCTGAGGTCTCGCGCTTAACCGATCTTCAGGCGGAAAAGTTTGTGGCGCATGGCCTTTTTGATTTGCTTGGTTGTGAAGTCGGCTATCTCGCCGAAGACGACCTTGAGAAGTCAATGCGCCAAATTTCAGCACTTATAGGGTTCCACTCGGATCGAATACCCCTTCACATACAGGATCTTTGCTTTTACGTTGCCTGTGGTGCAGAGAGTAATAATTGGCTTATTACAGAAAGTTTGATCTTAGAAGCAATTAAAACATGGATTAAGACTTCGCTCGTTGCCGACATATCTCGTGTCCAGCATAATTTAAATTCTTCAGTTACAAAAATTGGAAGAAGAAATCAGGTCTTATTCTGTCTAGGTAAGATAATCCAATATGATTTTTCTGCCACTGATGTGGAATCTGCCGTCAAAAAGCATTTCCCTGAATCTTCAAAATCAGTTGCGTTAAACATCCCCAAAATACTTGCTGATCTTGCTACTAGTGAGCATCCTTTAATTAGGAAAAACCCAAATTCAAGTCAATACAGATTTATAGATCCAAAATATAGAATCATTGTTCGCTGGATATTAAAAAAGAATGATGAGGGCATGATAACTCTGCGTGACTTTGATAATGCGATAGGTCTTTGGGCGCAAAATTAAGCGCGTAGGGTGGACTCCCACGATGCATCGTAGGGTGGCGGTGAGCGCAGCGAACCCCACCATTCGACGCCACACTCGCGCCGACCTTCAACGCAAGACCGCAACGGCCGCCCCATCGCGGCCGTTCGCTTTTAGGAATGCGGCGGCGGATGCATCCGTGGTGGGGTTCACTGCGCTTACCACCACCCTACGGGCTTGCAGAGCCGGCTCAAGCTCGCAAGACTTGTCATGTGCCCGACAGGGGTTGCGTTGCTCCACTTTGAGGGGAAATCGTGATATCTGATAAGCAGCTGTCAAGAATCAGTCACATCTGCGCCATTTTTATATTGGCTGGTTGTGCGCCTGTTCAATCCTATGTAAGAGCGCATTCGGAAGCGTCTCTTCCCGCTTCGAGTGTGGCTTTGCTGAAGCCCGCGGCTGGCATTTATATCAATGAAGTCGACGGAAAACCGATGACGTTCGTTCAGGACTATGTGCGATCGACGGATTTTGAGATCGAATTCCTTCCGGGCATGCATCAACTGCGGATTGGCTACTACAACGGAACCTTGCACTCTTCACAAACGGTGTTGATTCATGTCGATATGAAAGCCGGTCACAGGTATTTGCTAAAGCCGAATTCGACGCACAATTCGTTCAAATCGAACGAATGGCGGCCAGAGGTAATTGATGTCACCGGTAAGCCGGACTGCTGGACTGTGAAGGTCGGCGTTTGGGGCGGCCCGAAAGAATGCTGATCCGTTGAAAACCTGACCCAAAGGAAAGCGCGTAGGGTGGGGTGAGCGCAGCGATGCCCACCCGAACCACCCGCACGCGTCAACGTATCCCGCGCGCTTGATCGCTTCGATCGATGCTTTCCTCGTCCGACGGGGCGGGATGGTGGGCATCGCTGCGCTCACCCCACCCTACGGGGTGCGTCGTCTGATGCGACGACGCGACAGATAGCGGCTTGCGCTGATGTGATGTCGATGCCATCGCATGTCTTGTGGACGATCGCATCAAAAAAAACAGGGGTCAGAGTCGACTTTCCATGCGGTCCGACGGAGGGATCTTGTAAGGCGGTGCTCGCACCCGACGATGCAATCAGACGACGACTTCGCGTCACTCTGTTCCTGGTGTCGTGTCTGGCCGGGTGATCGGAATTCGTGGTGGCCGAGTGGTGGGTGCGAGACTCGACCAGTGGGGCCTGAAATCTGAGGGCAACAAGCGCGGAATCGGGCTTCGCGGGCCGGAAATGCGAGTGCCCAGGGTAGCGTTGCGCTGAATGCAGGGTTGAGCGCAGAATCCAACTCCGCGCTGCATGCGGATTGGCCCGATGAATCAAGGAGGAGTCGTGAAGATCAAAGCCTGTCTGTTGTTGTCGCTGCTGCTGATCGCCAACGATGGTTGGGCGATCGAGCGCGATGCGTCCCAGCCCTATCGTCCGCCCGGAGAGGCGCAGCAGTGGACGATCTCCGGGCGCATGCATGGCCCGCTCAAGGTCGCGCTGAGGATCAACGGCCAGCTCGTATTCGATGCGCCCATGGATGCGCAGCCCACTGGAATCTACCGGGACAAGCCCGTGCGTGCCCATTGCACGACACGCAGCGGCTTCGTGGGCCGGGCCGACATGTCGTGCGAAATTTATGTGGGCGACGAGTTGGCTGCTAATCTCGTTTTCATGAAAGGATGACGTCATCCTGCGATGAGGCCGAGCGCTAAAAACAAAAACAGGGGTCAGAGTCGACTTTCGAAAAGCGCCGTAGCGCACAGGGTGGGGTGAGCGCAGCGATGCCCACCCGAACCACCCGCACGCATCCACGCTTCAATGTATCCCGCATGCTTGATCGCTCCGATCAATGCTTTCCTCCTCAGACATGGCGGGATGGTGGGCATCGCCGCGCTCACCCCACCCTGCGATGAGCGTCGTCTGATGCAACGACACGACGGGTGACGGCCTCGGTCGATGTCATGTCGATGCCATCGCACGTCTTGTGGACGATCGTCTCAACGCCTACGCTTCATGGGCAAATCGGGGGAATGCAATGACGATGCGGAGTGATGCCGTGCGCCTGATCGGGCGATGGCTTGCCGGGTGCCTGTGTCTGCTGTGCATGGCGACGGCGGTGCAGGCGCAGGGGTTCAAGGTAGAGCTGGCCGGCCGCACGGTGTCCGTGCCGGCGCCGCCGGACCACGTTTCGGTCAGCGAGGTGGACCCGGAGATATTCGGGCTTCTGGGTGTCACGACGCCGCAAGGGAAGCGTCTGATCGAGGTGCTTGCGACCTCTGCCGACCTGACACAAATGCGTGCGGGCGAGGTGGCCGAAGGCCACATGTTCTATGTCTACGAAGATCTGAAGTGGGCGGGACGAGAGCCGACGCCCGGGGAATGGCGGGCAGAACGCGAGAAATATCTCCGCATGACGCGAAACGTCGATCCCTCGAAAATGGCCGGCGCCATGCAGGACAGTCTGAACGAGAGTGTCGAACGCAACCTCGAAGTGCCTGTGCGAATCGATGTCGCCGCCATCGGTCAGCCGATACTGTATCGCTCCGACGACGACTCGATTCGCATGTTCGCGCGAATGTCGACGAGCGCCCGCGGCAACGGTCACGCGGTATCCGCGGACCTGCTGATTTTCGCTGCAACGGTGCGGCTGAATGGGCGGGTGGTGTTCTTCAACGGCGCCTGCGCCTGCGCGCAGGACACTTCGGGCTCGGAAGCCTTGCGCGTGGCGTTCGATGCGTGGATCGACCGGGTGATTGCCGAGAATCGACCGTAATCTGCAAAGGCCGTAGGAAAAAACAGGGGTCAGAGTCGACTTTCCATGTGATGCCGCTGAGCGCCTTAGGTCGGGCTCAAGCCCGCCCTGCGAAGCTGCGGCCGATTTCGGTATTCTCGTCCGCGTCGCGTGGGTGCCGGGCGACCAGCGGAAACACCAGACTTTTGCATCAGGGGACAGCATGAAACGTTTGATCCTGGCGAGCCTTCTCGCTTCGATGGCCATCGCGCCGATCGCCGTCGCCAAACAGGTGGTGTTCGATGATGCATTTCGATCCGAACAACGGCCCAGCACGATTGTCATGGACCGCCGCGGTGCGCTGTACCCGGCTGGCGATGCCACGACGGGCATCACGCTGAAGGACCTGACGGTCGTCGACGGCGTCAACGAGGAAAAGTTCGACTTCTCGACGCTGCACGCCTATTACCGTTCGCGCCACGCATGCGACCCATGCAAGCTCTGGCGCGACTTCGACATGGCCTGCGATCCGAGCGCGTCCTTCCAGAAGGCATGGGACGAGCTGCAGCAGTCCCGTCGCAAGGCACTGGCCGGCACGATCGTCGGCGACGCGGCAGGACGCGACATCGTCCTCATCATCCACGGCTTCAACAACAGCGCCTCCGAGAGCACGGGGTGGTACGAGAAAGTCGAGCAGGACATCGCCCAGCAGGAAGCCCGTCTCGGACGAAAATTCTTTCCGGTGCGCGTCTATTGGGACGGCCTGAGCTACGGTTTCCCACCGGCGGTCTGGCCGGAGGCTCAATTCAATGGCCCCTGGGTCGGTCTTGAGCTTCGCCGCCTGCTTCGTGATGTCTACGCCGTCGAACCGCAGGCGCGAGTGCGCGTGATGACGCACAGTTCCGGCGCTTTCGTCATCACCAATACGCTGGGGGATGCATCGGCGGGATCCGAAGACCTGACTCGCCAGCACGACGCGATCCGCGCCGGTGTCGACGTTGGCAGGCTCTATTCAAGCCGTGCGGCCGGCGAAGGCGATTACGCGTACCTGCCTGCCGACGCGAATATCCGCGTCGCGATGCTGATTCCGGCACAACCGCTCACGGCCTTCAGCCACTTCTATCAAAATGCATCCGGGACGACGCACGGCGACATTCTCCGCGGGGTGATTCCCGAACGAATCGTCCTTGGTCTCAGCCGCCGCGATTTCGCCGCCGGGAAAGTGTTTGCGCCTTGCTCTACGCTCGGCGATGCCTGCATGGCGGTTCGCACGAACGACACCTGCCCGCACCTCATGCGCGATCTCAACCCGCTGCCGAGTTCCGGCGTGCGCGCGCGCAATATGGGTCCCCCGCGCATTTACCCCGTGCGCTTTCCCTGGACATGGGGCACCAGCACACTGCTTGGTTGGCACAAGCACGCTGTGTTGGCGTACCGCGAAAACACGGCGCAGTGGCAGGAGTTTCTTTCCGCACTGCTGGCCGAGAACGTCGGCACGCCTGAGGCCGTCGAGACGTGTACGACACCCGCGCCGGAAGTTCGCTTCTGGAATGGATCGATACCCAACCACAGCAGCAAGTGAGCACGGACCAACGTGTTCGCGCCGATGCGTGGGTGAGGCAAAAGCAAGAGTCGGCCTCGACTTTCCACAACCCGATCCGATCAGGAACATCCCGAGGGGCCATGGCAAATATCATCGTGAGACGTGATCTGTGGGCATTCGGCCTGGCCCTCGCTCTGTCGATCGGCAGCGCTTCGGCACAGGACACTCCGGAGCCCGCGTCCGTTCCGACCGCTCCGACCGCTGCGACGACGCAGACGGTGGACACGGTCGACGCCGGCACCACTGCGCGGCTGGTGGTCTATCGCATCAACGCCTATCCGACCTTGCGCACGCCGAAGGTGATGGTGAACGAGCGGCTGATGTTCCGCCCGAAGCAGAGAACCTACGCCGAAATGGAGCTGCCGGCCGGGCGGCACGACATCGTCGTCAACTGGTCCAGGGACACGGGCTGGCCCGATCTCGCGTTCGCCATCGACATCGCGCCGGGAGAGACCAAGTATCTGCAGATCAGCGGCAGCTATACCCAGGGCCCGGTCATGGGCCTGGGCTCGTTCGAATACGAGGCGGGATCAATGGCGTACGAGGTCGACCCCGAAAAGGGCGCCGAGGACATCCGCACCTGTTGCAAGCGTCTGCCGCTTCGATGAAGCGCGTCGCACCCCACCCTGCGGTTGCTACGGATGGTGTTTTTCCTGAGGGGAAGAGAGGGGTTTTCCGATGGCGGCCGATGGTGGCGGGCGACAGGCTTGCGGTATGCCCGGCTATCGACGCTCGTGGGTCCCAGGCGGCACCTGTTTCTTCACGGTGAATCTGGCCGATCGTTCGCGTCGGTTGTTGGTGGACAACATCGATGCCTTGCGCATGGGCGTAGCAGCCGTGCGCGTCGCGCATCCATTCGGGACTGTCGCATGGTGCGTGTTGCCGGATCATCTGCATGTGGTCTGGACCTTTCGAAAACGGCGAACGGTTGTCGGCGTCGCGATGCAAGCACCACGAACGCGGCATCTGGCAACGCCGCTATTGGGAGCACCTCATCCGCGACGAACGCGTTCTGCGGATCGACGACATCCATTTGAATCCGGTGAAGCATGGCTTGACGACGCGCGTCGCCGACTGGCCGCATTCGTCTTTCCATCGGTTCGTGCGCCAGGGCCGATTGCCCGCGGACTGGGCCGGCCGATCGATATCCGACTTCCAACGCACAACCTCGATGCAAGGCGACGACGGTCGCCGCATGGCGCCCGTATCGCTTTTTGGTGTCGAGGCGGAATGAGCGCATGGTGGGATTCGCCGCGCTCGCCGCCACCCTGGGGGTGCGGAGGCCGTCCGCATGCTTCGGGCATGGATTGATCGCATCCGCGTCGCGGGTTACAACGTTCCGTTGCGGCGGACACGGGCGCGACGCGGCCCGGTCCCGATCCCGCATCCCGACAAGGACAGGAGCAGACATGATCCATCGCAAGACAAGTGCGTTCGCGTTCGCGCTGCTGGCATGCGCGACCGCGCAGGCGCAGTCGGTGCCCGATGTGGGCGAACGCGGGGCGTTGAGCACGGTGCAGGCCACCGCCTGCGTGCCGGCATCCCCGGTCAACGATCGCTACAACCATTGCGGCTGGGGCGTGTGGCGGTTGGAAACCCAGCGCACGGCGGTGATCGCCACGCTGGCGGAGCCGGCGAGCTATCTGATCTGCCGCGAGATGGTGGATCCCGCCGAACCCGGCGGCTATCCCATCAGCGTCGAGGCCGACGGCGTGGTGGTCTCCACCGGGACGCCCGCGGCGGCGGCCGGACATGCGCCGGGCGGCTGCTTCGTGGTTTCGGGCAAGAAGATCGTGCTCAACGGCCCGGGCAAGCCGCTGAAGCCGGTCAATGGCTACTACATCCGCCTCGGCGCGCTGCCCTGGTCGAACGCGGTGTCGTGGCAGGCGCGGAAGCTGGCGGCGGCCACGGCGGATCGCACGCTGCTGGCGCGTTTTCCGCAGCAACGTCTGCTGCGCGTGTGTTTCGGCAGCTACAACGTGCTCGGCAATCCGCCGCCGTACCTGCGCGACTACCGTCTGTGGGCCGACAGCGGACACGTCGTCGCGCGCGGTTCGGAAGCGGCGGTGTTCAACTTCGGCAGTTGCACCGATGTCTCCGCGTCGCTGCTGGCGGTGGAGCCGCAGTGGGCCGGGGGTATCGATGTCGCTCAGGGGCGGCTGGTGTTCTGAAGCGGCGCAGGCGTGCCTGACTTAGCGATCGTCGTTCGCCGATCGCGGGAGAACGGTATGAGACACGTGCTGCGAATTTTCGGTCCGCCCTGCGACGTCGACGGCAGCGGAATTCGAGCGGAACCCGAACAGGAGGATGCGATATGGTGCGACGATCCCTGCAGCCCGTCCTTGCGCAGACCTTGCTGCTGCACGAAGAACTGTCGGCGCTTTGGGATGACCTGCCCGCCCCGGAATCCCGGAGGTCGCTTCTCGTTGCGGGGTTCTGCGAGATCGTGCGCCAACATGCGACGAGTCAGGTGATTCTCGCGGACGCCGAGTTCGACGTGACCGCGACGACGCTGGTCAGACCCGCCTTCGAAGCGCTGGTCCGTGCGATCTGGTGCATGGGTGGCGCCGGCGACGATTGGATCGGCGAATTCCTGAGCCCGAATCCGGATGCGCTGGCCTCGGATGCCGAAACGGTGATGGGCCCCTCGGTGCAAAAAATGCTCGAGGAGATTCGGACGCACCATCCCGAACACATTCACCGGTCGCTCTTCGATATGAAGCGACACACCTGGCGTGCGATGCACTCGTATGTGCACGGCGGCATCCGCCCATTCATGCAGGGGCTTGTCGGATTTCAGGAGCATGAAGTCGCAGGCGTCGTGATCAACGCCAACGGGATGTTGCTGTGGGCAACGAATCTGTTGCGCATGTCGCGAGGCGTAACCTCGCCGCAGTTGCCCGGTCTGCAGAGGAAATACGCCGCATGTCTACCTCCGGCGAACAACGACACGGGAAAGAGTGCGAATCCGTAGCCGGGTGGAGCCCGTTTCACGGATCGAACCGTTCGCTCGTGTCCATGCGGACGTTGCGCAGATGCGCGGTGGCGAGATGCGAGGGATAACGGTGTTCGGCGAAATAACCGATCAGCAGCGAGCGGCGGCGCGCGCCGGTCGGGTTGAGGCTGCCGGCATGCAGCAGGTCGGCATCGAACACGAGAATGTCGCCCGCGCGGCCGGCGAGTTGCACGGAACGCGATTCGTCGGCGAGATCGACCGGCGGCGCGCCGGCGGCGGGGCGATGCGTACCCGGGACGAGACGCGTCGCGCCGTTGTCGGGCCCGTAGTCGTCGAGAAAGGCCAGCGCGTTCACGGTATCGCCGGGCCGTTCCGCCGAGAAGTCGCGGTGCAGACCCTGCTGGCCGCCGCCCGCCAGCGGTTCGCGGCCTTCGACCTGGGCGAGAAAGAAGCGTTCGCCGATCAGCGCGCCGACCGCGGCCAGCAACGTCGGCAAACGACAGACCGCCTGCACGTTCGGATCGAGATCCAGCTGCGCATGGCGCCAGTCCGCGCCGCGGGGCACGGGCCAGCGATCGGACGGCACCACGCCCGCGTCGAAGCCGTCGCGAAGCGCGTCCAGCCATTCGGCCGGGATCGCGCCGCGCAGCAGGGCGTAACCGTCGCGATGGAGTTGCGGGTGGTCGATCATGATCGCGTCCATGGTGGCGTCGTCGATGGCGTCGTCGTCGGTGGCGTTCGCGGATGTGTTTTACCGGGTCTTCGCCGCCAAAGACAGCGTCGGGCATGCGATCGCGCTTCTCCGTGCGAGAAGCGCGGAGAATTCCCTCCGGCCCGGGCGCCGGTTCGCTTTCGGCGGCGGTCGCGGTATCGTGCCGCATCGATGCCCACCGGAGCCGCCGCATGCGTTCGTTCGTCGTGATCGCCCTGTTGACCTTCGCCGCGGCCGTGCAGGCCGGAGACAAGCCCTACGGCAAGCCGCTGCCGGAAGGCGTGTCCACGCCGGTCTCGCAGGCGGTCGACGCCTTCGATGCGCATGCCGGCAAGCCCGCGCGTTTCAGCGGCCGCATCGCCCAGGTCTGCCAGACCAAAGGCTGCTGGATGGTGCTGGAGGACAACGGCCGGACCGCGCGGGTGATGTTCGGGGACCACGCCTTCCAGATTCCGAAGGACAGCACGGGCCCCGCCGAGGTCCACGGCGTGCTGTCGCGCAGGCAGCTCACGCCGGAACAGGTCAAGCATCTCGAAGAAGACAGCAAGGGTCTGCCGGTCTCGCCGGTGGAGTACCGCATCCTCGCCGACGGCCTCGTGCTGCAGGCGCCGTGAGCGGCGGCGCACCCGTTCGCTCGTCATCGGGCTTCCGGGCGCGTGTCGCCCGTCTTTCCGGGGTCGACGCGAGGGTTTCCGATGCGGTGACGCGCACGATGGCCGTGCTGCTGGGGTCCGCGCTGCTCGCGCTCGCGATCCACGCGCCCATGGCGCGAGCCGAATCGATGACTGCGGTCGACGCGAAGTCGACGCAACCGGCCAATGCGAAAAGTCTGGTTCGTTCGCCCGTCGGTGCGCCCGGCGGCACGACGCGGGTGGTGCGGGTCGGCGACAAGTCGCTGATCGTCCCGCTGCCCGAGGGCTACGTGGCCATGGAGGATCTCGATCCGCAGGTGCGCGGTCTGTTCGAGGATACGAAGCCGGCGGGCATGTTGTTGCTGGACGTGCTGCTGCACGTCGAAGACCTGAATCTCGCACCCTCCGAATACGGTCGCCATGTGTCGATCGAGTTCTATACGAAGCGGGGGATGGAGAACGTCGAACTCGACGCGAAATCGTGGGCGCAGGCCAAGCCCGTCATCGCGGGGACGCTGCGCCGCATCGATCTGTCGTCGAAACTCGCGGACCGGGACGACCGCATCAACGACGCGTTCGCCGCCCGTTTCGGCGATGGCGTCCGCTTCGAACAGGGCAAGCCCGGCGAGCAGGTCGTCTACCGCGAAGACGAGCGGACGATCCGCATGTATCTGGTGCTGCCGATGCAGCAGACGCTGGACGGCGAAACCCATCAGGTCGAGGAAGTCCGCCTGGTGGCGCTGACCCGCATGCGCAGCCGGATGGTCGGCGTCGGCGCTTCGCTGGAGTTTCCGGCCGGCAAGGTGGATATCGGCGAAGCGGTGAAGCAACTGGACGCCTTCGTCGACGCGCTCCTGAAGCTCAATCCGGCGACGTGAGACGGGCGGATGCGCGCTCCGGAAATACGATTCTGAAAACGCAATACGGAAAACAGGGGAATCTCGTGTCGAAATCGTTCGAACAGACTGGAATCGCGATGCGTGCCGACGTCCGGCGCATCCGCGCGTGGGCATGGCTGGTGTCGCTGGTCATGGGGGTCTTTGCCGTGGCCGCGTTCGCGCAGTCGCCGCAGAAGGCGCGGGTGATGGTGGCGACCAAAGACACCACCCAGCCGCTGCAGGTGTTCTTCCTGACCAAGGGTGCGATGGCGCGCGGCATGTTCCTGCCGTTCGGCAGTATCGGCAACGCCATCGCCTACGATGCCCGCAACGACGATTACAACAAGGCGATCGGTGCGTTCGATCGGCGTCCGACCCTCGTCGCCGCGATCCGCAAGGCGTTCGAAGGCAAATATCCGGTGTTCGAGATCGTCGACGACGGCGCGACCTATCGCGACGACGACGAGCGCAAGGCGATCGTCGCGCGCGCGAAGACGCAGGGCATCGGCTATGTGCTGCTCGTCGACGATCAGTTCGCCGGCATCACCTCCAGCGGATTCGCGTCCGACACCCACGACGTGTCCGCCGCCAACGCGGTGCGCTACCAACTGTACGAGACCGCGAAGGGCGAACGCCTGGCGAAGGACAAGATGGTGGCGAACAGCCTGACCCGCATTCCGCTGGAGCGGGCGCTCACCGACCGGGCCTTTCTCGAAGCCCACATGCCTGCGGTGCACGAAGCGCTGGCCAAGCTGCTCGTCGGCGGCCTGATGCGGACCGACAATCTGCACCGGATGGCGGCGAGCGTCGGCCAGGGCGAACAGGTGCCCGCGCTGAGCGCGGTGCTCAAGCGCTACGAGAAGCCGGTGCGCATCACGATGACCGCCCCGGAGGGTTGGCGCACCCTGAAGTTCAACGTCCGTTACGCGATGCTGACGGAACCCAAGGACGAGCGCCGCTTCAAGATGGGCGTGCGCACCGATGTCGACGTGCTGGTCCAGGAACTGGGCCAGGATGTCGATACGATCGAGCAGTATCAGCAGATCGCGTTCGCGCGCCTCGCGGAAGCCGGTTACGACACGTCGACGGTGCAGGAGCGCACCGATCTGCACAAGGACGGCTATACCGCGATCTCGATCAAGAACCCGGCGACGGGCGGTGGCCAGATCATCCTGTTCAGGAAGATCGACGACATCTACGTGGCGGTGATCACGGTCGTGGTGACCGAGAATCTCGACGGCATCGTCGCGTCGAATCTGGCGCAGATCCAGGCCGCGATCGATGGCGTGAAGGTGGCGATCGACTGACGCGGATGCGGTTGCGGCGAGGCCCGGGTCGGCGTCGCCGTTCCGGTCGCCTGTCGCCGCTTCGTCGCGCAGCGATGCGACCCTGCGCGGGGCGCGACGGCGTGCGCATCGTCGGGCGTAAACGGCGATGCGCGAATGTCCATGGATGCGAAACCGGTCGATGCGCCGGGCGTGTTCGCGCGATGGTGCGCGACATCCCGCGCGACCATCGTCCGCTGCGCAGAAAGATGGCATCAACGTTGCGGTGATGTTGCACTGCGACATTCCTCGTCCGGTCCGCGGTCGTGTTGACCGTCGCCGGACAACACGCTAGCGTACGGCGCGGCAAGGAACGGCCCCACACGGTCCGAATGCCCCCAGGTTGTCGCTCTCCCTGACGGAAACCACGGTTTCCGCCGGCACCTATCTCTTTACAAGGATGCAGGTCATGACCCATCGATTTGGCAAGAATGCGCGCGTGTTGTTTTCGGCCCTGGCCCTGCTTGCCGTCGGCTCGCCGGCCATGGCGAACACGCTGAACCAGAACGTTTCCTGGACCATCGATCGCGCCGGCACCACCGCGAAGTACCGCATCGTCGCCTACGGCGATTCGATCTACGCCGGCTACAACGGTTCCATTTCCAACGCCGCGAAGTATTCGGCGCCCACGGTCGACGCCGAGTACCTGGCGGCGCTGTGGAACGCGGACATCGAAAGCGTGCGCCGCGCCAAGTCCGGCGCGATCGCGTCGGATGTGTATCAGAACAAGATCGTGGCCGAGCGTTCGTACATGCAGGCCGCATCGACCCGCGTGGTCACCTTCGAAATGTGCGGCAACGACGGCCTGCAGGCGCGCACCAGCTTCAAGGGCCAGACCGGCACCTGCAACTACAACGTGCTGAGCACGGCGGTGAACAACTGCAAGGCCAACGTGGCGGCCGCGATGGACTACATCAACGCCAACGCCTACTCCGGCGTGAAGCTGAAGGTCATCGCGAACCTGTACTACCCCGGCTACAACGCCGACAACGTGCAGAGCTCGTGCAACGACCCGGTGACCGGCGCCAAGGTCAATCTGCGCGACAAGTTCCTGCCGGCCATCACCCAGATGAACTACTGGATGTGCGAATACGCCCGCCAGAAGGGCTTCAAGTGCGTGGACAGTTTCGCCGAGTACATGGGCGCCGACTACGACAGCAACGGCGATGGCCAGGTCGATTCGAACGCGCTGAAGTACGTGCCGGGCGAGAGCGAATCCAGCTACGTGACCCGCATCACCTCGACCCTGAAGTCGACGCTGCGCGACGCGAACACGCACTTCGTGTCCTCGTCCAGCAGCTACGACTACATCCAGTCGGACGACGTGCATCCGACCTACACCGGCGGCACCGTGTCCGCGGGTCTGTGGGGCGGCACCACCGGCACCGGTGCGGCGCGCTACAGCGCGTTCACCAACGGCCGCAGCCCGATCTGGAACCTGTACGGCCACGAGCGCATGGGCTGGTCGCTGTCGACCCACAGCCCGGCGGCGCCCTGATCGTCGATTGATGATCGTCGTCGCACGCATCGTCGAAGCATGTATCGCCGAAGAGCGCATCGATGGATGATCGCGACCCTGTCACTCCCTCGTCGTCCCGCACGGACGCCGAGGGAGTGCGCATGTCGGGGCGTGCCGGCGCAGGCCGCACGGCCCTGCTGTACAAGACGCTCGCGCTGGTGCTGGTCGCCGGCTGCGCGGTCTTTCTCGTCAAGACGCTGTACCGCGATTCCGCGTCCACGGTCGATGCGGCGGATGCCCGCGTGGCCGACAGGCATGCGGTCGATGCGCCGCCGCAGGCGTCCTACGCCGCCGCGCGCGGCCGCGACGTGACCGCGCGTCCGGCCGGTCCGGGCGGAGGTCCGGATGGCGGTCCGGGCTCGGACCTGGCCGCGTTCATCCCGCCGGGCGAAGAACCCACGATGGCGGAAGTCATCGACGAATTGCACAAGGCCGGCATCCACACCGGCCTGGGTGCGTTCAACCCGCCGGGCACCAGTCCGCCGCTGGTCGGACTGGCGGTGCCCGAGGATTACCCGTTGCCGGAAGGCTATGTCCGCCATTTCCAGGCGACCGACGACGGCCAGCGGATCGAACCGATCCTCATGTATTCGCCGGACTTCGAATTCTTCGATGCCGCCGGCCGCCGCATCCCGATTCCCGCGAACCGCGTGGTCCCGCCGAACATGGCGCCGCCCGGGCTGGCGGTCCGCCTGATCGAGATCCCGCCGCCGTTGCAAACGCCGAGCCCTTCCCGCTGACATGACCCGGTTCTCCCACCCCGGCTGGCGCGCGCTGGCCGGCATCGTCGCCACTGCGCTGCTGTTCGGCCTCTATGCGTTGGGCGGCATCGGCCATCTGCTCGGTTTCGTCCTGCTGGTGCCCTGGCTGCTGGCGCTGGATGCGGGCCGCAGCGGCGCCCGCGCGGTGCTGAGCGGATGGGCGATGAGCGTCGCCTTCGTCGCCGCGGTGCTGGCCTGGTTCGGCGTCGCCATCGCGACCTACACCGGCCTGCATGGCGCCATCGGCGTGGCGGTGGTGCTGATCGCCGCGCCGTTGCTGCAGCCGCAGTTCCTCGCATTCGCGCTGGTGCGGCATCTGGCGGGACGGCGCCACGGCCCGGTGCTGCGCGCGCTGGCCGCGGCGTGCGCGTGGGTGGCGGTGGAATGGCTGTATCCCAAACTGCTGGGCGACACCTTCGGCCATGGCTTGGCGCCGTCGCCGTGGCTGCGCCAATTCGCCGATGTCGGCGGTGCGGCCGGCCTCACGTTCCTGTTGATCCTGACCAACGAGGCCATCGCCGCCGCCATCGCGCGCCGCCGCGAGGGTGCGCGCGCGATGGCACGGCCGTTGGCGGTCGCCGCCGCCGTCGTCGCGCTGCTGGCCGGTTACGGCGCGGTGCGTCTGTCGATGCTGGACACGGCGTCCGCCGACGACGAACCGCTGCGCATCGGCCTGGTGCAGTCCAACATCGTCAACTACGACAGCCTGCGTCGCGAGATGGGCGCCTACGGTGTCGTGCGGCATGTGCTCGACACCCACTACGCGATGTCCCACGAGGCGGTGGAACGGCATGGCGTGGATGCGCTGCTGTGGTCGGAGACCGTGTATCCGACCACGTTCGGGCATCCGAAGAGCGAAGCCGGCGCCGAACTCGATCGCGAGATCCAGCACTTCATTTCCGCGGCCGGCGTGCCGCTGGTGTTCGGCACTTACGACATCGATGCCGAGGGCGAATACAACGCCGCGGGTTTCCTCGAACCGGTGCCGATCCCGCTGACGTTCTATCGCAAGACCCGGCTGTTCCTGCTGACCGAACGCGTGCCGGCGTGGCTCGACGGCCCGACGCTGCGGCGCGCGCTGCCGTGGGCCGGCACCTGGCGGCCGGGCGATGGTGCGCGCGTGTTCCCGCTGCGGCTCGCCGACGGCCGCGAGATTCCGGCGCTGCCGATGATCTGCCTGGACGATGTCGACACCGGGCTCGGCATCGACGGCGCGCGCCTCGGGGCGCGGGTGATCCTCGGGCTGTCGAACGATTCCTGGTTCACCGCGCATCCCACCGGCGCCAACCTGCATCTCACGGTCGCCACGTTCCGCAGCATCGAAACCCGTCTGCCGCAGCTGCGCGTGACCAGCAACGGCATCAGCGCCGCGATCGACGCGCGCGGCGAGGTGATCGCCCGCACCGCGATGGGCGAACGCAGGCTGCTGATCGGCGAGGCGTCCATCGGCGAGCCGCCGGCGACGCTGATGGTGGCCTGGGGCGATTGGGTCGGCCGCGCCGCGTGCGTGCTGCTGTTGTTGCTGTCGGTGTCGCCCGCGATGGCATTCCTGCGCCGGCGCGCCATGCGCGCCGCGACGCCGCATGCCGCACGGCAGACCGCGGATCCGCGGATCGATGCGGTGGTGTTGACGTCCACCTGGCGGATCGCGGCGGGACTGCTGCAGGCGTTCGCCTGGGGCAGCCTGCTGTGGATGGGCATCGAATGGCTGGCGATGCCTGACGCGCAGTCCAATCCGCTGACCCGGATCTGGCGTTTCGCCGGCCTGTTCCTGGCGCCGTCGGCGGCCGCGTGGTGCATCGCCCGCGCGTTCGCCGCCACCATGCGCATCGAAGGCGACGCGCTGGTGCTGGAGCAGCGCGAGCGCCGCATCGAAATCCCGCTGGAGAACATCGCGGCGGTCGAGCCGTGGACGCTGCCGTTGCCGACGACGGGGGCGTGGCTGCGGCTCGGATCGGGGCGCCGCTGGTCGCACGGCCTCGCGTTGGCCGATGTCGCCGGTCTGATCGACGCGCTGGTCCGCGCCGGTGTGCGCCCCGCAGCCGCGCAGACGCGGATCGGCGCTGCGGTTCTGCGCGCGCGCGCCGCCGCGCCGCGCTGGCGCATCGATCACCCCCTGGTGAAGTTCGTGCTGTTTCCGCTGGTGCCGGCGATTCCGGCGTTCCGCCTGCATCAGCAGATCGCGTTCGGAGGCCCGTTCGGCGAGTACTACACCTACGGGCTGCAGGCCTACGTCGTCGCGTTCCTGATCTGGTGGGCGTCGTGGGCGATCGGTCTGGTGCTGTTCGCGGCCGCGCTGCGCATCGTCATCGAAGCGGGCGTCGTGCTGTCGCTGTTGTTGCGCCGGCCTGCGGCCGACGCGCGTGCGGTCCATGTGCGCTCGACGCCGGAGGCGGTGGGTCGCCTGTTGTTCTTCGTCGGCGTCCCGGTCTGGCTCCTGCTGCGCCTGTTGCTCTAGCGACAGCGCCACTGCGCTCAGGACGAGGACGGGCTGCTCTGCGTCGGTCCTGCAACGGACTGCCTTACAATCCGGCGACGCGGTGCCGAGTCCGGCACATGCGTTCCTTCCTCGCCCCGGATGCCTCATGTCCCTCTCCCGCGCGCTCGGCATATTCGCCCTGATGTTCGCCGCCACGACCGCGCAGGCGGCGAGCGCCGTCGCGGTCGCCGAGGTGGTCTCCGCGCAGACCCTCGAAAGAAAGGCGCCCGACAAGGGGCCGTTCGCGGCCGAGGTCGGCGGAAAGACCATGCTGCTGCCGCGTCCCGAGGGGTATGTCGGCCTGCAGGAGATGCCCGCGGAGTTCCGGGCCATCATCGAGGACTCGGTGCCGCCGCAGATGCGGCTGCTGCAGGCGATGGTGCACGTCGACGCGCTCACCCTGGATCCCTCGGAATACGCCGACGGCATCGCCATCGATACCTATGCGCTGCGCAGCCTCGAGAACGACGCCTTCTCCGATGCGGCCTGGGCTTCCATGCGCAGCAACATCGCCGCCGGCCTGCGTCGACAGGACATCGCGCCGCATGTCGAAAAGGGCGCCGATCTGCTCAACGATGCGCTGCAGACGCACATCGGCGCGGAGATCCGCTACGAGGCCGGGAAACCGGGCGAACAGGTGGTGTATCGCGAAGATGCGCGCTCTGTCCGCATGTATCTCGTGCTGCCGAGCCGGCAGACCATCGCGGGCGAGGTGTACGAGGTCGAGATGGTGCGGGTGATATCGATCAGCCTGATGCGGGGAAGGCTCGTCTATCTGGGCGGTTCGATGGAGTTTCCCGCCGGGCAGGCGGACATCGCGCGCGTCGTCGAACGCATGGATGCCTACGTCGAAGACGCGCATCGGCTCAATCCGGCGCAGGACGACTGAGGCTGCGGATCCGGCCCGCGGCCGGAACGGCGCGAATTCCGCGTTCTCCAGCGACGATATCGGGCGCAACTCACACCAGGAGCGGGACATGGGATTCGAAACACGGACACTCGTCGGCGGCGGTCAGGTCACGCTGGCGTCCTGGGAAGATCAGAGTCCGCCGACGCACGGTGTCGACATGCGCAACAAGCCCTGGAACGCCGGCATGCCGCGCGATGGCTTGGCGTTCTACGAGTCCACCGTGCAGTACATGCGCAACGACTGGGCGCAGGCGAACATGAGCCCGACGATGGTGCGGGTGGAGCAACCGGTCAGTACCGACCATGGTTTCGGCATGACCGTCGATTCGGTGGAGCACAAGGACCTGTTGTTGTTCCACAGCAAGGCCACCGACACCTGGCACACCGCCGAAGCGCTGGACATCGACCACGCCGCGGAGTGGAAGAAGCATCTGGTGGCGAAGGGCGTCACCAATCAGGCCGATGCGCAGATGGCGTACAACGACGTCGACAACCTGCGCCTGCTGCCGTCGGTGCACAACCGCTCGCGCGACAAGCTCGATGGGCTGATCGAAGATCACGGACTCGATTCCACGCAATTCCGGAAGTGGCGGAAGGAGAACATCGACTTCGATCCCGGGACGACCCATCGCGCGTTCGATCCCGACAGCGATGCCGTGGTCCGCCGCGCCTCGACCCGCGACACCGAATGGACCGTCGACGACGGCCGCAAGGGCCTGAGCTTCGATACCCGGGTCAAGAGCGTCTGGATGGAGCACGAATTGTCGAAGATCCACGTCGCCACGGTGACCATCCACGACGAAGCCAACAGCAAGGACTACAGCGTGCCGCTGTTCCGCTGCCCGGCCACCCAGCAGCTCGTCACCCGCGATGCGTTCGACATCGACCACAAGCATCCGTTCTCCGAAGTGCTGAAGGATCTGTGCGACCAGAGCATCGACGGCAAGATCACCAAGGCCGAGGCGCTGGACGCCTACAACGACGTCGACAATCTGCGCCTGGTCAATCGCAGCGCGAATTCCTCGCACGAATGGGAGCTGGGGGCGCGCGGCGAATACGACAGCGACATCGATTTCGGCGCCGACGACACCCGCGGCATGTTCGACGACACGCTGCAGCCGCTGCGGATGAACGAGCCCGACCACCCGAACTACGCCATGTACAAGAAGGCGCTGTCGGAAATCGAGACGATCGCGCCGGACAGTTCCGGCATCACCCATCTCGAACGCGAGAACGCGGCATCGTCGCTGGTGCAGAGCGCGGTGGCCAAAGGCATGGACCGCATCGACGAGGTCGTCTTCAATCCGAAAAACCAGGAACTTCTGGCCGTGATGGGCGACCCGCCGAGGAACGGGGCCTATGCCGCGCTGTCGATGTCGGACGCCATCGATCGCACGCTGGAGCAGAATTCGGACGTGATCGCGGTGATGCCCAAGCCGCATGGGCCGATGCTGCAGCAGGCGCTGCAGGAAATGCGCGAGAACCAGCGTTTCGTCATGGGCCAGGCGCTGGATCTGCGCGACAAGGGCATTCTCGATTTCGAATACCCCACGCCGACGGGCCAGGCGAAGCCGGCGATGATGAGCAATCCCGCGCATCCCGATCACGCCGATTTCAAGACCGTCCGCGACTGGATCGACCGCGTCGACCCGGAGCGGCGCACGCTGCCGCAGGACGGCTATCGCGACAATCTCGCCGCGGCGGTGGTGCTGGACGCGCGCAAGCACGGGCTGACCCACATCGACGGCGTGATGATGAACCAGGACAAGACCAGCGTGATCGCGCTGCAGGGCAATCTGCAGAACCCGTCCGACCCCACCAATCAGATGGCCGCGACCAACGTCTCGCGCGGCGCGCTGACGCCGGTGGACTACAGCACCCATGCCATGGATCAGGCGCGCCAGCTCGCGGCCCAGCAGGCCACGATGCAGGTGCAGCCGACGACGCAGCAGCAGACCACGTCGGCGATGATCCACTGAGATCCGCCGAGCAGGTGTCTTCACCCGCCGGCGAGCGGCTGCTCGATGGTGATGGCGATGAATTCCGCCGGATGCACGATCGCCACCATCACGTTGATGCGAAGGACGCCGTCGAGCAGATCGTCGGCGGTCATCGTGGTGCCGAGTCCGACCTGCACCGAGAACCCATCGCCGGCCTTCGCGCCCTGCAGTCCGCCCGCTTGCCAGAGGCCGGTGAGGAATCGTTCGATGGCGCTTTTCGCATGGCCCCAGGTGTTGGCGTCGTTCGCGGCGAACGCGCGCGTGCGCAACCATGCGCGGATCGACTGCTCGATCATGTGCGTCGTACGCCGGACGGAGATGTAGCGCCAGTCCTGGCTGTTGCCGTCGAGCGTGCGTGCGCCCCACAACACCGCGCCCTGGCCGGCGAAAAGGCGGAAGGCATTGATCGATTTTCCGCTCTCGGCATCGACGTTGAGCCCGCCCTGATCCCGGTCGTCGAGCCGCAGGGTCAGGTCGGTCACCGACGCCGGCGCGACGTTGGCCGGCGCGGTCCACACGCCGGCGTCGGCATCGACCTGCGCGAAGAGTCCGGCCACCGCGCCGGCGGGCGGCAGGGTGCCTGCCTTGCGTTCCGCGATGCCGATCAGCGCGGCGTAGGCCGGGCTGGCGGCCAGCAGCGCCCGATGATTCCGTGCGACATCGGCTGCGGTGCCGTCGGCGATCGACTGCAGCAGCTGCGCCGCCGCCGGATTCGGCATGTCCACGGGGCTCAGTATCGGCAGCAGCGAACGCGCGTCGCCGTCGTCCAGATCGGTGTAATCGAGGGCGCCGCTGCGCAGGGTCGTGACCAGGAACGGGTAATAGGCCGCGCCGACATCGAGGCCGACATCGCCGGTCGACCGGCGGAAGGCGGCGATGTCCTGCGGCCAGGTCTGCGGGTCCGGCCGCAGGCCGCCTTTCACGTCGATCAGCGTCATGCCGGTGCGCAACGCGGCGCTCTGCGCGAGCAGCGCCTGCGTCAGCGCGGACGCGTCGGCGTCGGGCAGCAGCGTCGCTTCCGGCACGACGTACAGCGTGACGTCGGCGCTCGCGTTCAACGCTGCGAGCGCGGCCTGCAGATCGGCGAGCCGCACGTTCGGATTGATGAAGGTGGCGCCCGGCGTCGCCGCATGGCCCGTGGCGGCACCGAATGGGCCGGCGGACACGATCCGCGCCGACGTGCCGCCGTTCTCGAAGAACATCCGCACGCTGTCGCGCAGCCAGTACACGGTGCCCGGATCGGGCTCGATCGTGCAGGTCACGATGCCGACCACGTCCGTATCCGTGCCGTTCGCGAGCGGCGACGTCAGCACCTGCACCCGATACCGCGGCGTCTGCGGCCGGGTGCCGGGCGGGCCGGTGAAGATCGCGTCGAATTCCGCCATCGATCCGATCTTCACCGGCACGTGCGTGCGGTCCCTGCCGTCCTCGAGCGCCTGCGCGGTGTAACCGATGAAGGCGGGGACGGCGGTCGCGACCGCGACGATATCGCCCGGGAAAGCGTTGCCGATGTCGACGCCCGGCGTCGTCGTTGCGTTCATCCTGTCGTCCCCTGTGTCCATCGAAGTCCGCGTCGTTCCGCAGCATAGCCGGGCGGGGCGCATGCCGCGCATGTGCCCGACGCATCCCCGCGGACGCATGCAGGTCGACGTCGCACCGCCCGCGGTTGCGGGGCCGCAACCGCAGCCGCACACTGTGTGGCCGGTCGCGTCGCGACCGATCCACCGCAGGGCGAAGGAGTGGCGTGATGGGCGGCGTGAGCGAGAAAACCCTCGGTAACGGCAACAAGGTCCATCTGGCGAGCTGGGAAGATCTGACGCCGCCGGACCATGGCCTGGACCTGCAGTCGAAGCCCTGGAACGAACGCAGTCCGCGCAAGGAGATGCGGTTCTACGATTCGACCGTCGAGTACATGCGCAACGACTGGGCCACCCAGAACATGCGCACCGTGCATGCCGATCTCGGCGGCAAACAGGTGCTGCTGTTCCACAGCCCCGCCACCGACACCTGGCATACCACCGACGCGCTCGACATCGACCACAGGACGCCGTGGAAGCAGCATCTGAGCGGTCTCGGCGTGAACAACGGCGCCGATGCGCTGATGGCCTACAACGACGTCGGCAACCTGCGCATGCTGCCGTCGGTGCACAACCGCGCCCGCGATAGCGCCGACGATCTGCTGCGGCAGTACGGGCAGGATTCGCCGCAGTGGAAACAGTGGGTCAACGAACGGTTCGCGTTCGACAACAGCATCCAGATCCGCGATTTCGATCCCGAAACCGACGGCGCGCGGCGCACCAGGACCACGCTCAACCAGACCTGGACCGAAGAGAACACCCGCTCCGAACTGAAGTTCGACAAGAGGGTGGTCGAGCAGTGGTTCGAGAGCGAGCTGAAGCGGCAGTACGCCGGCAGCGTCAACATCGCCAGCGACGACGGCGGGACCCGGTGGCAAGTGCCGCTGTTCCGCTGCGCCGCGACCGGCCAACTCGTGACCCGCGACGCCTTCGACATCGATCACGTGGTGCCGTTCGAACAGCTCAACAAGAAGATGCTCGAACTGCATCCGAACGGAGTGAGCAAGGCCGATGCCCTCAACGCCTACAACGACACCAGCAACCTGCGCCTGGTCGGGCGCAGCGCCAACAGCTCGCACGAATGGGAAATCGTCCAGGACGGCGGCTATCGCGACAAGGTCGCCCCGAAGATCGGCGGCGAGTTCGACGGCTTCATCGAGAAGAGCGGCCCGATGGATCCGCAGGTGCAGCAGCGCCTGCGCGAGGCGATCGTCGAACTGCGGGTGGGACAGCAGATGATGACCGAACAGCATTGGGCGCGGACCCATGCGCCGTCGAAGCAGCCGCCGCCGCAGGACCTGCAGCAGGGCATGCCGCCGCCGATCGGTCCGCTGCTCAATCATTCCAGCCATACCGACCATCCGATGTACCTGAAGATCGTGTCCGATCTGGCCGGACTCGATCCGCAGCAGCGGGTGTTCAACGCCGAGCAGCGCGAGACCATGGCCTCGTCGCTGGTGGTGATGGCCAAGCATCACGGCATGACCGGCATCGATCGCGTCCAGGGCTTCGACGACCACGGCAAGCCTTCGGTCAAGCTGTCGTTCGACGGCGGCAGCATGTCCGCGCCGCAGATGACCTGGCTTTCGATCGAGGAGGGGCTGAAGAACCGCTCGGTGACCGCGAACACGGGTGCGCTGGAATTGATGGCGCATCATCGCGAGCAGGTGCAACAGCAGTCGCTCAACAGCCAGCGGTCGCAGACCGTCGACGTGCAGTTGCCGCCGCCGAACGATCCGGGCCAGACCGGTCGGCAACCGTCGCGACATTTCTGACGCGCTCGAGGTTTCAGTCGTCGGCCGAGCCGAAATGGATCCAGCGTTCCGCGGTCGCGGCATCGGCGAAGATCCGGACGTTGATGCCCTGCGAGCGGGCGAGGATCTCCCCGTGTTCGACCGCCGACATGAATTCGGCGGTCGGTTCCACCACCGCGATGCGCTCGAACGCGTCGGCCAGATCGCGGAAGGCATGCGCGAGTTCGGCCAGTTCTTCCGGCGTGGCCGGGCGGCCCTTCTTGCGATCGATCACCAGCAGTTTGCGACACTGCCGCGCGTGCGCGGTGCGCACGATCTCGCGCCAGTACGCCACCCGCACCGGCTGCGCGTCGACGTCGCCCTCGACCCGCGCCTTGAGAATGTCGCCGTCGACCGTGCAGTCGAGCCGATACGCCGGCTCGGCGGTCGTCGTCGGCGGTGTCCCGTGCAGGTCGTTCATCGTTGATCGCTCATCGGCATCCCGCGACGCGTCGTCCCCGGGCGGACCGCGCCAGCATACGCCGAGACCGATGTCCGCGATGGTTTCGCTGTGATCGTTTTCACGGACGTGTCCGCGGCATGTGCCATGCTGGTCGCCGGTGACGCGGGGGGCGCACCGGTGCGGTCATCGTCCCAATTCAGGAGCCTCCCGTGTCCAAGCGCCTCGTTCTCCCGCTCGTGTCGATCTCCCTCGCGCTGTCGCCCGTCGCCGCCGAGGCCCGCACCTGGACCGTCGGCCCCAGCGGCCGCGACTACACCCAGTTGGCCATCCTGTTCGGCGAGCGGGATCTGGCGCCGGGGGACATCGTCGAAGTCGACGGCAACGCCACCTACGGCAGCGCGGTGGTCGGCGAGAACGACGGCGGCACGCCCGACAATCCGGTGATCATCCGTTGGCGCCGGGTCGCCGGTGCCGCACGCCCGGTGCTGCAGGGCGGCGTCCACACGATCAAGTTCCAGCGCTCGAACCACGTGGTGTTCGAGGGGTTCGAGGTGCGCGGCGGCAGCAGCACCTGCGTCTTCAGCGAAGCCCACGACATCACCGTGCGCGACGCCGTCATTCACGCCTGTCCGGGCCACGGCATCCTCGGCGCGGATCTCAACTCCGGCTCGTTCACGCTGGAATACAGCGAGATCCACGACGCCGGGTCCGGCAGCACGCGACACCCGATCTACATGCAGTCCGACGAGATGGCCTATCCGGGCGCGGTGTTCCGCATGCGCTACAACTACGTGCACGACGGCAACGGCGGCAATCTGCTGAAGAACCGGCATGAGCGCGCGGAAATCCATTCCAACTGGTTCGAGGGATCGGTCTATCAGGAGATCGAACTGATCGGCCCGGACTGCGAGACCCAGGCCAGCGGCTGGACGCGCGGCACCCGGCGCGAGGACGCCGAACTGCTGAACAACGTCATCGTCCACACCTCGACCAGTTGGCCGCACGCGATCCGCATCGGCGGCGACCTCAACGGCAGCAGCGACGGCCGCGTGCGCATGGTCGGCAACACCATCCTGTTCGACCGGCCCGGCAGCGCCACCGCGGTGTACGTGCAGCTCGGCGCGGGCAGCGTGGAAATGCACAACAACGCGATTTACCAGACCGGGGGCGCGGCGCCTGCGATCCTGCGCGAGAACACGTCCGCCGACGCGCCGGTGTGCGCGCCGTTCTCGACCGCGCCCTGGAGCGGCGCGCGCCGGGTGGCCGGCACTCGCAACTGGGTGCAACCCAATGCGACCTTCGTGCCGCCGGAGTGGGCCGCCACCGCGACCGGCACCAATCCGGGCTTCCGCGACATCGCCGCGCGCAATCTGCGCCCGCTCGCGGGCAGTCCGCTGCGCAATGCCGGCAGCAACCGGCCGCCGTCTCCGGCGACGTTCCCGATGCCGTGGCCCTTGCCGCAGGTGACCTACGATCCGCCGCTGCGGACCAAGCTCGCGGTCGGCGACCGGCGGGCGCGGATCCCGCAGGGCTTCTTCACCGTGGACATCGGCGCGCTGGAGGAAGTGGACATCGACAGCCTGATCGGGCCGTTCGCGTTGCCGGGCGCGTCGCCGCTGCTGCGTCCGCGTCCGTCGGCGACGTCGCCTGTGCCTCCGCCGGTGAAGCGGCGATGCGATCTGGCCTGCGTGCGTCTCGGCGGATCGAAACGGTAGGCCCGCCGATCGCAGCATCTTCTCCGGCATTCGCCTGCTTCGCGCAGGACACCTGATGCCTGCGGGGTTGTTTCAGCGAAGGGTCGATTGACCTCCTGCGGAGGTTGTGATGCTGTGTGCGCGGAGTCTGTGGCAGGGGATGCCATGAACGATCGAAGCACGCAACCGGAACCTGACGAGCGGTGTCCAGAGGGCGCCACATGCTGAGTCGCCTGCGGAAACTATTCGGCGGTGGGGCGACGCCGGCCACCGCGGCGCTCGCGGATGGATTCGCGCCGGTGGACATGCACTGGTACGACGACACGCGCCTGCCGCTGCCGGTGTGGGACGCGATCGAGATGCCCTCGGATGCGGATGCATCGCCCGCCGGACGCGACGCGTTCCGTACCGCCGTCGCCGGCCATTGGCTGCAGGCGATGGCGGCTCGGCTCGGCGGGAGATACCGGATCCATGCGTCGATGGACTTCCTGCTGTTGTCCGCGCTCGACGACCGCCCAGTCGAGGTGTTCCTGCAGTTCTGCCAGTCGGTGCGGCGACGGATCGTGCGCAATCTCGACGGGATCGCGGTCGCGCGCAGCGACGGCAAGCATGTGGTCATGGTGTTCGCCGACGAAGACACGTATTACGACTACGTCAGTCATTACTACCCGGACGACGGCGGCGAATACGCGATGTCCTCGGGCATGTTCGTGCATGGCGGTTACGGGCATTTCGCGCTGTACGAGGGTGGCATGGAAGAGATGCAGCCGACCATCGCCCACGAGCTGACCCATTGCCTGTTGTCGCACCTGCCGATTCCCGCCTGGCTCAACGAAGGCCTGGCGGTGAACACCGAGCATGCGTTGTTCCCGCGCCTGGGCGATCCGGGTTACGCGCTCTATCGTCCGGAGGAGATCCGGGCCAAGCATGCCGCGTTCTGGAACGAAGAGACCATCCAGGAATTCTGGTCGGGGAAATCCTTCTTGCGCGCGGACGACGGCAACCTGCTGTCCTACGATCTGGCCAAGCGGATCGTCGCCACCGCGGCGCGCGCGGAGGACGCCTTCCGCGCCTTCGTCGTGGACGCCGATCGCCGTGACGCCGGCCTGTCCGCCGAAGACTGGCTGGGACATCCGCTGGAGCATCTGGTGATCGCGATGCTGGGCCGCGGCGACTGGCGTCCGGACCCGTCGCGCTGGCGCGAAGGCATCGAGGGCGGCCAGTTCAGAGGTTGATGCCGAACCGCATCGCTGTCGGTGAACCCATCGCGCGGACTTCGCCCGCACCGCTCCTCGGCGATGCCGCGCAGGTTCGTCACGACATCGGATGAACCCGTCGGCATATGCCAGGGCCGGGTCTCAGGATGTACATTGCGTACCTTCGGGTTGCCGCCAGGCTCCGACCGCTCGCGACGAGCGAGTGCCCCATCCAGTACCGACGAGGAAAGGACCATGCCCACGGATGACATCGAACTGTTGAGTGGCTACACCGTCAAGATCGCGCACACCGACGAGTTGCAGCCGACACAGCACGGCGAGGGCTACGACAACCAGTGGAAGCAGACCAAGGGCCGCACCGGTCTGAGCTTCTACGACTCCACCGTCGATTACATGCGCAACGAATGGGTCGGGATCCCCGGCAACATGCGCAGTGCCGAAGAGACCATCGAAGACAAGAAGCTGCTGCTGTTCTTCGACGAACGGACCCGGACCTGGAATTCGGCCGAAGCCCTGGACGTCGACCACAAGCAGCCGTGGCTGCAACATTTCCATGACCTCGAAGGATGGTCCAAGAGCGACGCGATGCTGTGCTACAACGACGTCGACAACCTGCGCATGGTGTCCGCCACCTACAACCGCTCGCGCACGCCCGCCGACAAGATCATCGACGAACACGGCGCCGACTCGCCGGAGTGGCGCGACTGGGTCCAGAAGAAGATGCGGTTCGACGTCGACAAGGAGTATCCGGCCTACGACGTCGCCACCGATGGCACCACCCGCAACAAGAAGACCACGGAAGCGGAGTGGACCAGGGGCGTCGATCGCGAAGGTCTCAACTTCGATCCCGGCATCAAGAAGGTCTGGTTGCAGCACGCGCTGAAGGAAGCCTACGCCGGCGACGTGACGGTTCCCGACCCCGATTATCCGGACGATCGCAGTCGCGATCATTCCGTGCAGTTGTTCAAGTGCGCCGCGACCGGACAGTTCGTGACGATGGGCGGCCTCGACATCGATCACAAGATCACCTTCGCCGAAAAGCTCGGCGAGATGCTGGAGCAGAATCGGCTGCAGCGCGAACAGGCGGAGTTGCTGGGTCTGGACGCGGTGCCGCCGATCACCAAGGCGCAGGTGATGGATCTGTACAACGATCCGGACAATCTGCGGCTGATGTCGCGCTCCGCCAACAGTTCCCACGAATGGGAAGTCGGCCTCGACGGTCAGCTGTACGATCCGGTGTTCGACGATTACGAATACGCCACCCCGGAGCCCAGGCCGGTCGTCGAGGACGACGACGAAGCGCCGATCCAGTACGAGGACGATGCGCCGCAGATCAATCTCAAGAAGCGCGGGCGCAGCGACGAAGATGCGCCGAAGCCCAGCCTGGACGACGGCAACGTATCGGAGCCGGTCACCAAGCGCGACAAACCCGCCGTCGATCCCGCGACGATCGACCCGCGCGAGGCCGCGCTGCTCAACCTGCAGGGGCGCGATTTCGAGATGTATCAGAAGATCGTCGGCGAAATCGGCAAACTCGATCCCGCGGAGACCGGCCCGCTCACCGACAAACAGCGCGAGAACCTGGCGATGTCGCTGGTGTCCTTCGCGCGCCAGGGCGGGCTCAACCAGGTCGATCATGTGGTGACGTTCAACGAGACCGGCCGGCATCCCATCCTGTTCGCGGTGCAGGGTCCGCTCGATGAGGACACCGGCAAGGCCTGGGTGCCGATCGACCGGTTCAAGCATCAGCCGATGGAAGTGACCGCGCAGTTGCTGGCGGATCATCCGTCTCCGATCAAGGAAGAGCCGCAGCATCTGCGGACGACCGCATCGCATGTGCTCTGACGCCGCGCGGGGAGAACCGTGACTTACACCGCCGCCTACGCCGACCACGAACCCTCGCGCGGCGAAGTCGATGCGCTGTCGGGCATCACCGTGCTGGAGTTTGGCGCGCCGTGGTGCCCGCACTGCATCGGCGCGCAGCCGCTGATCGAAGCGGTGCTCGCCGGTCGCGACGACGTGCGCCATCTCAAGATCGAGGACGGTCCCGGGCGTCCGCTCGGGCGTTCCTATCGCGTCAAGCTGTGGCCGAGCGTGCTGGTGCTGCGCGACGGCGAAGAACGCGCCCGCGCGGTGCGCCCGACGACGCGCGAAGAACTCGTGCGCGCGTTGGCCGAGGCTTGAGAGCCCGTTCGAGCAGGAATGTTCCGATGGCATCGTGAGGACGGCCCGATTTCTCACGGGGCCTCCGGTGACACATCGGACCGCTCGATCGATGCTTCGAAACATTTCGGACAGGTTCCGAGTCGCGTCGTCGCTGCATGATGCGCGCGATGCCGAAATCGTCGCATCGGATTCGTGAAGGTTGTGTAGCGTTCAGCCGTGTCCCGCGGCCACGGCATTCAGTTTGTTCCGCGCGAAGCCCGTCGTTACGTACGTGACGACGCGCGCCTAGCGCGAGCCATCGTCGAGCGGGTTAAGACCGTGTTGCGTTCACGTTCGCGGCATGGATTCGATTCATCCGCGAATTCGCATGGTGGACCCCGATGGATGCCGAGACGCGGCATCGATCTTTCCCTAGCCATTGCGGAGTCACCGACATGCACAAGCGTTCCGACCTCATCCTTCCCGGCCTGAGCGTGGCCTTTGCCGCGATCTTCGCCGCCTCCACCGCCGCGGCGCAGACCAGCGAGCCGCCGAAGAGCGAAACCGAAACCGCGCAGCAGACCACCGTCCCGCAGAACACCGCCCCGCAGAGCGCGCAGGGCACGCCCGCCGATGCGGCCGCGCCGCAGAAGAAATCCTGGTCCGATCTCGACACCGACAAGGACGGCAACCTCAGCAAGACCGAGGCCGCGTCCATCCCGTCGCTGCAGGCCGTGTTCGACAAGGCCGATGCCAACGCCGACGGTGCCCTGACGGGCGACGAATACAAGACCTATCTGGCGGTGAACGGCCAGCCGTCGCCGACCAAGCCGAAGAAGTGACCCTGCGCGGTCACACGGCACGCGACGCCGTGGTTCCGCGGCGTACGGAGGCCCGCAAGGGCCTTCGTTCACATGCACCACCGAAGGTCGGTTGCTCTCGGAGCCCGTCTGGTCCGATGACATCGGTCGAGGGGTCCGAGCCGTCACCGGAGCCCTTGTAAAAGCGACGCAAGTCGCGACGATCTACGGACAGTCTTGACCAGCCTTCGGCTGTTGAAAGCCTGTAAGCGGTCGGGACTTGCGTCGTTCCCACAGGGTGTTGCCCGATTCGACAAACGCGGATTGTCGCCCACTTCCATCTGATCGAGAGACGCCTCGCCGATATTCCAGCAGGCGCTCAGCCGCCGTGCCTGCGGGGTTTGCCCTTCTCGCGCAGCGTGCGTTCGAACAGCGCCAACGTGCGCGACCACGCGTCGCGCGCGGCATCGGCGTCGAATCGCGGTGTGGTGTTGTTGTTGAAACCGTGCTGGGTGCCCGGCGGACGCAGCAGGCTGTAGCGCACGGCCGCCGCCTTCAGTGCCGCCTCGTAGGCCGGCCAGCCGGCGTTGATGCGCTCGTCGTTGTCCGCCAGCACCACCAGCAACTCCGCGCGGATCTTCGGGACTTCGTCCAGCGCGGGCGCGCTGCCGTAGAACGGCACCGCCGCTTCCAGATCCGGCAGGCGCGTGGCGAGAAGATTCGCGATCGCGCCGCCGTAGCAGAAACCGACCACGCCCAACCGCCCGTTGCCGTCGGCGATCCCGCGCAACATGCCGGCCGCGGCGATGAAATCCTCGCGCGTCTTGCTCTGATCGAGTTTCGCGAACAGCGCGCGCGCCGCGTCTTCTTCGCCGGGATAGCCGCCGAGCGGGAACAGCGCATCCGGAGCGAAGGCGATGAAGTCCGCCAGTGCGAGCCGCCGCGCGATGTCTTCGATATGCGGGTTGAGTCCGCGATTCTCGTGTACCACCAGCACCACCGGCAGCGGGCGGCGGATCTTCGCCGGTTTCGCCAGATAGCCGCGGCCCTTGCCATGGCCCTGCGGCGAATCGAATTCGATGTAACTCGTCGACAGCCGCGGGTCGTCCCCGGCGACTTCCTGCGCGGCCGCGAACTGCGGACTGAGCGCGGCCAACAGGCCGGCCGCGGTGGTGGCGCCCACCGCGAATCGCGCGGCGCCGAGAAGAAATCCGCGGCGATCGATCGCGCCGTGCACGTACTGATCGAACAGCCGCAGCACTTCGGGATCGAAGTCCTTGGCGCTGCGCTCGGGAACCTTGCTCATGAGAGTGTCCTGTGCGGATGGGTTGGCGTCATGGCTGCGGTGCCGGTTCGCCGAAGCCCTGCTGGCGCCAGGCTTCGAACACCGTCACCGCGACCGCGTTCGACAGATTCAGGCTGCGATTGCCCGGGCGCATCGGCAGGCGCAGGCGCTGGCCATCGGGAATCGCGGCCAGCACGTCGTCGGGCAGGCCGCGGGTTTCCGGGCCGAAGAGGAAAGCATCGCCTGGCGCGTACGCGATCGTGTCGTAACGGGTGGCGTTGCGCGTGCTCAGCGCGAACAGACGCGGCGACGCGGCGTTCGTCTCCGCGATCGCGGCGAGCGCAGCGTCCAGCGTGTCGTGCACCCGCAGCGTGGCGTACTCGTGATAGTCCAGGCCCGCACGTCGCAGTTGCGCGTCTTCCAGGGTGAAGCCGAGCGGGCGGATCAGATGCAGTCGCGCGCCGGTGTTCGCGCACAGGCGGATGACGTTGCCGGTGTTCGGCGGAATTTCGGGCTGATAGAGGATGACGTCGAACATGTCGCCTATTGTGCTGCCTGTCGTGACGCGGGGTGCGTCGCGCTTCGTCGCCGCTGCACGCTCAGCGTCCCAGCGTGCAGCGCGCGAGCGGCTGGGTGGCGGCGGCCTGCCAGCGTTGCGGGTCCACCGGCTGCGGCGCCTGCGGGAAGTCGATGCGCGCTTCGATCTGGCTGCCGCGCGCGTCGCGGATGTTGGTCAACCCGGTGAAGCGACGCAGACGCTGGTCGTCGGCGCCGTATTCCACCCGGATGCCCGAGGCGACCACGCCGAGCAGGCCGTCGAGGCGCAGTTCGAAGCGATGCACGCGGTCGCCGCCCTGCTCGCGCGCGCCGACGCTGCGGACCTTGAACGGCAGACTGCGGCCGAAGGCCGGCACCGCGAACGACAGCGCTTGCGGCTGGCCCGCGGTCAGCTGCGGCCAGCGCTGGCGCAGGAATTCGTCGAAGCCGGCGTCGGCCACCAGCGGGGTTCTGGTCGCGCCGAGCGGTTTCGGCGCATCGCCGCCGCTCCACACCAGGGTACGGCCGCCTTCGCGCCGCAGACCTTCGCGATAACCGCGCGCATCTTCCATCTCGAAGGCGGGCGCGAGTACGGACTGGCGATAGTCCACGCGCTTGCGCGCGAAGACGACGCCGTTGGGGCACCGGTACAGCACCAGACGTTCGACCGGCCGGTCGCCGTCGCGGCGGAGCAGGTGCGACTCGCGATAGAGCAGGCGGTCGCCGTCGGGATCGCGGGCGTCGGCTTCCAGCGCGACCATCGAGGCCTGCACGGGCAGGGCGATCAGACAGAGCAGCAGACAGAGATGCGGGGCCATGCCCGATCTTACGGGCATCGCGTGCGTCCGGATGCGCGGCCGCGACCCGGCTCAGCGCGGATCGTCGCCCTTGCGCGAAGCGCCGCTTAGATCGAGCGGTTCGCCTTTGGATTCGCCGAAGGTGATCTTGCCGCCGGTTTCCCGTTCGCAGCGTTTGGCGACCGGTTCGCCGGGCCGATCGGGACGGCTGGTGCACAGCGGATCGGCATCGACCGCGGCGTTGGTATCGCGGTATTCGACCGTGCCGCAGCCGGCGAGGGCGGCGGCGAGCAGCGACAGGACTAGGCGGCGCATGCGGACCTCGGCGATCGGGGGAGGAGGATGCAGTAAAGCCCGCCGATCGCGGCCCCGAGCGTGCCGGTCGTCATTCCCGGTGGCGGCGCTCAGCCGGCATCGGGATGTGGCGGGACCTTCACCAGTCCATCGTCCGCCCGCGCCAGTCGCGGTAGACGCCGGTGTCGTCGGGCCCCAGCGCATCGATCGCCTCCAGCAGCCCGGCCACCGAGGTCTCCACCGGAATCTGCGCGCCGTCGCCGCCCATGTCGGTCTGCACCCAGCCCGGATGCAGCGCGACCACGCGGATGCCGCGGGGTTTCAGCGCCTGCGCCAGTTGTGCGGTCGCCATGTTCAGCGCCGCCTTGCTGATGCAGTAGCTCGGGTGGCGGAAGTCGGCGACCCCGGCGATCGAGCCCAGGTTCGACGACAGGTTCGCGACCACGCCGCCGTCGGCCAGTCGCGATGCCAGCGCCTGGGTCAACAGCAACGGCCCGGCGACATTGATCCGGAGCGTGTCCTCCAGCGTCGCCTGGCTCAGCGTGCCGAAGCGTTCGCCGGAGTGCAGGACGCCGGCGTTGTTCACCAGCAGGTCGATCCGATCGCCGTCGTCCCCGCCCCAGACCAGCGGCAGTTCGCGCGCCAGCTCGGCGCGGGATTTTTCCTGGCCCACGTCCAGCGGCAATACGTGCAGGCGGCCGGGGTATTCGCCGGCGAGGGTGTTCAGGGCGCTGGCCTTGCCGGGATGGCGGCAGGCGGCGACCACGCGGTCGCCGCGACCGAGCAGCCGGCGGACGAAGGCCAGGCCGATGCCGCGATTGGCGCCGGTGACGAGGGCGTGCAGGGCGGTGCGGGGCGGATGCATGGGGCCTCCGTGCGGTCGGCGGAGCGGGCGGGACTTGTGGCCTAGTGCCATGCCCGGGGGGCAGGGCTAGCATGCAACGCCGGCCGGGCGCTGTCGAACCGCGCATCGGCCCTCGTTCCCGGACCGCCCACACGCCGTCCATTCATCACCGTTTTCAGGAGTCCCGCATGTCCCTCGCCCGTTCGCGCCGGCCCGCGCTCAAGTTCGGTCTGCTCGCGCTTTCGCTGACCTTCGCGCTCGGCGGCACCCTGTCGCTGGTGCCGCTCGATGCCCAGGCCGCCAAGCCGGCGCGCAGCGCCGATGTCGACATTCCCTATCAGCAGTTCACCCTGCCCAACGGCCTGCGCGTGATCGTGCACACCGACCGCAAGGCGCCGATCGTGGCGGTGAACATCTGGTACCACGTCGGCAGCAAGGACGAGCCCGCGGGCCGCACCGGGTTCGCGCATCTGTTCGAGCACCTCATGTTCAACGGGTCCGAAAATCATCCCGGGGAGTTCTTCGAACCCTTCGAACTGGTCGGCGCCACCGACCAGAACGGCACCACCAACCAGGACCGCACCAATTACTTCCAGAACGTGCCGACCACCGCGCTGGACATGGCGCTGTGGATGGAATCCGACCGCATGGGCCATCTGCTCGGCGCGATCGACCAGGCCACGCTCGACGAACAGCGCGGCGTGGTCCAGAACGAGAAGCGTCAGGGCGAGAACCAGCCCTACGGCCAGGTCTGGGAACTGCTCGGCAAGGCCATGTATCCCAAGGGCCATCCCTATCACCACAGCGTGATCGGCTCGATGGCGGATCTGAACGCCGCGACCCTCGACGACGTCAAGAACTGGTTCCGTACCTGGTACGGCCCGAACAACGCGGTGCTGGTGCTCGCCGGCGATATCGATGTCGCCACCGCGAAAGAGAAGGTCGCCAAGTACTTCGGCCACATCCCGGCGTCGCCGACGATGGCGCAGCCGAAGGTCGACGTGTCGCCGCTGACCGCCGACAGCCGCTCCTCGATCACCGACAAGGTGCCGCAGGCCCGCATCTATCGCCTCTGGAACGTGGCCCAGGTCGGCACCGTCGACATCGATCGCCTGCAGCTGCTGGCGCAGGTGCTCGGCGGCAGCCGCGCCTCGCGCCTGGACCAGCGCCTGTTCTTCAACGACAAGCTGGTCGACAGCGTCAGCGCCAGCGCCGACTACTCGCAGCTCGGCTCCACCTTCATGATCAGCGCCACGGTGAAGCAGGGCGTGGACCCGGCGAAGGTCGAGGCCGCGATCGACGAAGAGCTGAAGAAACTGCTGAGCGAAGGCCCGACCCAGACCGAACTGGACCAGGCCCGCACCGTGTTCAAGGCCGGCTTCATCCGCGGCGTCGAACGCATCGGCGGCTTCGGCGGCAAGGCCGACGTGCTCGCCGAGTGCACCGTCTACACCGGCAACCCGGGCTGCTTCCGCACCAGTCTGAAGACGATCAACACCGCCACCGTCGCCCAGCTCAAGGCCACCGGCAACGCCTGGTTGGGCGCGGGCAAGGGCAGCCACACGTTGCTGGTGACGCCCGGCGAGCGCAAGCCGCTGGCCGAAGAGCCCGCGGTCACTCCGACGGCGCTCACGCTGCCGCCGGTCGATCGCAAATACAGAACGAAACCCAGCGGCGTCGACCGCAGCGCCGGCGTGCCGACGACCAACGAATTCCCGCAACTGAAGTTCCCGTCGCTGCAGCGCGCCACCCTGAGCAACGGCACCCGCGTGATCCTGGCCGAGCGCAAAGGCCTGCCGGTCGTGCAGATGAGCTATCTCTTCGGCGGCGGCTTCGTCGCGGACAAGGGCGGCAAGCTCGGCACCTCCAGCTTCGCGATGGGCATGCTGGACGAAGGCGCCGGCGACTACGACGCCATCGCCTTCGGCAATCGCGCCGAATCGCTGGGCGCGAACCTCGGCGCCGGCGCCAGCCTCGACGGCGCCACCGCCGGTCTGTCGGCGCTGAAGCAGAACCTCGATCCGTCGGTCGCGCTGTTCGCCGACATGCTGCGTCGCCCGC
>CAMLLG010000042.1 GCA_946480825.1 uncultured Lysobacteraceae bacterium
TCGCCCTCGAATACGGTGCCGTCTTCGAGGACAAGGATTGCGGTTTCGGTCACGGAGTTCGCCTTTGCTTGGGCTGCTTCAGGTTGCACGAAGCCCCGGGCGGGGTCTGTCACCGGCCCGTGGCTTCTGATGTGAGGCGAGCCGGAATTCTACCGGCGAGCGCCCGCCTCCGCCAGCGGAATTTGCGCGTCGCGTCGGGCGCGCTCGCCCGGCGCGCTCGTCAGACGTTCTCTTCGGGCGTCCCGAGCAGATCGCGCAGACGGTAGCTCCCCGGCGTCCGGCCGGGCAGCGCCGCAGCGGCATGCAGTGCGCCGCGGGCGAAGATGTCGCGATTGGTGGCGCGGTGGATGAGCTCGATCCGTTCGCCCGGCCCGGCGAACTGAACGAGATGTTCGCCGACGATGTCGCCGGCGCGCAGGCTGGCGTAGCGCGGATCGGCGCCACCGCGCTCGGCGGCGGCCCCAAGCGCGAGCGCCGTGCCCGATGGCGCATCGAGCTTGCGGGTGTGGTGGGCTTCGACGATGTCGCAGTCCCAGGCCTTCAGCGCCGCCGCGGCGCGTTCCACCAGTTCGTCGAGGACGGCCACGCCGAGGCTGAAATTCGCCGACCACAAGACCGGAATGTCGCGCGCCGCGGTCTGCAGCGCGGCGCGCTGCTGCGCGGCGAGGCCTGTGGTCCCGGACACCAGCGCCGCGCCGCGGCGGGCGCACAGCGCGAGGATCGCGTCGAACGCCGCGGGCAGACTGAAATCGACGGCGACGTCGAAGTCGGGTGCGTTGTCCAGATCGGCGACCGGATGGAACGGCTGACCGAGCAGGCCGGCATCGGCCGTCGGCGGCGCGACCGTCGCGACGACGCGCAGATCGTCGCGTTCGGCGACCAGCCGCAGCAGTGTCTGGCCCATGCGCCCACTGGCGCCGTGGATGAGGAGACGGCGGGATTCGTGCGAGGATTCGTGGGAAGAGGCGCGCATGGGGCCATGCAGGGGAACGGACGTGCGTTCAGCCTAACATCCGCACGCGGGGCTGCCGACCGGCTCGTGCCGGTCAATCCCGCGACGACACCGACGACGACACCGATTCGAGCACCCGCCCGATGCCGCCGGCGTCGATCTCGACGGCAGCCGTGGACAGCGCCGCGGCGGAGACATCCGCACCGAAACCGAAGCGGAAATGCACCTCGCCCGCTGGCGTGCGCGACGAATGGATCGAGGACAGGCTGATGCCATGGCGTTCGAACACATCGAGCAGCGCGCGCAGCGAGCCGGCGCGGTCTTCGGGAAGATGCACGCTCATCGACGGCGTCTCGACCAGATCGGCCAGCAGATATCCCACGCGCTCGAAGGTGTAATTGCCGTCGGCCAGCGCGCGATCGTCGAAGGCCTCGCGGTTGGTGTGCAGATGCCGGGTGCGGAACGCCGTGCGCGCCGCCTCGTCGCCCTGCCCGACCAACAGGCGCAGCGACCTCAGTTCGTCGAGCAGACGATCCAGCATCTCCAAGACATATGGATTCCCGAACTGGATGTCTTCGTAGATCTGCGGATTCAGCGACAGGATGCGCGCCGTCATCGCCACCTCCAGTTCGAACGATGCGGTGCGCAGCGGCAGCAGCGCCGACGGCGCCCCCAGCGTCGAGGCATAACCGCGCAGCACGCCGGCCTGCGCGAGATGGGTGGCATGCACCATCGCCTGCACCAGCGCCATCGCGCGGTCGTGCTGCTCGGCCGAGACGCGCACGCATTCCGCCTGCAACGCATCCAGCAGTCGGTTCAGCCATGGCCGCCAGGCGTCGAGGCGCGCTTCGCAGATCGCGAGCACGCGACCCTTCAGCGTCGGCGCCTTCGGCGGCGCGGTCATCGGATGCAGACCGACGACTTCCGCGCTCGAACGCAGCATCGCCGCCAACGGCGCCTGTTTGATCGACGTGATGTCCATCCACAGCCGCCCGCGCTCGCGTCCGCCTGCGCGCACGCGCCATTCGTCGATCGCCGCCACCGTGCCGCGGATCGGCGCGCAGAACACGAGCACATCGGCCTGCGACAGCACCGCGTCGACCGGGTCGGACGCCGGCGACGCGGGATCGTGTCCGAGCACCTGCAGCCCCATCCGTTCAGCGAAAAAACGGCGCAGCCACCGCCCGTACGCACCCTCGCTGCCGACGATGCCGATGACCGGCCGCTCGTTCATGCTGACACTCCGAAACGTGGTTGAAGTCTCATTTTCGACGGAAAAATAGCCGACGAAAATGCCCGCATCGTCCGCATGCGACGTGCGAACGCGTTGATTGAGAGTACTCTTTGACGGTTGATTTTGGATCAGGGACAGGGGGGTCCCGTATGGCCAGAGATCTCTTCGCACGTCGTTTCACCGCACCGCTGCCGGCGGATATTCCGCGCGATTGGCTGCCTTCGTCCCCGGCGATCGCCGCATTGCTCGACACCTACACCGTGCTGGTGCCCGCCAACGAGGCGTTCTACATGCGCACGATCAACGCATGCCTGCCGCGCATCGCCGATCCGGCGCTGCGCGAGACCGCCATCGCCTTCATCCATCAGGAAGCGGAACATGGTGTCGCCCACAAGCGCTACTGGCGGAATCTCGATCAACAGGGTTATCGCTTCCGCACGTTCGAACGCCTCGTCGACAAGCTGACCTTCCGGATGGTCGAACGGCTCATGCCGCTGTCGCTGCGCGTCTCCATGGTCAGTTGCGTCGAACACGTCAACGCGTACTTCGCCCACGAATTCCTGTCGCAGGACATCCTCCGCGACGCGCATCCCGAGATGCGCGCGCTGATGGAGTGGCACTTCGCGGAAGAGATCGAACACAAGCGGGTCTCGTTCGATGTCATGCGCGCGGTCACGCCTTCGTACTCGGTGCGCCTGCTCGGCCTGACGCTGACCCTGCCGCTGTTCTACGGCCTGATGACCTTCGGCATGATGCGATTTCTGCAGCAGGACAAACGCCTGTTCGATCGGTCGACCTGGCGCCAGTTCCTGCATCACCTGGGCGCCGGGAACCACATGTTCGTGCGGACGCTGAAACATGTCCTGGCCTACGCGCGCCCGTCGTTCCATCCGTCGCAACTCGACGACGCGGCGCTGGCGCAGGCGGTGATCGAACGCTATTCCACGGAAACCCACGATTGGTTGCAACCGGCGAACCGCGGCAGGGCCGCGACGGAATCGCCCCGCCCATTGGCGGCCTGACACCGCTCAACGTCGGCACGGCACTGCCGACGCCACCGCCGGCAGCGGCGAAGGTCGACCGAACGCGATCGGAACGCGGATGCGCGCCGCGTCCGCGCTGCGGCCCGATGCGCGGGCCTGGCGCACGACTCGGGAGATCATCCGATCAGGAAGTCATCCGCGCCCAGAAACTCTTCACGCCGTCGATGAACGTGCTGGAACGCGGCGAATGGCGGCGCGCGTTCTCGCCGGTGAAGGTCGCCTCGAACTGCTCCAGCAACTCGCGCTGATGCGCGGTGAGGTTGACCGGCGTTTCCACCACCACGCGGCAATAGAGATCGCCGGTGCTGCGGCTGCGCACCGACTTCACGCCTTTCTCGCGCAGACGGAACACCTTGCCGGTCTGGGTTTCGGCCGGCACGCGGATTTCGGCCTCGCCGCCCAGGGTGGGCACGCGCACGGTATCGCCGAGGGCGGCCTGCGAGAACCGGATCGGCACTTCGCAGTGCAGGTCGTCGCCATCGCGCTGGAAGATCGCATGCTCGCGCACGCGGATCTCGACGTACAGATCGCCCGGCGGCGCCCCCGCCGGACCGGCTTCGCCCTCGCCGGACAGGCGGATGCGATCGCCGCTGTCCACGCCGGCGGGAATCTTCACCGACAGGACCTTCTCTTCCTCGACGCGGCCGGCGCCGTGGCAGGATTTGCAGGGATTGCTGAGCTTCTGGCCGCGACCGCCGCAGTGCGGGCACGGCTGCTGCATCGAGAAGATGCCGCGCTGGAAACGGACCTGGCCGCGCCCCTGACAGGTGGCGCAGGTTTCGAGCTTGCCGTCTTCCGAACCGCTGCCCTTGCAGGGTTTGCAGGCGGCCATGGTCGGCACTTCGATGCGCCGGTCGATGCCGGCGACGGCGTCTTCCAGATCGAGTTCGATCACGTAGCCGATATCGGCGCCGCGGCGCGGCGCGCGCGCGCCGCCGCCACCTCCGCCGAAGATGTTGCCGAAAATATCGCCGAACACATCGTTGATGTCGGCGTATCCCTGACCGCCGCCACCGCCGCCCGAGCCGTGTTCGAACGCCGCGTGGCCGTGCGCATCGTACGCGCGGCGCTTGTTGGCGTCGGACAGCACTTCGTAGGCTTCCTTCACCTCCTTGAACGCGGCTTCGGCGCCGGCATCGTCCGGATTGCGATCCGGGTGATGCTTCATCGCCAGACGGCGATAGGCTTTTTTCAGCTCTTCTTCGCTGGCGGTGCGGGCCACGCCCAGAACTTCGTAGTAATCGCGTTTGCTCATGGGGTCCGGCGGCAGTCAGGCGGAATGGAATGTCGGATGTGGCATGCGGAGCGGAAAACGGCGGTCTTCAACACGGAAACGGGAGCACGCAGCGGACCGCGTCTCCCGTTTCCGGCATCCCGATGCGCGGGATTACTTGTTGTCGTCCTTCACCTCGGTGAATTCGGCGTCGACCACGTCGTCGTTGCGCGACGATGCGGACGGGCCGGCACCGGCGTCGCCGGCCGAGGCCTGACCGGCGTTGGCGGCGCCCGACAGCGCCTGCAGCACTTCTTCCAGCGCCTTGGACTTGGCCTCGATCTGGACCTTGTCGTCGCCCTTCATCGCGGTCTCGACCTCGGCGATGGCGCCCTCGGCGCGACCGATCACCTCGCCCGGCACCTTGTCGCCGTGCTCGGCGATCGCGGTGCGGGCGGCGTGGATCAGCGCATCGGCGTGGTTGCGCGCCTGCACCAGTTCGTGGAAGCGCTTGTCGTCCTCGCGATGGGCCTCGGCGTCCTGCACCATCCGCTGGATTTCGTCGTCCGACAGACCCGAGCCGGCCTTGATCTCGACCTTCTGTTCCTTGCCGGTCTTCTTGTCCTTCGCCGACACGTGCAGGATGCCGTTGGCGTCGATGTCGAAGGTGACTTCGATCTGCGGTTCGCCGCGACGCGCCGGGTCGATGCCGGCCAGATCGAAACGGGCCAGCGACTTGTTGTACATCGCCTGCGCGCGCTCGCCCTGCAGCACGTGCACGGTCACCGCGGTCTGGTTGTCGGCGGCGGTCGAATAGGTCTGCGTCGCCTTGGTCGGGATGGTCGTGTTCTTCTCGATCACCTTGTTGAACTCGCCTCCCAGCACTTCGATGCCCAACGACAGCGGGGTCACGTCGAGCAGCAGCACGTCCTTGACATCGCCGGCCAGCACGCCGCCCTGGATGGCGGCGCCCAGCGCCACGGCCTCGTCGGGATTGACGTCCTTGCGCGGCTCCTTGCCGAAGAATTCGGCCACCGCCTGCTGCACCTTCGGCATGCGGGTCTGGCCGCCGACCAGGATCACCTCGCCGATGTCGCTGGCGCGCAGGCCGGCGTCGTTCAGCGCGATGCGGCACGGTTCGATGGTCTTCTTCACCAGGTCTTCCACCAGCGCTTCCAGCTTGGCGCGGGTCAGCTTGATGTTGAGGTGCTTCGGGCCCGAGGCGTCGGCGGTGACGTACGGCAGGTTCACTTCGGTCTGCTGCGAGCTGGACAGCTCGATCTTGGCGCGCTCGGCCGCGTCCTTCAGGCGCTGCAGGGCCAGCGGGTCCTTGCGCAGGTCGATGCCCTGGTCCTTCTGGAACTCCTCGACGAGGTAGTCGATGACGCGCTTGTCGAAGTCTTCGCCGCCCAGGAAGGTGTCGCCGTTGGTGGCCAGCACTTCGAACTGCTTCTCGCCGTCGACGTTCGCGATCTCGATGATCGACACGTCGAACGTGCCGCCGCCGAGGTCGTACACGGCGATCTTGCGATCGGCGCCGCCATCGCCCTTGTCGAGGCCATAGGCCAGCGCGGCCGCGGTCGGCTCGTTGATGATGCGCTTGACTTCCAGGCCCGCGATGCGGCCGGCGTCCTTGGTCGCCTGGCGCTGGCTGTCGTTGAAGTAGGCCGGCACGGTGATGACCGCTTCGGTGACCGGCTCGCCCAGATAGGCTTCGGCGGTCTTCTTCATCTTCTCGAGCACGCGTGCGGAAATCTCCGGCGGCGCCATCTTGCGGCCGTCGCTGGTTTCGACCCAGGCGTCGCCGTTGCTGTGCTGGATGATGCCGTAAGGCACCAGGTCCAGGTCCTTCTTCACTTCGGCGTCGGTGAACTTGCGGCCGATGAGGCGCTTCACCGCGTAGAAGGTGTTCTTGGGATTGGTGACGGCCTGGCGCTTGGCGCTGGCGCCGGCCAGCACTTCGCCGTCCTTGGTGTACGCGATGATCGACGGCGTGGTGCGGTCGCCCTCGCTGTTCTCGATGACCTTGGCCTTGCCGCCTTCCATGATCGCGACGCACGAATTGGTCGTGCCCAGATCGATGCCGATGATCTTGCCCATGACGGTGTCCTCTGAAGTTCGTTTTCTGGGGCGGCCGTGCCGCCGATGATCTGTGTGTGGGGTGGTCCGGCCTGCGTTTCAAGCGCCGCAGGCGACTGCCGCGTGAACGGCGTGCGGCGCGCTCAGTCCTGCTTCGCCACGACGACAAGCGCAGGCCGCAGCAGACGCTCGTTGAGCATCCATCCCTTCTGGAACGTCTGCGCGACGGCGCCCGGGGCGATGCCCTCGGCGTCGATCATGCTCATCGCCTGATGCTGGTCGGGATTGAACGCGTCGCCCGGCGCCGGCGCCACCGCCAGCAGGCCATTGGCCTCGGCAATGCGCTGCAACTGCCGCAGGGTCAGTTCCATGCCGGCGCGCAGCGGGTCGCCTTCGGCGGCGGCGGCCAGCCCGGCTTCCATGCTGTCGAACAGCGGCAGCAGATCGCCCAGCAGACGCTCGTTGGCGAATTTCCGCGCCATTTCGACTTCGCGCGCCATGCGCTTGCGCTGGTTTTCCAGATCGGCACGTTCGCGCAGGCCGTCGGCCCGCAGTTGCTCCAGTTCGCCCCGGAGGCTTTCGATGATCGCCTCCGGGCTTTCGGCGGCGGCCGTCTCTGCGTGCGCGGGGATCGATTCGTCCTGTTGGCTATGTTCTTGATTCATCTGGCGTCCGGGGGCTGGCGGAGGCGGGACGACCCGCCGACCGCCCTGCAATGGGGCCGTGCGTCGGGGAATCAAGGGGCCGGGGCAGAACCTGGCGCGCGACGCGAACGAGACCGTGCCCACGGCTGAGGGCAATGAAACGACCGCCGTCCGGTTCGGTGCCGCCACGCCCATCGATGGCATCCGGCTTGGAGACTCGCTCTACCGCGCCTCGTCCGGCCCCAGCGCTTCGCTCAACACCGACGCGGCGGCCTGCACCACCGGGATCACCCGCTCGTAGGCCATGCGGGTCGGGCCGATCACGCCCAGCACGCCCAGGGTGCGACCACCCACGCCGTAGGGCGCGGTCACCAGCGAGACACTGTCCAGCGGCGCCATGCCGGTTTCTTCGCCGATGAAGATCCGCACGCCCGGCGCGCGCAGCGTGCGTTCCAGCACCTGCAGGATCTCGCGCTTGCTCGCGAACGCTTCGAACAGCTCGCGCAGGCGTTCCAGATTCGACAGATCCTGCACGCCGATCAGCCGGGTCTGCCCGGCCACCAGCATGTCCTCGGCGTCGCTGGCCAGCGCCTGATCGGCCAGTTCCAGCGCCTGGGTCATCAGCGTTTCCATTTCCTGGCGGGCGCTGCGCAGCTCCGCGAGCAGCGACGCGCGGGCTTCGGCCAGGGGCCGGCCGGCATAGTGCGCGTTGAGATAGTTCGCGATCCGCTCCAGTTCGCCCGGTTCGTAGCCGCGTCGGGTCTGCAGAATGCGGTTCTGCACGTCGTTGTCGGCGAACACCAGGATCGCGAGCACCCGCTGGCCGTCGAGCGGCACGAAATCGACATGCTTGAACGCGAACTGCTCGCGCTTCGGCACGCTGACCACGCCGACGAAATGGGTCATCGCCGACACCAGTTCCGACGCGCTGCCCAACAGACTCTGGGTACCGGCGCCGGCCGAAAGCTCGGAACGCAGACGGGTGAGTTCGCCATCGGCCAGCGGCTGGATCTGCAGCAGACTGTCGACGAAGACCCGGTAGCCCTGTGCGGTGGGCACGCGCCCGGCGGACGTGTGCGGGGCCGACAGCAGGCCCACGTCCTCCAGTTCGGCGAGGATGTTGCGGATGGTCGCCGCGCTGACATCGAGGCCGGCATGACGGGCCAGCGTCTGCGAACCCACGGGCTCGCCATCGCGGATGTAGCGGGAAATCAGGGTGCGCAGCAGCAGTCGGGCACGGGGATCGAGCGCGCGCGGATCGAAGCCGGGGTCGGCAGGGTGGTTCATGGGCATCGGTATAGGCGCAGACCGCGGGAGACGCAAGAGCGGCGCCGGCTCTTCCTGCGGGGCGGTCTCCATCCGTGAGACGGCCCCGCGTTCGAATGGGCGCACGACCCCGGTCCGCGCTTGCCGGACGCCCGCCACGGAATCCCCAACGCGGTCGGCGTCCGGTCAAGCCGACCGGGGTCTGCATGCCGCACTTTTGATGCACAATCCCGCCCCATGCTGACTCATCTCACGCTTCGCGATTTCGCCGTCGTCTCCGCCACCGAGCTCGAATTCGGCCCCGGCATGACCGTGATTTCCGGCGAAACCGGCGCCGGCAAATCGCTGCTGGTGGACGCACTGGGTTTTCTTTCCGGACTGCGCGCCGACAGCGGCATGGTCCGCCACGGCGCCGAACGCGCCGAGCTCAGCGCTGAATTCGACCTCGCCGACCGCAGCGAAGCGCGCGATTGGCTGCGCGACCAGGACATGCTCGATGACGACGACGGCAACGCCACCTGCCATCTGCGCCGTACGCTGCGCTCGGACGGCGGTTCGCGCGCCTGGATCAACGGCCGGCCGGTCACGGTGGCGCAACTGGCCGAACTCGCCGGCCTGCTGGTCGAAATCCACGGCCAGCACGAACATCAGGCCCTGCTGTCGAAGGCCAGCCAGCTCGATCTCCTCGATGCCTTCGGCCGCCACGCGATGCCCTTGGCGGCCGTCCACGATGCCGCCGCGACCTGGTCGGCGCTGTTGCGCGAACGCGAAGCCTTGTCCCGCGCCGGCGATGTCTCCGATCGGATCGAACTGCTGGATCACCAGTGGCGCGAACTCGACCGCGAAACCCTGGAGCCGGCGTCGATCGCCGATCTCGTGGCCCAGCATCGCCGCCACGCCAACGCCGTCGGACTGATCGACACCTGCGAACGCGCACTCGCATCGCTGGAAGGAGACGACGCGCCGTCTCTGCTGCAGACCCTGCAGTCGCTGCGCGGCGATCTCACCCGCGCCCGCGGCGACGAACCGAGGCTGGGCGAAGTGGACGGCATGCTCGACGCCGCCGCGATCCAGATCGACGAAGCCACCCGCCTGCTGCAGCGCATCCGCGACGATCTCGACCTCGACCCCGACCAGTTCGAAGCATTGGAGGACCGTCTCGGCCGACTGCACGAGCTGGGCCGCAAACACCGGGTTCTGCCGGAAACGCTGATCGAAGTCCGCGAGCGGCTTGCGGCCGAGCTGGAATCGCTGCGCAACGCCGGGACGCGCCTGGCCACGCTGGACGACGAGATCGCCCGTGCCGCGAATCGATGGGCCACCGCCGCCGCGGCACTCAGTGCCGCCCGCGGCACCGCCGCCGCGGCGCTTTCGCAGGCGGCCAGCGCGCTCATCGTCGAACTCGGCATGGGTGGCGGACGTTTCGAGATCGCGCTGGAACCCGTCGACACCGGTCGCCCCGACCCGCAGGGCGCGGAGCGGGTCGAATTCCTGGTCTCCGCCAACGCCGGGCAACCGCCGCGGCCGCTGCGCAAGGTCGCTTCCGGCGGCGAGCTGTCGCGGGTCTCGCTGGCGATCGAAGTCGCAGCGCTGGGGCTGGATGCGGTGCCGACGATGGTCTTCGACGAAGTCGACTCCGGCATCGGCGGTGCGGTGGCGGAGATCGTCGGCCAGAAACTGCGCGCGCTCGGCGAAAAGCGCCAGGTGTTGTGCGTGACCCATCAACCGCAGGTCGCCGCCCAGGGCCACGCGCACTATCGGGTGAGCAAGGCCGAAGCCGCCGGCATGACCCAGAGCGCGGTGCAGAAGCTGGGTCCGAAGGAACGCCAGGAAGAACTGGCGCGGATGCTCGGCGGCGTGGAAGTCAGCAGGGAAGCCCGCGCGGCGGCGAAGCGGCTGCTCGACAGCGTGGCTTGATCCGCGTGGCAGAGGCCTGCGAGTTGCTGGATCAACTGACCCGGTAGAGCGGACTTCAGTCCGCTGCTTCGCGTTGTGGTCATGCAGGGCAGCGGACTGAAGTCCGCTGTACCTGCACCGCAGGATGCGTCAGACTTTCTTGCGCACGTACAGCACCAGCGCATGCGCTTCGATCACGTAACCGTATTCGGCCGCGATCTTGTGCTGCAGCGCCTCGATCTCGTCGCTTTCGAACTCGATGATCTTGCCGGTGTCGATGTCGACCATGTGGTCGTGGTGCTCGCCGCGGTCCAGCTCGTAGACGGCGTGGCCGCCCTCGAAATTGTGTTTGAGCACCAGACCCGCGGCCTCGAACTGGGTCAGCACCCGGTAGACGGTGGCCAGGCCGATTTCGTCGCCCTCTTCCACCAGCTTGCGGTAGATGTCCTCGGCGGTCATGTGGCGCGGGCGGGCCTGCTCCAGCAACTCCAGGATCCGCATGCGGGGATGGGTGACTTTCAGGCCGAGTTTGCGGAGATCTCTGGTTTCCATGAACTGGTTTCCATGAACGTTGCCGTGAACGCGTTCCGGGGAACGGCGGGGATGCGACGACCAACCCGCGATGAACGATGCCTTGCGCGGCGACTGCCGGCGCGGCTGGGCGTCAGTGTATCATCGGCGCCCGCGACACCCTCTTTCCACTGCCGGCCGCCTCATGCTCACGATCACCCGCCGCTCCCTCCGCGCCCCCATGCTTCTGCTTGCCGTCGCGCTCGCCACCAGCGGCTGCGGCATCTTCTACAAGCAGCCGATCTACCAGGGCAACCTGATCGACAAGAACGCGGTCGAACAGTTGCAGGCCGGCATGAGCAAGCAGGACGTGGTCAGCCTGCTCGGCACGCCCTCGATCACCGACCCCTTCAACGAAAACCGGTGGGACTACACCGCCACGCAGCGCATCGACCGCCGCGGCACCACCGAAGTGAAGAATTTCACGGTGTTCTTCGACAACGGTGCGGTCACCAAATGGGAAGGCGACTACTTCCCGGAACAGGACGATGTCCTCGCCCAGAACGCCCGGCGCCAGTTCGGTCCGAACCTGGCCAAGGACGACAAGAAAAAACGCCGGCGTTGAGCCGGCGTTTTTCTTTGCGCGATCGACAACCGTTTCAGGCGCGATCGGGCTTCCGCGCACGGCGACGGCGGGCTTCTTTCGGATCGATCAGCAGCGGCCGCAAGAGTTCGATCCGATCGCCGTCCCGCAGCGGATGCGTCTGCGCGACGGCTTCGCCGAACACCGCCGTCGCGATCTCCGTCCCGGCCGCGAAACCGGCGGCCTCGATCGCGTCCGCGACTCGCGCGCCTTCGGCCAATTCAAGACATCTCGCCTCGTGTCGGCGCGGCCAGGCCCGGACGACCTCCACACGGATGCGCGCGGCCATCGATCACTCGTCCCCGCGGTCGGCCACGCGCACGAAGTCGTCGACCATCCGGTCGGCCAGCGTCTGGAACCCCAGCACGAACGCCGGCCCCAGCAGCCTGGTTTGGGGTTCGAAATCCAGAGTCAGCGTGACCTTGCAGGCGGATTCGTCCAGCGCATGGAACTGCCAGCGCCCGATGAGCTTTTTGAACGGCCCGTCGCGCAGCACCATGTCGATATGGTGCGGGGGCGCGAGCGTGTTCTCGGTGGTGAACCAGGTGCTCAACCCGCCCAGGCCCAGATCCAGGCGCGCGATCACGCGGGTCTCGCCCGCTTCCAGCACCTGCGCGCGCTCGCACCAGTCGAAGCGCCGCGGATAGGCGGCGATGTCGTTGACCAGCGAAAACATCTTGGCGGCGGAATGTTCGACCAGGGCGGAGCGTTGGATGACCGGCATGGGACCTGACTCGTGGGCGTTGCGCGGGGGAATATCGCGGGGATCCGCCGGACGACTCGCCAGTCCGCCCCGCATCGGGGACAATACGGCGAATGAGCAAGCAGAAAGTCGGAAAGGATAAGGCAAAGGGCGGCGACAAGGCGGGCAAGTCCGCGCCGGCGGTCAAGACCATCGCCCTGAACAAACGCTCGCGCCACGAGTACCACCTCGAACAACGGCTCGAAGCCGGCCTCGCCCTGCAGGGCTGGGAGCTGAAGGCGATCCGTGCCGGCCGCGCCAACATCGGCGACGGCTACGCCCTCATCCAGGGCGGCGAACTGTTCCTGATCGGCGCCCAGATCACCCCGCTGATCTCCGCCTCCACCCATGTGGTCGCGAACGATCGGCGCACGCGGAAACTGCTGCTGCATCGCCGCGAGATCGATCAGTGGATCGGCAAGGTCCAGCGCGACGGTTACACCATCGTGCCAACGGCGATGTACTGGAAAGGCAACAAGGTCAAGCTCGAGATCGCGCTCGCCAAGGGCAAGCAGGATCACGACAAGCGCCAGGCCTCGAAGGATCGCGACTGGGCGCGCGAGAAACAGCGCACCATGCGCCGGCACAACAAAGACGCCTGAACGGGAATTTGCCTGCCGCATCGTCGGCGCGCTTGAACCCGCCCCGCCCCGCCCCCATACTCCTCCCCGTCAGTGAGATCGCTTCACCGCTGTCGATCTTCCGGGGGTGCACCTGGCTTCGACGGGAGTAGCAACATCCACTGGTGCATGCCGAGGGGGTAGCTTTCCTCGTTAATCCAGCTGCAAACATTAGTTGCCAACGACGACAACTACGCTCTCGCCGCTTAAGGCGTAAGCCCCGAACCCACTTGTGTCCGTGCTCGTGGATGTAGGGTCATTATCACGGAACAGGCATCGGCGGCGACCCGTCAACCGATGTTCAAACAAAGCGGGTGTGTCTGACGGCGTGCTTCGCACGTCGTGTTGCCGTCAGCCGAGAACGAACGTCGTGCTAAGCATGTAGTACCGGAGATCGCGCGCTTTCGGACGGGGGTTCGATTCCCCCCACCTCCACCATTTAAAGCTCCAAAGCAGTCCCAAGAAGGCCGGAATCCTCCAGACGAGGATTCCGGCCTTTTTTCATGCCGTTTGCGGTGATGCCTGACGTTGCCGGGCTGCGCGAAATAACGGTCGGCCTGCCATCGACAGCCCGCAAGACAGTTCGCTATGCTTGTGTTCATGCACGGCCGCCTGCCCCGCCTCTTCGCCCTTCTTCGCATGAGCATGCTGGTCTTGCTGATGCTGGGGGTCGTCGGCCGGCCGCTGCTCAACGAGATCGCCAAGCTCCATGCGATCGAGCATGCCGCACTGACGGCCGAGTCGCATGGTCATGCGCACGACGACCCGACGCTCCCGGATCCCGATTCGGATCCCGATCCCGACCACTCGCAGGGTGGCCACGCCTTGATGCATCAGGCGGACTTGAATGCTTCGAGCAGTCTGCCGCCGTCGATCGCCACCCGCATCGCGATGCCACCGCCCGTCGCGGTGCCGGTCCTGCAAGTCGGCGAATTCCCTCAACGCCCCGCCGGTTCTCCTTTCCGACCTCCGATCGCCTGACGCCGCCGGCCGCCCCTGCGCGGCCTGACATGCGCCGTCCGTCCATCCTTTCGGAGGTTTTCCGTGAATTTGCGTTCTCTGCTGGTTCTGGCCTTGGCCGGAACCTGCGGCGCTGTCCCGCTGTGCGGGCGTGCCGCCGAACCCTTGCGTCTTGAAGACGCCGTCGGGCGCGCCTTGGCGTCCCATCCCTCGCTTGCCGCCGAGGCAGCGGAACTGCGCGCCGAGCAGGCTCGCGCCGACCGCGAGGGTTTGCCGACCGCGTACACCATCGGCGGCGAGTTCGAGAATGTCGCCGGAGACGGCTCACTCGGCGGTGTCGATTCAGCCGAAAGCACGTTGCGCATCGGGCGCGTGCTGGAACTCGGCGGCAAGCGCGCGGCACGGCAGGCACTCGGCGCGGCCGAGATCGATCGACAACGGAACCGGATCGAAGCCACGCGGCTGCAGATCGCGAGCCAGACGGCCGCGAGGTTCATCGAAGTCGTTGCCGACCAGCGGCGTCTGTCCCATGCCCAGGAGCGAGTGAAGCAGGCCGAGCGGACCCGTCGCGAGGTCGCTTCCTGGGTGGCTGCGGCCCGCAACCCGGAGTCGGACCTGCGCGCTGCGGAAATCGCGGTGGCGGAAGCGGAACTCGCGCGCGAGCATGCCGAACACGAACTCCTCAGTGCACGCATGACCCTGGCCGCAAGCTGGGGCGCCTTCGAACCCGACTTCAGGGATGCGAGCGGAGATTTCGACACGCTGCCCGCCGCCGAGTCGTTCGAAACCCTCTCGGCGCGTCTGCCGATGACCGCCGAGCAGCGTGCGAGCGTGTTCGAGGCACGCACCATCGAAGCGCGACGGCGTGTCGCCGAGGCATCCGCCAAACCCGATCTCACCGTCAGCCTGGGCGTGCGCCGTCTGGAAGCGTCCGACGATCAGGGACTGGTGATGTCGGTGCAGGTGCCCCTCGGGAACCACCGGCGATCCGCATTCTCCGTGGCCGAAGCCGATGCCGATCTTGCGGCGCTCGACGCGCGGCGCAATGCGCAGCGCATCGAACGCCACCAGGAACTCTTCGAACGCTATCAGGAACTCGCGCACGCACGCCTGGAAGCCGAGACGCTGCGCAAGACCATGATTCCGAAAGCCGAGCAGGCCCTCGCCTTCACGCGACGCGGCTTCGAGGCCGGCAATTTCACCTTCGTCATGCTGGCCCAGGCCCAGAACACCCTGTTCGACCTGCGCGAACGCAGTGTCGAAGCCGCCGCCCGCTACCACTCCCTGATGGTCGAGGTCGAACGCCTCACCGCCGGTGCACAGGACGCCACGCCATGAACCGACTTTTCTTCCTCGCCCTGCTGGCCGTGGCGTTGACTGCCTGCGGTGGCGCCAAAGAATCGCAGAACGCCGAAGGTCATGCCGAAGCGGCTGCCGCGTCCGGCGAATACGAACGCGGTCCGCATCGCGGTCGCATGCTGCGCGACGGCAACTTCGCCATCGAAGTCACCCTCTTCGAGACGAATGTGCCGCCGCAATACCGGCTTTACGCCTATCTCGATGACAAGCCGCTGCCGCCAGAGGGCGTCAATGCGACGGTGCAACTCGAACGTCTGGACGGCGAGGTCAACGCCTTCACCTTCAAGCCCGAGAACGGCTACCTCACCGGCAGCGGCGAGGTCACCGAGCCGCATTCGTTCGATGTCGAGGTGAAAGCCACCCATGCCGGCAAGACGCACGTCTGGTCCTTCGACTCGCATGAAGGCCGCACTTCCATTCCCGCCGACGTGGCCAAGGCTGCAGGCGTGGTCGTCGAGCGCGCCGGACCGGTGGTGATCCGCGACACCGTGCAGTTGATGGGCAGCGTGGCGCTGGACGCCAACCGCCGCGCCGAGGTGAAGGCACGCTTCCCCGGCGTGGTGCGTGCAGTGCACGTGCAGCAGGGGCAGCGGGTATCGCGCGGCCAAGCGCTCGTGACCGTCGAAGCGAACGCGAGCATGCGCGACTATGCGGTGACGGCGCCGTTCGACGGCATCGTTCTGTCGCGCCCCACCAATGTCGGCGATGTCGCCGACGGCAATGTCCTGGTGGAAGTGGCGAACCTGGACCAGGTCTGGGTCGAACTGCGGGCCATCGGGCCGGATGCGGAAAAGATCGCGCCGGGACAGACGGTGACGATCGCGTCGGCCACCGGCGACACCATGGCGGAAGGCAGGATCGACACCCTTCTGCCGCTCGCCTCCGGGCAAAGCGTGGTGGCGCGCGTCGGTCTTCCCAACACCGAAGACCGCTGGCGACCGGGCCTGACCGTCGTCGGCACGGTGACGCTGGCCTCGCGCGAAGTGCCGCTGGCGGTGAAGGAAAGCGGCCTGCAGCGCTTCCGCGATTTCACGGTGGTGTTCGCGCAGGTCGGCGACACCTACGAAGTAAGGATGCTGGAACTGGGCGACCGGGACGGCGAACACGCGGAAGTGCTCGGTGGATTGAAGCCCGGCACGTCGTATGTCGTCGAGCAGAGTTTCCTCATCAAGGCGGACGTCGAAAAATCCGGCGCCAGCCACGACCACTGAGGAGCCCGTCATGCTGGAACGTATCATCAGAGCCGCGATCGCGCATCGCTGGCTGGTTCTGCTGCTGGCGCTCGCCGTCAGCGCGCTGGGCATGTGGAACTACGGGCGCTTGCCCATCGACGCGGTACCGGACATCACCAACGTCCAGGTGCAGGTCAATACCGAAGCCCCCGGCTATTCGCCGCTCGAAGCGGAACAGCGCGTGACCTTTCCCGTGGAGACCGCGCTCGCCGGCATGGCCGGCATGCAGTACACGCGCTCGATTTCCCGCTACGGGTTGTCGCAGGTGACGGTGGTGTTCGAGGACGGCACCGACATCTACTTCGCCCGACAGCAGGTGAGCGAACGCCTGCAACAGGCAACCGCGCAACTGCCGGCCGGCGTGAAACCGTCGCTGGGACCGGTCGCCACGGGCCTGGGCGAGATTTTCATGTACACGGTGGAAGCGGAGGAAGGCGCCCGCAAACCCGACGGCACGCTCTGGACGCCGACCGATCTGCGCACCCTGCAGGATTGGGTCATCCGCCCGCAGCTGCGCAATCTGAAAGGCGTCACCGAGGTCAACACCATCGGCGGCAACGTCCGCCAGTTCCACATCACGCCAGATCCGGCCAAACTCATCGCTTTCGATCTGACCATCGCGGATCTGCTGTCCGCGGTGGAACGCAACAACGCCAGCACCGGCGCCGGCTACATCGAACGCGGCGGCGAGCAGAACCTGATCCGCATTCCCGGCCAGATCGCTGATGAAGCGGGCCTGCGCGATGTGGTGGTGGCGATGCGCGACGGGCTGCCGCTGCGCATCCGCGACGTGGCCGATGTCCACGAAGGCTCGGAACTGCGCACCGGCGCGGCCACCAAGGACGGGCACGAGGTGGTGCTGGGCACGGTGTTCATGCTGGTGGGCGAGAACAGTCGCGATGTGGCGCAGCGCGCGGGCGCAAAGTTGAAGGAGATCCAGAAAGGTCTTCCCGAAGGCATCACCGCAAAGGCCATCTACGACCGCACCAGTCTTGTGGACCGCAGCATCGCCACCGTGCAGAAGAACCTGCTGGAAGGCGCGCTGCTGGTCATCGCGGTGCTGTTCCTGCTGCTGGGCAACGTGCGCGCGGCGCTGATCACCGCCGCGGTCATTCCGGTGGCGATGCTGCTCACCATCACCGGCATGGTGCAGAACCGGGTGTCGGCCAACCTGATGAGCCTGGGTGCGCTGGACTTCGGCCTGATCGTGGATGGCGCGGTGATCATCGTGGAGAACTGCCTGCGCCGCTTCGGCGAACGCCAGCACCAACTGGGACGCCTGCTGACGCGCGAGGAACGCTTCGATCTGGCGGCGGTCGCCAGCGCCGAGGTGATCAAGCCCAGTCTGTTCGGCCTGTTCATCATCGCGGCGGTCTACCTCCCGATCTTCGCCCTGAGCGGCGTGGAGGGCAAAACCTTCCATCCGATGGCGATCACCGTGGTGATGGCATTGACCGCGGCGATGGCGCTGTCGCTGACCTTCGTGCCGGCGGCCGTCGCGCAGTTCGTCACCGGCAGTGTGGAAGAGAAGGAAACCCGCGCGATGCGGTTCATGTCGCGGGTCTACGGTCCCCTGCTTGAGAAAGCACTGGCGCTTCGCGTGACGGTCGTGGCTGCGGCGGCGGTACTGGTGGTGCTGTGCGGCCTGCTGGCGACCCGGCTGGGCACGGAGTTCATCCCGAACCTGGACGAAGGCGACATCGCGCTGCACGCACTGCGCATTCCGGGCACCAGCCTGACACAAGCCATCCACATGCAGGAGCAACTGGAGGCGCGGATCAAGCAGTTCCCGGAAGTGGATCGCGTCGTGGCCAAGCTCGGCACCGCCGAGGTCGCCACCGATCCGATGCCGCCGTCCGTCGCCGACACCTTCATCCTGCTGAAGGATCGCAGGGACTGGCCGGACCCGCGCAAGCCGAAGGTGCAGCTCGTGGCGGAACTGGAGAAGGCCGTGCGCGCCATCCCCGGCAACAACTACGAGTTCACCCAGCCGGTGCAGATGCGCATGAACGAGCTGATCGCCGGCGTGCGTGCCGAAGTGGCGATCAAGGTCTTCGGCGACGACATGGCGCAGCTGGAAGCCATCGGGTCGCAGGTCGAGGCCATCGCCGCGCGGACCGACGGCAACGCGGACGTGAAGCTCGAACAGGTGACCGGCCTGCCGCTGCTGGTCATCCAGCCCGATCGCGTCGCGCTTGCGCGCTATGGCCTGGCGGTGGCCGACGTCCAGGACACCGTCGCCGCGGCCATGGGCGGCGCGGGCGCCGGCCAGTTGTTCGAAGGCGACCGCCGGTTCGACATCGTGGTGCGATTGCCCGAAGGCGAACGACAGGACATGAAGGTCTTGTCCGCGCTGCCGATCGCGGTGCCACCGCAGGGCGACGACGCGGGCTCGCTGGACCTGCCGCGTTCGGTCCCGCTTGGTGCCGTGGCGGAGATCGGCATCGAACCGGGTCCGAACCAGATCAGCCGCGAGAACGGCAAGCGGCGGGTGGTCATCACTTCGAACGTGCGCGGGCGCGACCTGGGTTCGTTCGTGGAGGAACTGCAGACCGCAATCGCGAAGGACGTTGAGTTGCCCGAAGGCTACTGGATCGAGTACGGCGGCACCTTCCAGCAGCTCATTTCGGCCAGCCAACGCCTGAGCGTCGTGGTGCCCGTTGTACTGGTGATGATCTTCGGCCTGCTGTTCATGGCGTTCGGATCGGCGAAGGATGCGTGGATCGTGTTCAGCGGCGTGCCGCTGGCCCTTACGGGCGGTGTCTTGGCCCTGTGGCTGCGCGGCATTCCGTTCTCGATCTCTGCTGGCGTCGGCTTCATCGCGCTGTCCGGGGTAGCGGTGCTCAACGGCATGGTGATGATCACCTTCATCCGCAGGCTGCGCGAAGACGGCGCATCACTGGAGCGGGCCGTGTTCGACGGCGCTCTGACCCGCTTGCGACCCGTGCTGATGACCGCGCTGGTCGCCAGCCTCGGCTTCGTGCCGATGGCTCTGAATGTGGGCACCGGCGCAGAGGTCCAGCGCCCCTTGGCAACGGTGGTGATCGGCGGCATCGTGTCTTCCACGCTGCTCACGCTGCTGGTGCTGCCCGCGCTGTATCGCATGATCCATCGCCGCGACACCGCGGCGGAGCGGACGCCGGCGGAAGCGCCGACGCATCCTGCGCATTGACGACACCGGGTGGGCCGCGAGGCCCACCCCACCTTCCTTCCAGCGAAAGACGACGCATGAACCGATCCGCCGCTCCATACCTGTCCACCGCACAGCGGCCCTCGTCAGCCCGGCAACGTTCGCCGACGATCGCGATGCTGTTCATGGCGATGCTGCTCGCAACGGGGAGTGCCCTGGCCCACGCGGTGGCCGAAGGCGACAAGGGCTACATCCAGGAAATCTCGGGCGTGCACCTGATCTCGTTCGCGTACTTGGGCGCCAAGCACATGGCCACCGGCTACGACCACATCCTGTTCCTGCTCGGCGTGATCTTCTTCCTGTACCGGATGAAACAAATCGCCCTGTACGTCACGCTGTTCGCCATCGGCCATTCCACGACGATGCTGCTCGGGGTGTATTTCAACGTCGGCATCAACAGCTATCTGATCGACGCGATCATCGGCCTGTCGGTGGTCTACAAGGCGCTGGACAACATGGGTGCGTTCCGGCGCTGGCTCGGCTTCCAGCCCGATACCAGGGCCGCGACACTGATCTTCGGCCTGTGCCACGGGTTCGGGCTGTCCACGAAGATCATCGAATACGACATTTCCCCGGATGGCCTGGTCCCCAACCTCCTTGCCTTCAACGTGGGCGTGGAGATCGGCCAGTTGCTGGCACTGGGCGCGATCCTGATCGCGATGGGCTATTGGCGGCGCACAAGCAGTTTCATGCGTCACGCCTACACCGCCAACGTGGCCATGATGTCCGCTGGCTTCGTGCTGATCGGCATGCAGCTGACCGGCTACTTCGTTTCCTGAACATCGAGACCCGCATCATGCACGACAGCAAGCCATCGAGTTCCGATCTCCCCACATCGCGCCAGTTGGCGCGTTCGACCTTCATCGCACTGGCCGTCGCCGTGGCGTTGCTCGTGACCATCGTGTTGCCCGCCGAGTACGCCATCGACCCCACCGGCATCGGCCGCATGCTCGGTCTGACCGAGATGGGCGAGATCAAGGGCCAACTGGCCGAAGAAGCCGCGGCCGACGCAGCGAAGGATCGCGCCGCCGCCCAGCCATCTGCCATCACGCCGTCTGCGCGGGCGACAGTCGCAGCCACTGCCGCAACAGCCGGCGCTCCCTGGCGCGACGAAATGCGCGTCGAACTCGCGCCCGATCAGGGCACCGAGATCAAGTTGACGATGAAGGCCGGACAGAAAGCCGATTTCGCGTGGACCGCCGAAGGCGGTGTCGTGAACTTCGACATGCACGGCGACGGCGGCGCGGAAGCGATCAGCTACGAGAAGGGTCGCGGCGCGGCCGGCGACGACGGTGTGCTGGAGGCTGCGTTCGACGGCAACCACGGCTGGTTCTGGCGCAACCGCGGCACCGCGCCCCTCACCGTGGTGATCCGTGCGAAGGGCGAGTATTCGGAAATGAAGCGCATGTGATGCCGGGCGTCCGGACGCCTCCATCGCCGGCATGCGCCGGCTCGTCGCACCGTCGCGAACCCGGTCGTCGCGACATTCGAATCCCACGCCGGACCACCGGCATATCCCCAGGAGTGATTGCATGAAGATCCGTTCGATCATGACGCTCGGCATGATGGCCGCAGCGCTGTCCTCGTTCACCGCGCTTGCCCATCCGGAAGGCCACGACGACGAGAAGGCCATCCCGAAGACCTGCGCCGAGCTGGCCAACACCCGGCGGTTCACCGACGATGTGGCGTATCCGGAGGTCAAAGCGCTGAAGGCACGCTGCGACGCCGAACAGAAGGCAGCACCGAAGAAGCCGGCGCCGAAGCCCGCGACCGAAAAGAAATCGGGCTGAAGTCCTGTCCCTTGCCGACACCCGGAAACCGGGATGCCCCGATGATCGAAGTCCTGCGGAACATCAGGTTCCGGCGTCTGCTAGGTGCCCGGCTCGTGGCCCCGATGGGAACCGGGCTGGCTACCGTCGCGCTGGCCTTGCTGGCCTGCGATCTGGCCGGAGAGCAGGCAGGTGTCGTGCGGGGCACGGCGCTCGCGATCAAGAGGGTGGTCCATGTCGTCCTGTCCCCGGTCGCGGGCGCGCTGGTGCCGCCTCCGTCGACCGGATCGGGCGTGTCCGCATGCTGATCGACCTGCCGCAATCCGGAACGGCCCGAGGATCATCCGCACTCGACGGAGCAGGCGTCCACCGAAAAGACCCACGCGCACGCCTGCAGAATCGACGAGTTGCACCCGCGTTGGCTTCGATGATCATGCAAGCGCACGGCTGAAACCATGCAGGAGACCGCTCTCTATCTCAGCCTGTTCGCGATGGCCTTCGGTGCCGCGACGATCCTGCCGCTGCAATCCGAAGCCATGCTCGTCGGCCTTCTGCTGGCCGACTACCCGCCATTGCCGGTGGTCGCGGTCGCCAGCGCGGGCAATGTGCTGGGATCCATCGTCAACTGGATCATCGGGCGGCAGATCGAAAGGTTCGGCGGTCGCCGCTGGTTCCCGGTCAGCCGGGCACGGCTCGACCGCGCACGCGGCTGGTATCGACGCTACGGCCGATGGTCGCTGCTGCTGAGCTGGGTTCCGGTGATCGGAGACCCGCTCACGGTCGTCGCCGGCGTGATGAAGGAACCGCTGCCGATCTTCGTTCTGCTCGTGACGATCGCCAAGATGGGGCGCTATCTCGCGTTGATGGTGCTCGTCCTTCAGACGGGCTGACTCCGCCGAGCCGAGGAGTCCGCTGCGATCAGCGCGCGATCAAGCTCAGCAGCAGTCCCGCCACCGCGGATGCGGCGATGACGCGCATGACGCTCTGCTTCCAGCGGAACAAGGCCAGTGCCGAAACGACAAGCATCGCGGCGGCAACGGCACCGAAAGTGCCCGAGAAGCCATCGGGCCAGAGCACGTGATAACCGAAGAACAGCGCGAGATTCACGATCACGCCGACCACGGCGGCCGTGATCGCGGTGAGCGGCGCGGTCAGTCGCAGGTTTCCTCGGGTGGATTCGACCAGCGGTCCTCCCGCCAGGATGAAGACGAACGAAGGCAGGAAGGTGAACCAGGTGACCAGCGCCGCCGCCACCGCACCCGACAGGAATGCCGCGTCCTGCCCGAATACGGGATTCGCATGTCCGCCCAGAAAGCCCACGAACGCGACGACCATGATGAGCGGCCCCGGCGTGGTTTCGCCGAGCGCCAGCCCATCGATCATCTGCGTGGGCGAGAGCCAGCCGTACCGATCCACGGCGCCCTGATAGACGTAGGGAAGGACCGCGTAGGCTCCGCCGAAGGTCAGCAATGCGGCCTTGGTGAAAAACCACGCCATCCGCGTCAGCGTGTGATCCCACCCCAGCCCCGCGACCAGGCCCGACACCGGAAGCATCCAGAGCAGAAGACCACCGGCCAGCACGCGCGCCAGGCGCCACCAACCGAAACGGGCGTGATGCGGTACGGGCGTCGCATCGTCGATCAGCGCGCGTCCCGGCGCCACCTTCGCTGCGCTGCCGTGTGCGCCGCCGATCGCGAACGTCGATGGCGCGATTCGTCCTCCCGCATACCCCGCCAGCGCCGCCGCGGCCACGATCAGCGGGAACGGAAGCGACAGCGCGAAGATGCCCGCGAATGCCGCCGCCGCGATGCACCACAGCACGGGATTCTTCAGCGTTCGCGAGCCGATGCGATAAGCCGCATGCAGCACGATGGCCGTCACCGCGGGCTTGATGCCGTAGAACAGGCCGGCCACGACCGGCACATCGCCGAACCGCAGATACACCCACGACAGAGCGATGAGAATGAACAGCGAGGGCAGCACGAACAGAACGCCCGCGACGATGCCGCCCCAGGTCCGGTGCATCAACCAGCCCATGTAGGTGGCCAGCTGCTGCGCCTCCGGCCCCGGCAGCAACATGCAGTAGTTCAAGGCATGCAGGAAACGGCTCTCCGAGATCCAGTGCCGGCGCTCGACCAGTTCCTGATGCAACAGCGCGATCTGGCCGGCCGGACCGCCGAAGCTGATCCAGCCGAGCTTGAACCAGAAACCGAGGGCGTCGCGAAATCCGATCGCCGGCGATCCGGTCGCATCCATCGGAGCATGTCGGGTCGATGTCATGTCGGTTCGCCGTCCGTTCTGCGTATCGCGCGACCCGCCCCGCCGCCCACCCAGCCATGAGGATCGACGAAGGAACGGAAGGGCGTCATTCGAACGCAATACTGCCGGGATGCGAGCCGCGATGTAAACCGTTCGCTCCGGTCGCTCATCGCATGGACACGTCGCCGGGCAGGCTGTGGATCGCGAGGGATCCGGATGTGGGCCAGCCGCAGGGATCCGCGAGGCTGAGCGCACGCCTTCGCGAACGGGACCGCCGGCGATTCCCGGCATCGCAATCACAGCAAGTCGTTCGCACTTCACCTGCGGAACGCTGCCGCTGGACGACGGACCGATCGCGGTTTCGCATCCGCAGACCGTTCGTCGTACCGAATCGGTCGCCATCCGGATGAATGCCGGAAAGCATGACGCCCTCGCCTCGTGGATTCCGCCCATTCACCGGCATTGCAGCGCCTGCAGTTCGCCATCCGCGACGGCATCCTCACGAATTTCCGAAGGATCGGCACAGAGGGAGGCCAGCATTTCCGCGATCCAGCGTTCCTGTTCGTCCGAAGTCCGGAACGCCGCGCTCATCGCCGCCAGGTTTCTCCCGATTCGCGCGTCGCCCAGGCAAGCCTCGACCGCCGTTCGCAATTGCGCAACCGAGACCCGGTCGACGTCGACGCGTCGCCCAAGCCCATGACGTACCACGCGCGCCGCATTGCCGGGTTGATCGAACTTGCAGGGCGCGACGATCATCGGTACGCGGAACCAGATGCATTCCTTGACCGTGCCGAGGCCGCCGTTGGTGATCATCAGACTCGCGCGCTGCAACAGACCGAGCTGCGGAATGAACGACGACGCCATCACGTTCTCGGGCGCATCGCCCACGGACTCGATCGCACGCCCCTTTCCGAGGGCGACGACGAAGAAGAGATCCGGGCAACCCGAGGCAAGCGCGAAGACTTTGCGCAGAAAAGCAGGGGTCGTCCCGCCGTACATGGCCGCATGCGTTCCGAGCGAGACCAGCACGATCCTGCGGCCGGCCCTTCGCGCTTCGAGTTCGTTCCAGGGAAACGCCCAGTCCGTACGTTCGAGGTCGATGCACGGCCCCGCATAGCGCCTGCCGTCCCGAGCCTCGGGAAAGTCGAATGCCGCGGGACAGAGCACGACATCCGCCTGCTCCCACCAGCGCCATCCGTATTCCCAGAAGTGCTTTTTCAGACCTGCGCGCCGCGCACTTTCCTCGAGTGTGCGATCGACCCGTTTGACCAAGGTCTTCGGAGGGCCCGGAATGCCGAAACCCAGAACATTTTCCCAGAGCAGACGCATGGTCCGGCGACGCAGCGATCGGGCGGCGTAGCGCACGAACTGCACGCCCCACATGAGCCTGATGCGGAACATCGCAGCGGCGGTAGCGCCGCCCGGGATGAGGCGGCTGAAGGTGGGAGGCACCCTGCGCTTGTCCGCGCCGCTCAGTTCGGTGAGATACATCCGATACGGGACGCCCGATGCGGCGACGAGGGGCACGACGTAATCGAACAGCCCATCCAGCAGCACGAGATCGACCGCGTGCTGGCGGATCGTTGCGGCGAGCTCATTGTCCGCCACCCCTTCGAGCGCCCTCCAACTGCCTGGACGCATGGCTTTGCGCCGCATCCGCTCGCGCATCCGGCGCAAGGTCGCGATGAGACCTTGTGGCGGCGCATCCTCGTCCATTTCGTCCTCGGCGAGATCTTCCCGATAAAGGGTGACGTATTCGAAGCCCTGGCTGAGGACGCGCTGCTCGAAATCGACCGGGCCGAAATACGTGACCCGATGACCAAGGGCCATGAGTCTTCTGGTGAGCTGGAACGTGGGAACATAGCCACCGTGCTCGGGCAGGCTGATGAATGCGATATGCATGGGAATCCTTTTCCGTGAGTGGGTGCCGCGCATCGGGACAATGTCGGCTTTCGTTGCGGGAAAAGCGCGTCGTCGATGGGTGCATCGATGCCATGACTTCAACCCATGAAGCCGTTGCGCGGACGGCGCAGGCATGCGGCCGCAACGGGAACGTCATCGGTCGATGGCGTCGCAGGCGGTTCATGGAAGCGTCCTGGTCGTGATCGGCAGGCGATCGCGTGCGAGAACCGAACCTTCGTCCGCATCGCGCATCAAACCACCGGATATCTGCGGGTATCTCGCCGCCGCGGCCGCCATCCTGGTCGCCATGTCGCCTGCCCGGTCATCGAGAAATTCGACCAACAGATCGTTCGTCGCGCGAATGGTCTCCTCGGTGCCGCGGCTTCCACCCATCAGCTGTTCCATGAGCAGGCGCGCGGGCACCGACAGCATCAACGAGGCATCGGTGAAACTGTAATGGTTGGCGTGCCGTATCTGGTAACGATAGGCGGGAGCGAGCATGCGCGAAGCCAGACGCGATTGCCCCTCCAGGTAAAGATGCGAGTGACCGGTCTCCTGCCTGTCGCTCTCGATCAGGAGATATCTGTTCCGGAGCCGCTGTTCGGGCAGCGCGCCATACAGCGTGCCGTCGATGTTGGCGGCCGCAAGGATTCGCCGATCCGACGCCATGATGGCGACAGCCGCCGCCCCACCGAAGGAGTGACCGACCGCGGCGATGCGGTCGCGATCCAGTCGCTCCGTCAAATGCCCGAATATCCGCGTGTCGCCGAGTCGATCCAGAGCGGAATCCAGGTCGGCGCTGCGCTGCGACGTCTGCCGGCTCATGTACAGGAATCGATCGGGGTCGTTGTCCAGGAATCGTTCGATCGGCGATGCGATGCGCCCATCGGCCAATTGGACGACCGCCGCCTCGTACGGATGATCCACCGCCAGCACGATGAAGCCGCGGCTGGCGAGATCGCTCAACAGAGCGGTATAGAACGAGCGGGAAGCGCCGTAGCCCGGCGAGAAAAGCACCACGGGCCACGACCGTCGATCCATGCTGATCGGTACATGCATGTCGGCATGGGTGTCGATCCGATCGTATCGATCCATCAGGCCGCTCGGCAGTCCGAAGACCCTGTCGGGCAGTCGACCGATACCGTCGACGTACGGCGCGTGGCGTCGTGCCGAAGGCCGGCTTGCGGGGTACCAGGCCTGAACGATGATGTTGCGGCGATCCCTTGGAGTCTTCGTGGCCGCTTCCAGACGATCCTCATCCACCCAACGAAAAATCGAGGTGCCGACCGGGTAATGCCCCGTCGGTTGCGGAAGGCGTGGACTCGGAACGAATATCCAGCACATCGCCAGAGACGCCATGCCGGCGCACTGCAGAGTCCGCATCGTCCATCGCCGACCGGACCTGCCGCGGTGTCGATCGATCCATGGAGAGCAGCACAACAGGATGAGGATGCACGCGGGCCACAACCGCCAATGGAAACCATCGCTCCACCACTGCACAACGCATGCCGTGGCCAGGATCGCCGCGCCCGCCACGACCGTTCGCGATCTGCCGGTCGCGAAGGACAGCAATGTCAGCAGCATGGCGCCGATGGTGATGCCCGCCTCCAGGTTCCACATCGCATCCAATCCCCCGAAGCGGTCTATCCGGCGTACCGCGCGAGCAACTCGAGATTTTCATTGAGGCTCGCGCGGAATTGATCGCGCTGGGAGGGCACCCACATGGGGGCGTCGAAACTCGCGACGATCCGATTCGCGTCCACGCGGATACTGCCCGCCAGCGGTTCGATGACCACGAACTCGTTGCCCGACTCTTCGCCCCGGAAGCCCTGGGCTTCGCCCTGGGCCAACTTGGCCTTGAGGGCTTCGCGGATCCTCGCCGGCGAGCCCCGGTGGGGCACGACGATCTCGATCGCATCCAGATCCGGCAAGGGAACCAGAACCGGCACGACGACCGTCGATCGCCCCTCCGCAGCGGGAAACGTCAGCGCAGAGACGTCTCGGCAGATGATGTCGCGCACGGCGTCGACATCCGGATTGTTCGCGTACCCCGTGAATGCGGTGACCAGGTTGTTGGTCAGGATCGACGAAGACTCCACCGAGCCGGATGCGGCGATCGATAGCTTGAAGGTGATCGTGCCCTGTACGTCCTTGCAGGGGCTGATCCGGTCGCGCAACGACCGGTGGAATGCCGCAACCACCTCTCTGGCGGCCCGGGCATCCAACGCGCCCTTCACGATGGGGGATGTCGGACGCAGGTGCCCCACGAGAGCGATCCTTCCGTCGAGCGGATCCATGCTGCCCTCGATCGTCTGCGTCCCGTGCACCAGGCGATCGTCGAACAACAACAGTTGATTGAAATGCGCCGGAACCAGTTCGTACAGCGTTTCGCCCTGCACATGATGTTTCTTGTAACTGGGCACGCCATCGCGCATCAGCAGGGTCTCGCCACCGGAGAAGCGCCGTCTGTCCCAGCGCGTCAGCGAGTAGACAAACCCCCAGGTGCCGTTGTGGAAATCGCTGTGCAGACCCAGCGTGCAGCCGTTGACCATCAGATGCAGGTTGGGGATGCCCATCGGAATCAGGCCGACATGATCGATGCACCACTGCTTCATGTGTTGCATGAAGCGGGCGAACAACGCCTCGGGCATCACCTGCTGAGGAACCGTCCGCAGATACGTGTACATCTGCGGTGCGCAGAAATACTCCCAGCTTACCGTCTGCCTGTAAGCGTTCCTGACCCTCGATTCGTAAGCCGTTCGCATCGACTCGGCTTCGGGGAAGAAGTCGCTCACCACATGTTGTCTCTGAATCATCGTCATCTCCGTATGCAATCGACAGCGGCGCCTTCCGACGACCGCAGGACACCGTATCGCCTCACCGAACCCCGAGCCTCAATGGCGCGCGTGCTCGCACATGTCGCCCAGCGCGACCCGGATCTGCCGGTTTCCGGAATAAGGAAGGCGTCCATGCGCCATCAGCAGATTGTTCACGAGCAGAACGTCGTTGGCATGCGTCTGGATCCGGATCGAGCAATCGCTCATCACGTCGGAAATGGTTCGAACCCATGCGGCGGGAATCGGCGTCCCATCCCCGAGAAAAACGGTCCGGGGAAAACGATCGCGCGGAAAATGCCTGGAAAGCAGAGCATCGACTTCCGCAGGCAACGCATCGGGATGATGCAGCAATATCTGGTTGAACCAGGCTTCGATATCGTGCACGGCGGTTCTGATGACCGCGTGAGTGCGGTAGGAAACGGTCATCTCATCGCCAGACACGGCGTCGATCTCGTATCCCTTGGGCGTGATCTTCTCGCGCAGGGCCTCGATGCTGTCGACCTTGAAGAATTCCTGCCATGACGCGTCGAGCCCGCGGATGAAGCGCCTTCTGTAAACGAGCCCTTTTCGACCGAACGCCTCGACCATCTCGGCAGGCAGCTTCTCGAGCACTTTCCTGCCATCCGAAAGCGTCCATTCGCCGCCTTTCGGAGCGGGCTCCAGACAGAAGAACAATTGACGCGACGGCCACGTATCGGTATGCGATGCCTCGTTGTGGAACTGAATCTCGAGGTGTTTCGGATACGGCGTCGCGAAATAGACGTTGTCGCTCGCGCTCGCCAGCGGAAGGTCGCCATAGTGCCGATACAACGTGTCGCACGCCGATGCGGCACAGGCCTCGAATCCATCGAGCCCACCGACATCGAAACCACGGAACAGGACATACCCATCGGTCCAGAGCGCATCATCGATGTCGCCGCGATGCCCGGTGATCCATTGAACGAGAGATTCGCCCGCCTTTCCTGACACATTCATGCTTATCGTCCTGATATTGAAATTTTGAAGGAAATACTGCCCGTGTACCGACGGCCGATCATGACATCGCGACCGGAATACATCCGGGGCCGTCGAAAGCCATGCGGCCGTGCGCCGCGAGCGGATCGTCGACCATGAGCGGATCGCCCTGCCGCCATCGAAACGTCTTTGCCAGCCGACAGCGCGTTTCGATATCCATCCCGACGCAACACGCTTTCACATCCTCGCGGCGATCGGCCGGCGCGGACGCGCGGATGCCTTCCGACACCGGAGTGCGAGGCGAAGTGCCGCTTGCGCATTCATGATGTCGGCCCTCCGTGGAAGAACCAATGCCTGCGAATCTCCTGCAGTAGATTACCGACGGATGGCGGCGCGAGAATCGACAAGTGATCGCAATCGTCGACATCGACGACCACCAACTGCGGCTCGAACCTTCGCCACGCCGCGACATCCACCGCGCCCTCCGAGACATCCCTCGACGATGCGCGGAAAAGGACGGCTTTGCCGCCGAAAGCCGTTTCGTGGCGATAAGGCATCGTGCATTGCCTGCAGAACAACTCGATCGAAGCTCCGATGTCGGACATGCGTGCGTTGTCCGGCAAGAGGCGCGCCTGCTTCATCTTCTCGAAGACGATCGAAGTCAGCGCGGCATCGTCCGATCCGGAGAGCAGCGACTCGGCGATATCGAACCGGATTCCGGCCGCGAGCTCCACCAGCTTGACATACTCGTGGAGGGCCGCGCTCCGATTCGCAACGATGGCCTCTCGGGGGTGCTGCGTATCCACCAGCATCACCGGCGCCACCGAGGCGGATGCCCCGATGAGCAATCGCGCGGCCTCCAAAGCGATCCAGCCACCGAAGGAATGACCGAGCAGGTGGTAAGGCCCCTCGGGCGACATCTCACGGATGACGTCCACATACCCTCGAGCCGCTTCTTCCACCGTGACGATCGTGCCGTCGCTCAACAAGCCCGGAGATTCGATGCCGATGATCGTCGGCCCGTCGGGAAAGCGTTCGCACAAATCGAGGAAAGAGGTCGAGTTGGCGCCAGCGCCGGGAATACAGAACACCTTGTCGCGCCCGGACGTCCCGCTGCGAATGATCAACGCCGACGAATGCGATCCGGCCTTGGCTGGTGTACCTTCGCCATCCAACCGCGAAAGCTCCATCGACATGGCGGCCCCCAATCGAGCGGCGCAGTCGGGGTCCATCATCAGGCTCCAATGATCGCCGCCGATGGGATGAACGCACAGACGATCACCCAATACGGCGCCCCACCCGTTCGAAGGATCCACGGCCTGGTCCGCATGCGCCGTGAAAAGATGCACCGGCGGCTCGATCGGTCGCGCACGGTAGAGATGCGCGGCCATGCGCAGATCGAAGGCCAGCGCCATTCGGGACTCGAATTCTCCCGCGGACATGTCCTTTCGTATCCAACGATTGCGCTTGGCCAGATCGATCGCCTGACCGAGATCGGTCGCAGCATGGATCCGTGCGAGCTCGTCGTCCGCGAGTCGGTAACCTTGGTACTCGATATACGCGATCAGCAGCATCTTCCTGTCGCCGAGCGTCATTTCGACCCGGTCGGTTTCGGATTTGCCCCGATGCCAGCTATCGATCAACCCCACGAATTCGACCCGATGGCCATCGGCCGCAAGCAGACGCGCGACCTCGTAGGCCAATACCCCACCTGCCGACCAGCCGGCCAGACGATATGGGCCCGACGGCAGTTCCGTGCGGATGATCTCCGCATAACGCTGCGCCAGTTGTTCGGTGGTGGCATCCCGGCCGACCGACTGCCGATCCGCACGAATGCCGTAGAGGCCGATCTCGGGGGCCAGATGGCGAGCCAGACGCTCGTACGACAGCACTTCACCGCTCGGCTCGTGGATGAATACGACGGGTGGACGTTTTCCGCCATGGCGGATGGTCACCCACTGATTCGAAGCCCCGTAACTGCTGTTGTTGGCGATGAGCAATTGCGCCAGCGCGCTCAACTCCTGGGCCAACAGTACGTCCTGCAGCGCTGCGTTGAATCCGCGCTGCCTCAAACCTTCGATGACCTGCAGGACCATCAGCGAATAACCGCCCAGGTCGAAGAAGTTGTCGTGGCGGCCGACGCGTTCGACGTGCAGCAACTCGGCCCACAATTCGGCGATCATCTCTTCGACCTCGCCCTTGGGCGCGACGTAGACGCCGTGCGCCAGGCTGTCGCCTTCGGGTGCGGGCAACGCCCGGCGATCGACCTTGCCGTTGGCGTTCAACGGCAACGCATTCATCGCGACGAAGGCCGTCGGCACCATGTAGTCGGGCAATGCCCCCGCCAGGGATGCGCGCAATTGCAGAGGTTCCGGCACGGTAGCGTCGTGAGGTGCTGTCAGGTAAGCCACCAATCGCTTGTCGCCAGGCGCATCCTCGCGCGCGATCACCACCGCCTCGCGCACGCCGGGCAGACGCATCAGATGCGCCTCGATCTCCCCGAGCTCGATGCGGAAGCCGCGCAGTTTCACCTGGAAATCGTTGCGGCCGAGGTATTCGATGCTGCCGTCGTCGCGCCAGCGCCCGATGTCGCCGGTGCGATACATGCGTGCGTCCGGAACGCCGGCGAACGGATCATCGACGAAACGCTCGGCGGTCAGCGACTGACGGTCCAGATAACCGCGCGCGACGCCATCGCCGCCGATGTGGATTTCGCCGGCGACCCCGATCGGGACCGGGCGCCGGGCTTCGTCCAGAAGATAGATGCGCGCGCCCGGCATCACACGACCGATGTTCGGCACTGCACCGTCGATCAGGCCACAGCTCGCATCGACACTGCATTCGGTGGGTCCGTACATGTTGAAGAACAGGATCCGGTCGATCGCGGCCAGCTCGCGCCATGTGACGGCATCGATGGCCTCGCCACCCAGCAGGAATTTGCGCAGATCGGGCGCCCGCCCGCCCAGCAGACCGGCTTCGCGCAGCATGCGCAGGTGGGATGGCGTGCCTTCGATGGCCTGGATGCGATGACGTTCGATGAAATCCAGCAACGCCTCGGCATTGAGTCGCGTTTCCTCCGGGACCAGATAGACACTTCGCCCGAAGGCGAGCTGTCCCCATGCCTTGACCGACATGTCGAATCCGAACGACGAGTTCCATGCGATGTTCGAGCATTCGCCCCCGACGCCATGGATGCAGGATTCCAGACCCTGGAGGAAATTCGTCGCGTTGCGATGTTCGACCATCACGCCCTTGGGCATCCCGGTGGATCCGGAGGTGTAGATGACGTACGCCAGGTGCGACGGGGCCAGCCCGATCGCCGCGGGATCGGGATCGGATGTCGGCCAGGCCGCCCACACGGATCGATCCCATGGCATGTCGTCCATCACCAGCACGGCCACTTCTGCCGGCAGAACGAGTCTCCCGCGCAACGCGGACTGGGTCAGCACCACGACAGGACCGCTGTCCTCCAGCATGTACGCCAGGCGCTCATCGGGGTAGACGGGATCCAGCGGCACATACGCACCGCCCGCCTTCAGCGTGGCCAGCATCGCGACCGCCATGTCGACGCTGCGGCCCAGACAGAGCGCCACGCGTCGATCGGGGCCTACGCCCAGCGAGCGCAGGTGGTGCGCGAGCTGGTTCGCGCGCTCGTTGAGCGCGCGGTAATCCAGCGACTCGCCCTCGTAGTGGATGGCGAGCGTTTCGGGCCGAGCGGCCGCCCGCGCTTCGAAGAGCGCATGGATCAGTGCGTCGCTTGCGGCCGGACGCAAGGCTTCGTTGAAACCGTGCAGCACCAGCGCGCGTTCGTCCTGCCTGAGCAGATCGATATGATCGACGGTCTGAGCATCGTCGTCGACCATGGCCTTCAACATCGCATGGAGGTAATGCCAATGTCGTCGAATCGTACCCTCGTCGAACAGGGCCGTCGCATAATTCAGCTGACCGCCGATGCGATCGTCGATCTCGCGCAATTCCAGCGACAGATCGAACTGCGCGGTGTTGGGCGCGCCGCCGATGGCTTCAGCCACCAGTCCGGGCAATTCGATCTGCGCCTTGGGCGTGTTGTGCCAGGACAGCATCACCTGGAACACGGGATGATGGGCGAGCGATCGCGGCGGATTCAGCGCTTCCACCAGACGCTCGAAGGGCACGTCCTGCAGGCTCTGCGCCTGCACCGCCATCTGCTTTGCGTGAGACAGCAGCGCCTGCACCGTAGGCCGACCGGACAGATCGATCTTCAGCGCCTGGGTGTTGATGAAGAAACCGATCAACGGCTCGATCTCGGTGCGACTGCGGCCGGCATGTGAGCTGCCGATCACGATCTGCTCCTGGCCACTGAGCCTTCCCAGCACCGCTGCCCATGCCGCCGCCAGCGTCATGTACAACGTCGTCCCATGACGCTGACTGAGCGCTTTGAGCGCATGGGCGAGCTCGCTGTCGATATCGATATCGATGTTCGCGCCGCTGTAATCCTGGATCGGCGGACGCGGCCGGTCGGTGGGCAGGCAGAGCAGCGGCGGTGCGCCTCGCAACTGTTCCACCCACTGTCGCAGTTGCTGCTGCAATACCGGACCCTGCAGCCATTGACGCTGCCATACGCCGAAGTCGGCGTACTGGATCGGCAAGGGCGGCAGAGGATCCGGCTTTCCGTCGCGCATCGCTCCGTAAAGCACCGAAAACTCCTGCGCCAGGATGCCGGCGGACCAGCCGTCGGAAATGATGTGATGCGTCGTGACCAGCAGTACATGATCGTCATCGGCCAGACGCAGAAGACGGCCGCGGATCAAGGGGCCCAGCATCAAATCGAACGGGGTATCGGCCTCTTCGCGACCGATACGCGCGATCGTCGCATCGTCTGCGCCGCCGATATCCTGGCGGATCAGCGCGAATGGGCGTGGCGCGTCGATCACTTGCCGGATCTGTCCGCCCATGCCGACGAAGCGCGTGCGCAGCACTTCATGGCGTTCGACGATCCGGTCCAGCGCGGCCTGAAGCGCGCGCACATCGAGCATGCCACGCAGGCGTACCGCTTCGGGAATATGGTAAGCCTCGCTGGCGCGCGCATCGACGCGGGAAATGAACCACAACCGGTGCTGCGCCAGCGACAGCGGCAACGGCGCCGATCGATCGGCACGGGTGATGGCGCTGAGCGTGTGCTGACCGGCTTCCGCGACATCCAGCGCGAGATCGGCCAGCCGCGGATGCGTGAACAGCACCGACAGCGGCAGCTCGATGCCCAGCCGCTCCCGCAACTGCGACACCAGCCGCACCGCCAGCAACGAGTGACCGCCGAGCTCGAAGAAGTCGTCGTGACGACCCACCCGTTCCACACCCAGCAGCTCCGACCAGATCGACGCCAGCGTCGACTCGATCTCACCCACCGTCG
>CAMLLG010000043.1 GCA_946480825.1 uncultured Lysobacteraceae bacterium
TCTCGCTGCTGTCCGGCGGCGAGAAGGCGATGACCGCGGTGGCGCTGGTGTTCGCGATCTTCCGCCTGAATCCCGCACCGTTCTGTCTGCTGGACGAGGTGGACGCGCCGCTGGACGAAGCCAACGTCGGCCGCTTCACCGCGATGGTCAGCGAAATGAGCGAACAGGTGCAGTTCCTGTTCGTCACCCACAACAAGGCCACCATGGAGGCCGCCCACCAGCTCAGCGGCGTCACCATGCGCGAGCCGGGCGTCAGCCGCCTGGTGTCCGTCGACCTGGCCGAGGCCGCGCGCCTCGCCGGTGCGGCGTAAACCCAAGAAAACGAGGTCAAAACGATGTCGGATATCTGGTTGTTGCGTATCGGGATCGTGATCGCCGGCCTGCTGCTGATGGCTGCGATCTATGTCTTCGGCCGCCCGCGCAAGCCCGGGCAGGGACGCAAGCGTCGCGACGATCCGGTCGATCGCGTCGCGCCGCGCATGCCGCCGGCCGATGCGCAATCAGCGACCGGCCGCGACGATGTCGTGTTCGCGTCGGACGACATGCCGCTGGAGCCGTCTTCGCCGCCGCCGTCGGGCCCCGAGGTCGGCAAGCGCGATCGCGAGGAATTCGACAAGATCGTCACGCTGTATCTCGCCGCCCGCGCCGGGCAGGTGCTGCGCGGGCCGGACATCGTCGTCGCCGCGGAAAAGGCCGGGCTGAGCTACGGTTACATGAGCATCTTCCATCGCCTCGTCGACGGTCGCGCCGACGGTGGCCCGATCTTCAGCGTCGCCAACATCAAGAAGCCCGGCGGTTTCGAGATGGCCGACATCCAGTCGCTGGAGACGCCCGCGATCGCGTTCTTCCTGACCCTGCCGGCGCCGATTCCCGCGCTGGACGCCTGGGAAAAGATGCTGCCGACCGCGCAGCGCATGGCCGAACTTCTCGACGGCGTGGTCCTGGACGAATCGCGCAACGCGCTCGGCCGCCAGCGCATCGCCCACATCCGCGACGATCTGCGCGCCTACGACCGCCAGCACGAAGCGCCGCCGATCTCCAAGAACACCCGCTGGTGACAGCCCCGGTAGATCGTAGCCCGGGTAAGCGTAGCGCACCCGGGGTCGCGCATTCCGCAAGATCATGAAATCCCGGGTGCGGCCTTCGGCCTTGCCCGGGCTACGAAGAACGCAAGATGACCGACCCCGCCGCCCGCATCGCCGAATTGCGTCGCCTCATCGAAGACGCGAATCACCGCTACCACGTGCTCGACGATCCCTCGATTCCGGATGCGGAATACGACCGTCTGATGCGCGAACTGGAAGCGCTCGAAGCCGCGCATCCGCAGTTCGCCGATCCGACTTCGCCGACCCAGCGCGTCGGCAATGCGCCATCCTCGGCATTCGCCGAGGTTCGCCACGCGATTCCGATGCTGTCGCTCGGAAATGCGTTCGCCGACGAGGAAGTCGCCGATTTCGTGCGCCGCATCGAGGAGCGCCTGGAGCGCACCGCGCCGATGTTTTCGGTCGAACCGAAGCTCGACGGACTCGCGATCAGCCTGCGCTACGAGCGCGGCGCGTTCGTGCGCGGCGCCACCCGCGGCGACGGTTCGACCGGCGAGGACGTCACCGCCAACCTGCGGACCGTCAAGGCCATTCCGCTGCACTTGCGCAGCGGAATGAATGAGCATGATTCACTGCATCTGCGCGGAAACGACTGGCCCGAGGTGCTCGAAGTTCGCGGCGAGGTCTACATGCCGCTGGCCGCGTTCAAGGCCTACAACGAACGCGCCTTGAAGGACGGCGGCAAGGTGCTGGCGAATCCGCGCAACGGTGCCGCCGGCTCGCTGCGCCAGCTCGATCCGCGCATCACGGCGCAGCGGCCGCTGGCGTTCTACGCCTATGCGGTCGGCGTGGTCGAAGGCATCGATTTGCCGGCGACCCATTCGGCGACGCTGCAACGACTGCGGGAATGGGGGTTTCCGGTCAGCGCCGAAAGCGAAGTCGTCGCCGGCACCGAAGGTCTGCTCGATTATTACCGGCGCATGGGCGCGAAGCGCGACGCGCTGCCGTTCGACATCGACGGCGTGGTCTACAAACTCGACGATTACGCCGGACAGCGCGAAATGGGCTTCGTGTCGCGCGCGCCGCGCTGGGCCATCGCGCACAAATTTCCGGCGCAGGAACAGTCGACCGAACTGGAAGCGATCGAGATCCAGATCGGCCGCACCGGCGCGGCGACGCCGGTCGCCCGGCTGAAGCCGGTGCAGGTGGCGGGCGTGGTCGTCACCAACGCGACCCTGCACAACGCCGACCAGATCGCGCGCCTCGACGTGCGCGTCGGCGACACCGTGATCGTGCGCCGCGCCGGCGATGTCATTCCGGAAATCGTCCGCGTCGTGCCGGAGTACCGCAAACCCGATGCGCCGGCATGGCGGATGCCGGACGCCTGTCCGGTCTGCGGTTCCGAGATCGTGCGCGAGGAGGGCGAAGCGGTCTGGCGCTGCTCCGGCGAACTGACCTGCGCCGCGCAACGCAAGGAAGCGATCCGCCACTTCGCGTCGCGGCGTGCGATGGACATCGAAGGCTTGGGCGACCGTTACATCGAAGATCTTTCGGATCTTGGCTTCGTGCAGTCGGTCGCCGATCTCTACCGGCTGTCGCTCGACGATCTGTTGAACATGAAACGCGCGGCCGACGCGCGCGACGGGACGACGCCGGATACGGTGAAGGCCGGCAAGATCGCGACCCGATGGGCCGAGAATCTGATCGAAGCGATCGACCGCAGCCGCGCGACCACGCTCGAACGCTTCCTGTTCGCGCTCGGCATCGAACACGTCGGCGAAAGCACCGCCAAGGCGCTCGCCGCGTGGTTCGGCGATCTCGAACTCATCCGTCGCCTGCCGTGGCCGATGTTCAAACGCGTGCCCGACATCGGCGGCGAAGTGGCGCGAGCGCTCGGACATTTCTTCGACCAGTCCGGCAATCAGCAGGTCATCGACGCGCTGCTCGAACGCGGTGTGCGCATCGGCGATGCGCATCCGCCGTCGCCGAAACTGCGGCCCGATCTCTCGCTCGCGACGCTGCTGGTCGACATGGAAATTCCGAAGGTCACCCGCATCCGTGCGGAGCAACTCGCGAGCGCGTTCGCCGACGCGGCTGCGGTGCGTGATGCGCCGACCCATGCCTTCATCACCGCCGGATTGCCGGCCGATACCGCACAATCGTTGAATGCGTGGCGTTCTGACGAGGGCCATGCGCGATTGCTGACGCATGTCGGCGAGGCGCTAGCGACGCTGCAGGCGCGGATTCCCGATGCCGACGACACGGTCGCCGGTCCGCTGGAAGGCAAGACTGTCGTGCTCACCGGCGGCCTGGCCTCGATGTCGCGGGACGAGGCCGGCGCGAAGCTCGAAGCGCTCGGCGCGAAGGTCTCGGGCAGCGTGTCGAAGAAGACGGGCATCGTCATCGCGGGCGAGGCCGCCGGCAGCAAGCTCGCCAAGGCGCAGGAGCTCGGCATCGAGATCTGGGACGAAGCGAAACTGTTGACCTTCCTCGCGGATCACGGCGCGGCCATGGACGCGGGATGACCGACTGGCGCCCCAGCGCGAATCTCGACGCCCTGCGCCTGCGCGCGCGACTGTACGCGACGATCCGCGCGTTCTTCGCGGAACGCACGGTGCTGGAAGTGGAAACGCCGGTGCTGTCGGTGGCCGGGAATACCGATGCCAACATCGCATCGTTCTCGCTCGAATTCTCCGGCCGCACCGACGGTGCGCCGCGCACGCGCTGGTTGCGCACCTCGCCGGAATTTCCGCTCAAGCGGCTGCTCGCCGCGGGCGTCGGCGACTGCTACGAACTCGGGCGCGTGTTCCGCGACGGCGAGGCCGGCGGTCGCCACAATCCCGAATTCACCATGCTGGAGTGGTATCGGGTCGGCTGGGATCATCATCGCCTGATCGGCGAAACCGTCGAACTCGTGCAAGCCGCGCTGGCGCTGTTCGGGCGTCGCGCGACCGCGAAGACCACGACCTTCCGCGATCTGTATCGCGAACGCCTCGGCCTGGATCCCTTCGCGGCCGAGGATGCCGAACTGCGCGCGGCGCTGGGCGATATCGACATCGACCCGGCCGGTCTCGTTCGCGACGATTGGCTCGATCTGCTGATGACCCATCGCCTGCAGCCGGAATTCGATCGCGACGTCATCCTGATCGTCCACGACTGGCCCGCCTCGCAGTGCGCGCTCGCGAAAGTATGCGCAGGGCAGGGCGATGCGCCGGCCGTCGCGGAACGCTTCGAGCTGTATCTCGGCGCACTGGAACTGGCCAACGGCTATCACGAGCTGACCGACGCCGGCGAACAGCGCACGCGTTTTCTCCGCGATCACGCGCTGCGCGGGGATCGCGGCGCGGTGCGGCCGCCGCTCGACGAGGCTCTGCTCGCGGCGATGGCGGCCGGACTTCCCGACTGCGCCGGCGTGGCGCTGGGCGTCGAACGGCTGCTGATGGCGATGCTCGGCACCGACCGCATCGCCGATGTGCTGGCCTTCGACTTCGCCCGGGCGTAAGCTGATTTCGCGGTGGAAACGGTTACCTGAACACTCGTCCGATCCCGCGGCGCGCGCCCGGAAAATTAGCCGGCCATTCATCCGCCGCGGCTACATTGGAGCCACTCACCACGGGGGTGCCCACGATGCGCAACACAATGGTTCTGATCGCGACCGTCCTGTTCGGCGGCCTGTCCAGTCTTCCGGCGCAGGCGCAATGGAACAACTACGGATACAACGGCACGCTGGTGCGCTGCGAGTCGCGCGATGGCCGCACCGAGCGCTGCAGCACCGGTGGTGGCGACACGCAGCTCGTGCGCCAGTTCTCCGACAACGCCTGCATCCGCAACCGCACCTGGGGCACCGATTCGCGCGGCATCTGGGTGAGCTCGGGTTGCCGCGCCGAGTTCCGCGTCGAGCGTGGATACGGTTACGACGACGACTACGGATACGGCGGAAATTCCGGTTACAACAACGGCTACGGCAATGGTTACGGCTACGCCAGCGACGGAACTTTCCGCTGCGAATCCCGCGACAACCGCACCACGCGCTGCGGCAACGGCGGTCGCGCCGAGTTCGTCCGCCAGTTGTCGAACAGTCCCTGCATCCGCGGGCAGACCTGGGGCAGCGATTCGCGCGGTGTGTGGGTCAGCGGCGGTTGTCGCGCGCTGTTCCGCACCGGTTACGGCAACTACGGCAACAGCGGTTATGGCGGCAACAATCTGGTGCGCTGCGAATCCCGCGACAACCGCAGCCGCAGCTGCAACATGAGCGTCGGCCGCAATGGCGAAATCCGCATGCTGCGCCAACTCTCCGACAAGCCCTGCGTCGAAGGCCGCACCTGGGGCCAGACCCGCAGCGGTGTCTGGGTGACACAGGGTTGCCGCGCCGAGTTCGTGGTCTCGCGTCGTGGCAGCCGCAGCGGCGATGGCTGGGATCGTCCGCCGGGCGATCTCGGCGACAACCGTCCGCCGGGCGGCTGAGAAATCCGCACTGCCGCCATGCACGTTCCGCATCGACGACCCGGCTTCGGCCGGGTCGTTCCGTTTTCGTGATTGCCGCTTGGCAGGAACCTCGCGGCGAGACCGTGGCGGCGGCTCCGGCCCGGTAGAATGGACGCATGCCAGAGACCATCGATTACGCCCGCTACGACCGCATCCGTCCGATCCGCTGGACCGGTGACGCCCTCGAACTCCTCGATCAGCGCAAACTGCCGTTCGCGGTGGAATACGTGCCGTGCCGCACCAGCGGCGCGGTCGCGGTCGCCATCCATGCCCTGATCGTGCGCGGTGCGCCGGCCATCGGCATCGCCGCCGCCTGGGGCATGGTGCTCGCCGCCCGCGAACTGGATGCCGCCACCGGCGGCAGCATTCCGACCGCCGCCGAGGCGATCGAACGGCTCGAACCGGTGATGCAGCAGCTCAACGCCGCACGGCCGACCGCGGTCAACCTGGCCTGGGCGCTGCAGCGCATGCGTCGCGCCCTGTCGATCGCGGGCGAGGATTGGCGCACGGCGCTGTTCCGCGAAGCGAAGGCAATCGAGAGCGAAGATCTCGCCGCCAACCACAAGATGGGTCGGCTCGGCGCGCAACTGATCGCCAACGGCAGCGGCGTGCTCACCCACTGCAATACCGGCTCGCTGGCCACCGCAGGTTTCGGCACCGCGCTCGGCGTGATCCGCGCCGGCGTCGCGCAGGGGCGGATCGAACGGGTGTTCGCGGGCGAAACCCGGCCATGGCTGCAGGGCGCCCGCCTGACCGTGTGGGAACTGCAGCAGGACGGCATCGACGCCACGCTGATCGCCGATGCCGCCGCTTCCCATCTGATGAAGACCGGACAGGTGCAGTGGGTCATCGTCGGCGCCGACCGGATCTGCGCCAACGGCGATACCGCCAACAAGATCGGCACGTATCAGCTCGCGATCGCCGCGCGCTACCACGGCGTCAAGTGCATGGTCGTCGCGCCGTCGTCCACGGTCGACATGGCCACCGCCAACGGCGGCAAGATCGAGATCGAAGAGCGCGATCCCGCCGAACTGCTCGCGGTCGGCGGCACTCGCACCGTGGCCGAGGGTGTCCGCGCCTGGAACCCGGTGTTCGACGTCACGCCGTCCGAATTGATCGATGCCATCGTCACCGAGCGCGGCGTGGTCGAGCGCCCGAACCGGGTCTCGATGCAGACGTTCTTCGGTCATTGATCCCGCGCCGCGGGCGCCAGTCGTTTCCGTCGCGCCCGCGGTGTTCTCGGCAGGCCCGCGCCGATGCGTTCCACGGAGCTTCGGCGCTGCCCAAGTCTCTGTTTTCGAATAGGAAAAGCACCCTCTCCGGGAGGGCGTGAAACGCGTGCGCGTGGTACAATCCGGCGTTCGCGCAGGGAACCGCGCGCGTCCTCCGGAGCGACCCCTCGGCTGGCCCCGCCGCACACTGCGGCGCACCTTGGTTTTGCCCCGGAACGACGTCCGTTCCGCAGCGCCGCCACCCAGCACAAGAAGTCGTAATGACCGAACTCGCGAAGGAAATCATCCCCGTCAATCTCGAAGACGAGATGCGCCGCAGCTATCTCGATTACGCCATGAGCGTGATCGTGGGCCGCGCGCTCCCGGACGTGAGGGACGGCCTCAAACCGGTGCATCGCCGCGTACTGTTCGCGATGAACGAACTCGGCGCGCACAGCAACAAGCCCTACTACAAATCGGCGCGCATCGTCGGCGACGTGATCGGTAAATACCATCCGCACGGCGACCAGTCGGTGTACGACACCCTGGTGCGCATGGCGCAGCCGTTCTCGCTGCGCTACCTGCTGGTGGACGGGCAGGGCAACTTCGGTTCGGTCGACGGCGACAACGCCGCGGCGATGCGTTACACCGAAGCGCGCATGGCCCGGCTGACCCACGAGCTGATGGCCGACATCGACAAGGACACCGTCGATTTCCAGCCGAACTACGACGAGAAGGAACAGGAACCGACGGTGATGCCGTCGCGCTTCCCGAACCTGCTGGTGAACGGCTCCGCCGGCATCGCGGTCGGCATGGCCACGAACATTCCGCCGCACAACCTGTCCGAAGTCATCGACGCCACCGTCGCGCTGCTCGACGACCCCGAGATCGACATTGAAGGTCTGATGCAGCACATCCCGGGGCCGGATTTCCCGACCGCGGGCATCATCAACGGCGTCGGCGGCATCCATGTCGCGTATCGCACCGGCCGCGGCCGCGTGCGCATGCGCGCCCGCGCCGAGGTCGAAGTGGCTGACAACGGCCGCGAAGCCATCGTCGTCACCGAAATTCCCTATCAGGTGAACAAGGCGCGGCTGATCGAGAAGATCGCCGAACTGGTGAAGGAAAAGAAGCTCGAGGGCATCAGCGAGCTGCGCGACGAGTCCGACAAGGACGGCATGCGCATCTACATCGAGGTCAAGCGCGGCGAATCCGCCGAGGTCGTGCTGAACAACCTCTACGCGCAGACGCCGATGGAATCGGTGTTCGGCATCAACATGGTGGCGCTGGTCGACGGTCGCCCGCAGTTGCTGAATCTCAAGCAGATCCTCGAAGCCTTCGTCCGCCATCGCCGCGAGGTGGTGACCCGTCGCACGATCTTCGAACTGCGCAAGGCCCGCGCTCGCGCGCACATCCTCGAAGGCCTGACCGTCGCCCTCGCCAACATCGACGAGATGATCGAGCTGATCAAGACCTCGGCGAATCCGAACGAAGCGCGCGAACGCCTGCTGGCCCGACGCTGGAATGCCGGCCTGGTGGCCAGCCTGCTCGCCGCCGCGGGCAGCGATGCCTCCAAGCCCGAGGATCTGCCGCAGGGCGTCGGCCTGCTCGACGATGGTTATCAACTGACCGAGGTCCAGGCGAAGGAAATCCTGGAAATGCGTCTGCACCGCCTGACCGGGCTGGAGCAGGACAAGCTGACCGACGAATACAGGACGCTGCTCGAGACCATCCGCGGCCTGATCGAAATCCTCGAAAATCCCGACCGCCTGCGCGAGGTCATCCGCGACGAGCTGAAGGACATCAAGGACGAATACGGCGACGCACGTCGCAGCGAAATCCGCGCCAGCGAAGAAGATCTCGACATCCTCGACCTGATCGCGCCGGAAGACGTGGTCGTCACGCTTTCGCACGCCGGTTACGTCAAGCGCCAGCCGGTCACCGCGTACCGCGCGCAGAAGCGCGGCGGCAGGGGCCGGAATGCCGCAGCGACCAAGAACGAGGATTTCATCGACCAGCTGTGGCTGGTCAACACCCACGACACCCTGCTGACCTTCACCAGCAGCGGCCGCGTGTTCTGGTTGCCGGTGCATCAGTTGCCCGATGCCGGCCCGAATGCGCGCGGACGGCCGATCGTCAACTGGCTGGCGCTGGAGCCGGGCGAGAAGATCCAGGCGGTCGTGCCCGTGCATCAGTACGACGAGCAGCATTACGTGTTCTTCGCCACCCGCAGCGGCACGGTGAAGAAGACGCCGCTCACCGAATTCGCGTATCGGCTCGCGCGCGGCAAGATCGCGATCAACCTCGACGAGGGCGATGCCCTGATCGGCGCCTCGCTCACCGATGGCACCCGCGACATCCTGCTGTTCGCCTCGAACGGCCGCGTCGCGCGTTTCTCGGAAGCGCACGTGCGGCCGATGGGTCGCACCGCGACCGGCGTGCGCGGCATGCGCCTGCAGGACGGCGAAACCGTGGTCAGCCTGATCGTGGCCGAAGCTGCGGGCGAAGTGCCGGACGAGGAAGCGCTGGCCGATGCCAATGGCGTCGAGATCTCCGATCAGGACGCCGATGCGTCGCAGGAAGCGGGCGATGCCGAGGCTGTCGTAACCATGCAGGACGACGGCAGCACCTTCTACATCCTCACCGCGACCGAGAACGGCTACGGCAAGCGCACGCCGCTGGCCGACCATCCGCGCAAGGGCCGCGGCACGCAGGGCGTGATCGGCATCCAGACCACCGCGCGCAACGGCCGGCTGGTCGGTGCGGTGCTGCTGCGCAGCGCCGACGAAGTCCTGCTGATTTCCGATGGCGGCACGCTGGTCCGTACCCGTGCGGCGGAAATCTCGCAGGTCGGCCGCAACACCCAGGGCGTCACCCTGATGCGTCTGTCCGAAGGCGAAAGCCTGCAGGCGCTGGAGCGTCTGGACGGTTCGCTGGTGGAAGACGAGAACGTCGATCCGGCCTCGTCGCCGATCATGCCCGTCGATGTGCCGGCCGATATGCGTGCCGACATGCCAGTCGATGTCGCCACCGATGCGCCGCAGCCCGACGCGAATGCGTGACGCGCTGCAACATGCCTCACCCACGACAGGCCGCCTTCGGGCGGCCTGTCGCGTTTCGGCGGGTGGTGCGCGCCTCGTGCTCCGATGGAATTCGAGTGAAATCCGGCCGTTCTGCGGTATGCACGAAACAACAGCAGTACGGAATTTCCCCGCCGGAGCGGCAAGGTTTGGCGGGTTCGGGTTGGGTTTCGTTAATGTTAAAAAAAAGTCAAAAAATTGTTCAAATAAGGTGATCCGCGACTCGAAAGTTTCGGTATAGTCGCCCGCAAATCCAGGAGGCCATATGTGTCGCTCGTCGCGGTTCGGAGTGTTGGGTCGGGTTCGCGGTCAGATCGTGAAGTGCATGCGGGGCGCGGGTCTGGCGCTCGCATTGGTGGCCCTGGCGGGCTGCGGCAACAAGGAGACCGGGCAACTGCCCGAGGTCAGCGGCGAGGCCATCCAGGCCAAGCGCGATGAGATCAGGGGCTTCGCCGTGGTGCGGGCCTATCCCGACCAGGACGGCGACGCGCTGGCGATCGCGCTGGAGTTCTCCCGACCGGTGGTCGGCACCCAGGACTTCGATCAACTGATCGCATTCGACACGCCGCCGAAAGAAAAGAGCGGCTGGAAACTCGACGACAGCGGCAGGATCCTCCGCTACCCGTTCGTCACGGCGAATACCGAATACACCCTCAAGCTCTCGGCGAAGCTCGCCGCCGCCGACGGCAGCACCCTCGGCCGCGACGTCGAGCAGAAGGTCTACACCGGCGAACTGAAGCCGGCCGCCGGGTTCGCGTCGCAGGGCAGCGTGCTGCCGGCGCGCGAAAGCCGCGGCCTGCCGGTGGTGTCCGTGAACGTGCCGGAAGTCGACGTCGAATTCCTGCGCGTGCGCGAGAAGTCGCTGCCGCAGTTCTTCAACGAATACCAGCGCGGCGGCCGCCGCAGCGGCTGGGAGCTGGACAACGAATACGGCGACAACACGCCGCTGGCCAAACTCGCGGAACCGGTCTATACCAACCGCTTCGTGCTCGGCGGCAAGCGCAACGAGCGCGTGGTGACCTATCTGCCCATTCAGGACATCGAGGAACTGCAGGAGCCCGGCCTGTACTTCGCGGTGATGAAGCGCACCGGCCAGTTCAACGACCAGTTCGAGACCACCTTCTTCACGGTCAGCGACATCGGCCTGCACGTGCGCGCATACAAGGACAAGTTGTTCGTCCATACCGCCTCGCTGGAGGACGGCAGCGCCATTTCCGGGGTCGAACTGCAGGTGCTGGACGGCCCCGGCGAGACGATCCTCAAGAGCCAGACCGACCGCAACGGCAACGCGATGCTGCCCTACAAGCTGCAGGCGGCGCACGTGCTCATCGCCCGCCGCGGCAAGGACGTCTCGCTGCTGCCGTTCAACCAGCCGGCGCTGGATCTGTCCGAATTCGCGGTGAGCGGGCGCGAACCGGCGTGGTTCGACGTGTTCGCCTGGGCCGGTCGCGATCTGTATCGCCCGGGCGAGGTCGTGCGTCTCTCCGCGTTGCTGCGCGACAACGACGGCAAGCCGGTGCCGATGAAGGGCAACAAGGCGCAGCCGCTGTTCGTGCGCCTCAATCAGCCGAACGGCAAACCGTTCGTCGAAAGCCGGATCGAAGCCGGTCCGCAGGGGTACTACAGCTTCGAGAAGTTGATTCCCGCCGAAGCGCCGACCGGCCGTTGGCAGGTGGAATTCCGCACCGATCCGGCCAGCGCCGAAGCGGTGCAGGGCATGACCCTGCGGATCGAGGAATTCCTGCCGGAGCGCATGAAGCTCGATCTCGACACCGCCGAGGCCGTGCTCAAACCGGGCAAACCCATTTCGCTGAAGGCGACCGGCGCCTATCTCTACGGCGCGCCCGCCGCCGGCAACCGTTTCACCGCGAAGCTCGCGGTGGCGATCGAACAGCATCCGGTCGAAAGCATGCCCGGTTATTTCTTCGGCGACCCGACCGTATCGCTGCCGAAGGAAGCCAACGATGTCATCGACACCACGCTCGGCGACGACGGCCGTCTGACGCAGGATATTCCGCTGCCGGCAGACGTGAAGGCGGTGTCGCCGATCGCGGCGATCGTGTCCGGCAGCCTGTTCGAAAGCGGCGGACGCAGCGTGAACCGCTCGCTGAAGCGGGTGATGTGGCCGGCCGATGCGCTGGTCGGCGTGCGCCCGCTGTTCGACGACAAGGACGGCGCCGACAGCGATTCCGACGCCGGTTTCCAACTGCTGCGCGTCGGTGTCGACGGCAAGCCGCGTCCTGCCAGGGGCCTCAAGGTCACGCTGGTGCGCGAGCATCGCGATTACCACTGGAATTACGACGACAGCGACGGTTGGGACTTCGACTTCACCTCGCGCTTCGAGAACGTCGAGACCCGCACCGTCGATGCCGGCGCGACCGCCGTGCGCATCGCCTTCCCGGTGGAGTGGGGCGCGTATCGCGTCGACGTGCTCGATCCGTCCACCGGCCTGACCACGCGCTATCCGTTCGAGGCCGGCTGGAGCTGGGACGACGGGAACCGCGGTCTCGACGCACGCCCCGACAAGGTGAAGGTCGCGCTCGACAAGACCGGCTACAGTGCCGGCGACACGCTCAAGGTGACGCTGACGCCGCCGCATCCCGGCAAGGGCCTGCTGATGGTCGAAGCCGACCGCATGCTCTACGTGCAGGAAATCGACGTGAAGCGCGGCAGCAGCTTCGAGATTCCGGTCACGAAGGACTGGGACCGCCACGATGTCTACGTCACCGCGCTGGTCTTCCGCGGCGGCAGTGCGGCGAACAAGATCACGCCCGCGCGTGCGGTGGGCGTCGCCCATGTGCCGATGAATCGCACGGCGCGGCGGGTCGAAGTGGGTCTGTCGTTGCCGAAACAGATGCGGCCCGAGCAGACGCTGACGACGACGGTCGCGGTGCCGGCCCTCGCCGGGAAGGATGCGTTCGTCACCGTCTCGGCGGTCGACGTGGGCATTCTCAACATCACCAAATTCCCGGTGCCCGACGCCAACAAGCATTTCTTCGCCCAGCGCCGGCTCGGCGTGGACGCCTACGATGTCTACGGTCGCGTGATCGAAAGCCTGGACGGCGAGATCGGCCGCATCCGTTTCGGCGGCGACATGGCGCTGCAGCCGTTGGCGCAGGCGCGTCGGCCGACATCGAAGGTGCAGACGGTCGATCTGTTCTCCGGTCCGGTGAAACTCGATGCGAAGGGCCAGGCGAAGATCGCGCTGAAGGTGCCCGACTTCAACGGCACGCTGCGCGTCTCGGCGCTGGCGTATTCGGCCGAGCGCTACGGCAACGGCGATGCCGAGGTCGTGGTGCGCGCGCCGATCGTCGCCGAGGCCAGTTACCCGCGCGTGCTCGCGCCGGGCGACCGCAGCAACGTCACCCTCGACATCACCAACTTCACCGGCAAGCCCGGCGACTTCAGGGTGCAGGTCGAAGGCATCGGCCCGCTGTCGGTGGCGCAGGGTGCGCGCCAGGCGAACCTCGCGACCGGCGGCAAGACCACGCTGACTTTCCCGCTGTCCGCGGGCGAGGGCTACACCACGGCGAAGATCCGCGTGCGCGTGGACGGCAACGGCTTCAAGGTCGACCGCCGCTTCGATGTGCCGGTGCGGCCGGCATGGCCGAGCGTGCTCAGGGTCCGCACGCTGACGCTCAACGAACTCGGTGCGATCGCGATGGACGTCGGCTTCGCCGACGGCCTGATGCCGGGCTCGGTCAACGCCCAGATGACGGTCAGCGCGCTGCCGCCGATTCCTTTCTCCGGCGCACTGAACGGTTTGCTGGAATATCCCTACGGCTGCGCCGAACAGACCACCAGCAAGGGCTATGCGTCGCTGGTGATGGACGCCGAGACCGCGAAGATGCTGGACGCGAAGGGACTCGACCCGGCGACCCGCAAGGCGCGCATGGACGGCGCGTTCGGGCGGCTCGCGTCGATGCAGATGTCGAACGGACACTTCTCGATGTGGGGCGACGACAGCTACGTCAATCCCTCGCTGACGCCGTACATCGTCGAATTCCTGCTCGATGCGAAGGAAGCCGGGTTCGCGGTGCCCGATGCGATGCTGCAGAAGGCGCTGAAACGATTGAGCGAGGATCTGCTGGCCGGCGGCAACGAGTTCTACGGCCAGAACCATCGCGATCACCTCAAGTTCGCCTATCAGGCGCATGCCGGCTATGCGCTCGCGCGCGTCAATCGTGCGCCGCTGGGCACGCTGCGCGCGCTGTACGACAACGACCGCGCCAAGGCGAAGAACGGCCTGTCGCTGGTTCACCTCGGCCTCGCGCTGTCGCTGCAGGGCGACAAGGCGCGCGGCGGCAAGGCCATCGCCGCCGGCTTCGCCTACAACAAGCCCGGCGACCGTTACGAATACCTCGGCGATTACAGCAGCCCGCTGCGCGACAGCGCGCTGATGATCGCGCTCACCCACGAGCGCGGTCTCGACAGGCCGGAGTACGACAGCAAGGTGATCGCGCTGGGCAAGGAACTGGACGTGCGCCGCGGCGAGCGCTGGTTCTATCTCAGCACCCAGGAGCAGGTGGCGCTGGCCCGCGTCGGTCGCGCGCTGTTGGCCGACCAGAAGAAGACGGTCTCGGGCGTGTGGAAGCTCGGCGATGCCAGCGATCCGGTGGCGGAACGCCGCATGCAGGGCCGCCGCGTCGACTACACCACGCTGGCCCGGGGTTTCAGCTTCGAGCCGAAGGGTGCGGTGCCGCTGTACGCCAGTCTTGAAGTCGCGGGCGTGCCGCGCACGGCGCCGGCCGAGGACAAATCGGTCATCGGCATCGAGCGCAAGTGGTACACCACCGACGGCAAACCGTGGAAGCCCGGCCCGATCGGCGAGGGCGAGGCGCTGATCGTGGCGCTGAGCATCACCGCCGACCGTTACATGCCCGATGCGATGCTGATCGATCTGCTGCCCGCCGGGCTGGAGATCGAGAACTTCAATCTCGGCGACGGCAAGCAGTGGGCCGACGTGGTGGTGGACGGCATCGAGATCGCCGACCGCGGCGGCGCCGCCGAGGTGATGCACGAGGAGTATCGCGACGACCGCTTCGTCGCCGCGCTGAAGCTCAACGCCGGCCAGCCCGCGCGCGTGTTCTACCTCGTGCGCGCGGTGACGCCCGGCACCTACACCGTGCCGCCGTCGCTGGTCGAAGACATGTACCGTCCGCAACTGCGCGGCGTCGGCAAGTCGCTGCCGGCGACGATCACGGTGGTGCAGCCCCGGTAGGCGCGGCTTCGGCCGCGAGCGCTTCGTCCGCTCTCCCGCAAAGCCTGCCCCGGACCCGACCCGGGGCAGGTCATCGGCGTCATCTGCCGCACATCTCCCCGCGACGACATCCCGATCGCGCACCCATGCCGCCATTCTTCGCCTCATTCCTGAGAACCCGCATCCGCCGCCTGCTGCCGTGGCTGCGCTGGAGCACCGTCGCGCTGCTGTCGACGCTGCTGCTGCTCGATCTGATCTTCCCGCCGCAATTGCCGAAGGCCCGCGATACCAGCATGCTGGTGGTCGCGCGCGACGGCACGCCGCTGCGCGCGTTCGCCGACGCCGACGGCGTGTGGCGCTATCCGGCGACGCCGGAGTCGGTGTCGCCACTGTATCTCGAAGCGCTGCTGCATTACGAGGACCGCTGGTTCTGGCGGCATCCCGGCGTCAACCCGGTCGCGTTGTTGCGCGCGGGCGGACAACTGCTGACCAGCGGCGAAGTCGTCTCCGGCGGCTCGACCCTGACGATGCAGGTCGCGCGCATCCTCGACGCGAAACGCACGTCGCATACGCGGACGCCGTTCCGCAAACTGCGCCAGATCCTGCGTGCGCTGCAACTGGAAGCGCGTCTGTCGAAGCGCGAGATCCTGATCCTCTATCTCGAACGCGCGCCTTACGGCGGCACCATCGAAGGTGTCGAGGCCGCGAGCTGGGCGTATCTGGGCAAGCCCGCGTCGCGTTTGTCGAAAGCGGAAGCCGCGCTGCTGGCGGTGCTGCCGCAATCGCCGAGCCGGCGTCGCCCGGATCGCCATCCCGAAGCGGCGCAGGCCGCGCGCGACAAGGTGCTGGACCGCATGGCCGCACTCGGTGTGTGGTCGCGCGCCGAAGTGGACGATGCGCGGATCGAACCGGTGGTCGCACGCCAGTTGCAGTCGCCGATGATCGCGGCGCTGCTCGCCCAGCGACTGCGCGCCGCGAACCCGAAGGCCGCGCGCATCGTCTCGACCATCGATCCCAATCTGCAGCGCACGCTCGAAGAACGCGTCGCCGCGTATTTTTCGAACCTGCCTGACCGCACCTCCGCGGCGCTGCTGGTGGTGGACAACGCCACGATGGAAGCGCGGGCCTATGTCGGGTCGCTGCGCTTCGGCGACGAGGCGCGGCTGGGTCACGTCGACATGGTCCAGGCCTGGCGTTCGCCCGGCTCCACGCTCAAACCGTTCCTCTACGGCATGGCCATCGACGATGGTCTGATCCACTCCGAAAGTCTGCTGATCGATGCGCCGCAGAATTTCGGCGATTACCGGCCGGGCAACTTCGGCGAATCGTTCAACGGCCCGGTTGGCGCCGCGCAGTCGCTGCGGTTGTCGCTGAACGTGCCGGCGGTCGATCTGCTCGATCGCGTCGGCCCGCAGCGCTTCGCCGCGCGCATCGATCACGCCGGTCTCGCGCTCAAATTCCCGGGCGACGCCAAGCCCAATCTCGCGCTGATTCTCGGTGGCACCGGCGCGCGGCTGGAAGATCTGGTCGGCGCGCATGCGGCGTTCAATCGCAACGGCATCGCCGGTCGCGTGCGCTACACGCCGCGCGACGCGACGATCGATCGTCGCGTGCTGTCGCCGGGCGCGGCGTGGATCGTGCGCGAGATCCTCGAAGCGAATCCGCGTCCCGGCGAACTCGAGCAATACGATCGCGGCTCGCGTCCCCGGGTAGCCTGGAAGACCGGCACCAGCTACGGATTCCGCGATGCCTGGGCGGTCGGCGGCACGCGGCGTTACACGGTCGGCGTGTGGGTGGGACGCCCCGACGGCACACCGCTTCCCGGGCAGTACGGCGCGATCACCGCGCTGCCGCTGCTGTTCGAAGTGGTCGATGCGTTGCCCGGCGGCAGTCGCGATGCGGCGCGCGTGCCGCCGCCGGCGAACGTCGCGGAAATCGAGATCTGTTGGCCGCTGGGCGTCGCCGCGGAAGGTTTGCCTTCATCGTTGTGCCAACGGCGGCGCAAGGCCTGGACGCTCGATGGCGTGGTCCCGCCGACGTTCGCCGAACGCGGGGCGCGCCTGTGGAATGCGGGGCGCGAGCGTTTCGAGGTCGATGTCGACACCGGCCGGCGGGTGTCCGCGGTGTGTTCTCTGCCGCATCGCACCGAACCGCGCGAGATCGCGCGCTGGCCGGCGCTGGCATCGCCATGGCTGTCGTTGGAGACGCGACGCGCATCGATCTTGCCGCCGCTCGCCGACGATTGCATGGCCGATGGTCGCGATGCCGACGAAGAACTGCGCATCGACGGCATGAACGACGGCGCCACGCTCGCGCGCGCACCGGGCAGCGCGCATGCGGTGCGACTGTCGCTGCGCGCGCTCGGCACCGAACGCAGCGTGCAATGGTTGCTGGATGGCCGCTGGATCGGCGAAACCGCCGGTCGTGCGCCGTTGGTGCGCGACTTCGGCGAACCCGGTGCGCATACGCTGACGGCGCTGGCCGACAGCGGCGCATGGACGCGGATCGAGTTCCGGGTGCTGGAATGATCTGGAATGCGTTTTGCAGGAGCGCCGGAAGGCGCGACAGGCAACGGATAAGCTTCTCGCAAGCTGTCGCGCCTTCCGGCGCTCCTGCAAGTGCTTTGAAACGGAGCGGCGCATTGACCGCCGCCCCGCCGTTTGGTCTGCGTGGTTACAGCAGCGAGAGCATGTGCTCCGCGGACGACACCCGGAATTCGCCCGGCGCCTCCACTTCGAGTTTCTTCACTTCACCGTTTTCCGCGTACAGCGCGAAGCGCTTGCTGCGGATGCCCATGCCGTAGGCGCTGGCGTCCATCTCCAGGCCGAGCGCCTTCGCGAAGTCGCCGTTGCCGTCGGCGAGGATTTCCATGCCGGCCGGCGCGTTCTGGCTCGCGGCCCACGCTTTCATCACGAACGGGTCGTTCACCGACATGCACGCGACGTCGACACCCTTCGCGCGGAAGGCCTCGTAGTGTTCGACGAAGCCGGGCAGATGCTTTTCTGAACAGGTGGGCGTGAACGCGCCGGGCACCGAAAACAGGACCATCTTCTTGCCTTCGAAAAGGTGCGTGGTGTCCACGGTTTCGATGCCGTCGTTGATGCGCTTAATGTTCACTTCGGGGATGCGGTCGCCGATCTGGATGGTCATGCGGAACTCCTGTTTTTCGGGCGGGGGAGGTGGGGCCACAGTGTAGGACGAAACATGAATGGCGATGACATCCCCCTTGAAAATCCGCGGCCCGCGCACATCTCCCAGGCATGGCGGCACGGTGCCGCCGCATCCAAGGGAGATTCCGAATGAGCCTCATGCGCTACCAGCAGGCGTGGCCGGCCCAGGCCCGCGTCCATGATGATCTGAAGCAGATCTTCGACCGTTTTCTCAACACCGGCGACAGCTCCGACGAGTCCGCCGTGGTGACCAGCCAGTGGGTGCCGCGTGTCGACATCAAGGAGGAAGCCGAGCGCTTCGTCATCCTCGCCGACCTGCCGGGCGTCGACCCGCAGAACGTCGAAGTCCTGATGGACAAGGGCATTCTCAGCATCAAGGGCGAGCGTCGCAGCGAAGTCGCCGAGCAGTCCGAACGCTTCTCGCGCATCGAGCGTCGCTACGGCAGCTTCCATCGCCGGTTCGCGCTGCCCGACACCGCGGATGCCGACGGCATCACCGCCACCGGCCGCAACGGTGTGCTCGAAATCGCGATCCCGAAGCGCGCCGAATCGACGCCGCGCAGGATCCAGGTGGGCATGCCGCAGGCGACGCCCGCGCAGGCCTGATCGCCACGCCATCGATCGTCGCGAGGTCATCGTCTCGATTCGATGCCGCGGCTTCGATCATCGCCGCCGGCCCGCATCGCGGGCCGGCAGTCCACCGGCCGCATCTGCGGCCGGTTCGTTATAGTGGATCGTATCGATACGACTTTCGCGGAACCGCACCATGCGTTTCAAGGATTACTACGACATTCTCGGGGTCGAGCCCGGCGCCGGCGAGGCGGAGATCAAGACCGCCTATCGCCGGCTCGCGCGCAAATATCATCCGGACGTGAGCAAGGAGTCGGAAGCCGAGGAGAAGTTCAAGGCTGTCAACGAAGCCTATGAGGCGCTGCGCGACCCGCAGAAGCGCGCCGCCTACGATCAGTTGCGCGCACGCGGTTATCGCCCCGGCGATGAAGTGCAGCCGCCGCCGGGCGGTTTCGGCGGCGGTCCCGGCGGTTTCGACTTCGAAGAAGTCTTCGCCGGCGGCGGCAACGGCGGATTCAGCGATTTTTTCCAGGAGCTCTTCGGCCGCCGGCGCGCCGGTTTCGCCGGTGCCGGACAGGCCGGGCCGCGTGCGCGCGGCGATGGCGCGACTCGCGCCAAGTTCGCGGTGCCGCTGGAAGCGATCCACCGCGGAGATCCGGTGCGGGTTGCGGTCGCGGGCCGTTCGCTGGAGGTGCGGGTGCCCAAGGGCATCCGTCCGGGGCAGGCCATCCGGCTCGCCGGGCAGGCGCCGGGCGGCGGCGATCTGCTGCTGGAAGTCGAATATGCCGCGCATCCGCAGTTCGAGGTCGACGGCCGCAACATCATCCATGTGCTGGCGATCGCCCCGTGGGAAGCGGCGCTGGGCGCCACGATCAGCGTGCCGACCCTGGGCGGTGCGGTGGAATTGAAGATCCCGGCGGACTCCGAAGGCGGCCGCAAATTGCGACTGCGTGGCCGCGGCCTGCCCGGCGCCGGCGGTGCGCCCGCGGGCGATCAGATCGTCGAGCTGGAGATTCTCGCGCCGAAGGCGAACACCGAAGAAGAGCGCGACGCCTATCGGCGCATGCGCGATGCGTTCGGAGACGATTGGCGGCGTGCGTGAGCCCCGTCCTGCGGGGACGGCCCGACGTGCGCCGGCAGGTGTGAAAGATGAGGATGGAGGAGCCGGCGGGCGCCGGCTCCGCACTAGCCGAGGCCGGTGACGTACTTCGTGATCGTGTCCGACAGTTCGGTTTCGCTGAAGGGCTTGGTCAGATAAGCCTTGGCGCCCTGGCGCATGCCCCACATGCGGTCGGTGTCCTGGTCCTTGGTCGTCACCAGCACGATCGGGATGTGCTTGGTGCTCGGTTCCCGGCAGATGGTGCGGGTGGCCTGGAAACCGTTGAGGTTGGGCATCACCACGTCCATCAGGATCAGGTCGGGAATCTCGCGCTTGGCCACTTCCACGCCCGCCGCGCCGTCTTCGGCGGTCAGCGCTTCGTGCCCGAGTTTTTCGACGATGCGGCGGATGCCCATCAATTGCGACGGAGAATCGTCGACGATCAGGATGCGAGCCATGCGGACCCCCAGATAAGACTGTGTTCAGTGTAGTCTGCCGCGCGCCGGCCCGGAAGCGGGGCGGCCGCGAATTTTGATGCAATGCACAGGCGCGCCGTGTCGGCCGCCTGCTAGCCCAGCCGCACGAGGGTCCGGCCGATCGAACCGCCGGCCAGCATCCCCGCGAACACGCCCGGCAGTGCCTCCAGCCCGACCTCGCGGGTGCAGATCGTCTCGAGGTGCGCCGGCTTCCAGACCGTCGCCAGCCGCTTCCAGACTTCATCACGCAAATCGCGGGCGGTTCCGGCCGAGGCCACGCCCAGCAGCGACACGCCGCGGATGATGAACGGCATGACCGTGGTCGGCAGATCGGCGGTGGCGGCCAGACCGGCGCTGCCGACGTTGCCGTACGGCCGGGTCCGCGCCAGCAGGCTGGCGAGCATGGTCCCGCCGACGTTGTCGAGGCCGCCGCCGAAGCGCGCGGCTTCCAGTGGCTTGGCTTCGGCCAACACGTCGCGACCCAAAACCTGGGCCGCGCCGAGCGATTTGAGATAGTCCGCGTGTTCGGGCTTGCCGCTGATCGCGTGCACCTCGTAGCCGGCGCGGGTGTAGATGTCGACCGCCAGCGAACCCACGCCGCCGGTGGCGCCGGTCACTGCCAGCGGCCCCAGCGCCGGCGTCTGCCGGTTGTCCTCCATCCGCAGCAGGGCGAGCGCCGCTGTGAACCCGGCGGTGCCCAGAATCATGCTCTCGCGCAGGCTGAGGCCCGCCGGCAGCGGGATCGCCCATTTCGCTTCGATCCGCGCATATTCCGAATAACCGCCGTCGCGCGTTTCGCTCAGACCGCAGCCGGTGACCAGCACCGCGTCGCCTTCCCTGAATGCCGGGTCGGTCGAAGACACCACATGCCCGGCCACGTCGATGCCGCCGACCAGCGGGAAGAAACGCAGGATCTTGCCCTCGCCGGTGCCGGCGAGCGCGTCCTTGTAGTTCACCGACGAGTACGCCGTCCTGATCACGATCTCGCCGGGCGCGAGATCGTCGATCGAGGTCTCTTCGATACCGCTGCGGTAGCCGGCGCTGTCGTTGCGGATGCGGAAGGCCTGGAAGGTGCTGGGGGCGGTCATGGGTGTCATCTATCGAATCGGGAGGCGCCGCCATCATCGCATCGGTGGGCGTCGTATGCAGCAGATTCCAGACCACGCGCCAGAAGCACATCCCGTCATCCCGGCGAACGCCGGGATCCCGCTTTTCAGACGATCTCGCCATACAAGTCACGCCATTGCGGATTGCCTTTCTCGATCAGCTCGACCTTCCATGCGCGCTTCCATTCCTTGATCGCTTTTTCGCGCGCGATGGCCTCATGCATGGTTGCATGAAGCTCGTACCAGACCAAGTGATGCACGCCATATTTCCGGGTGAAGCCCGCAACGAAATCGCTCTTGTGCTGCCAGACGCGCTTGATGAGATCGGAAGTGACGCCGGTATGGAGTGTGCCGCGATACTGGCTCGATAGAAGATAGACGCAAGGCTCTCTCATGCGCCGACTATGCCGAGTGGCTTCAGAAGCTGGATCCCGGCGTTCGCCGGGATGACGCGTCGGGTTTTGTCGTAGCGGCAGGTCAGGATTTGCCCGGGCGGAAATCCGTCAGCGAGACATCATGGATGGTAGGTCGATAGAGGTTGATCACACGATCGAACCGCTTACCGCAGCTCCCGCCTGCGCTTCTCGTCCAGCCACTTGTCCGCCTGCGCCGGCGTGTAGCCGCGCATCCAGGCGAAGAGGGCGTCGATGTCTTCGCCGTGCCACAGGTCGTGGCGTTGTTCGCGGTGCAGGAAACGCTCCTCGACCATGCGGTCGATCATGCCGATCAGCGGGGCGTAGAAGCCGTCGACATCGAGGAAGGCACAGGGCTTCTGGCCGAGGCCGAGCTGGCGCCAGGTCAGCATCTCGAACATTTCGTCGAGCGTGCCGAAGCCGCCGGGCAGGGCGACGAAGGCGTCGGCGAGATCGAACATCCGCGCCTTGCGCTCGTGCATGTTCGCGACCACTTCCAGCCGGGTCACGCCCTTGTGCGCGACTTCCCACTGCACCAGCTGTTCGGGGATGACGCCGACGACTTCGCCGCCATGGTCGAGCACGGCGTCGGCGACGATCCCCATCAGCCCGACGTTGCCGCCGCCGTAGACCAGTTGCAGGCCTTCGGTCGCGATGCGCGCGCCGAGCGCGCGGGCGCGCTCGGCGTAGACGGGTTTGTTGCCGGCGTTGGAGCCGCAGTAGACGCAGATCGATTTCATGGGACGAAACTCAGGAACAGGTAGGCGGCCAGCAGCACCAAGTGGACCAGGCCGAGCTGGATGTTGGTGCGACCGGTGCGCAGCGAGATGGATGCGACGAACAGGGTCAGCGCGAGCAGCACCGTCGACTTGCTGTCCAGGCCAAGCATCAACGGCCAGCCCAGCACGAGCGCGACGACCGCCACCACCGGCACGGTCAGGCCCATGCTGGCGATGGCCGAGCCCACCGCGAGGTTGAGGCTGGTCTGCAGGCGGTTGTGCACGGCGGCGCGCAGGGCCGCCACGCCTTCGGGCAACAACACGATGGCGGCGATCAGGATGCCCACCGTCGCGGGCGGCGCCCCCGCCGCATCCAGCAGGGCTTCCATCGTCGGCGAGATCTTCTTCGCGCTGAGCACCACGGCGGCCAGCGCCAGCATCAGCATGCTCACGCTGGTGAAGGTCTCGGCGTTGGTCGGCGGATCGGCATGTTCGTGCGGGTCGTCCTCTCCATCCTCATCGTCGGGGAGGAAGTAATCGCGGTGACGCACGGTCTGTACGAAGGTGAAGCCGCCGAACAGCACCAGCGTGGCGAGTGCGACGAAGATCAATTGGTTGCTGCTGTAGCTGGGGCCTTCGGCGCTGGTCGAGTAGTTCGGCAGCACGAGGGTCAGCACCAGGATCGCGGTGAGCGTGGCCAAGCCCGCAGTCACGCCCTGCACGCGGAAACCCTGCTCGAAATGCCGTCGCGCGCCGGCCATCAGGCTGATGCCGATGATGCCGTTGAGGATGAGCATCACTGCGGCGAACACGGTGTCGCGGGCGAGGGCGGCGGTCGATTCGCCGCCGGACAGCATCATCGACACGATCAGCGCCACCTCGATGACGGTCACTGCCATCGCCAGCACGAGCGTGCCGAAGGGTTCGCCCACGCGATGCGCGATCACTTCGGCGTGATGGACCGCGGCGATGACGCTGCCCACCAGGCCGAGCGACAGCAGTGCGACCAGTCCCGGCATGCCGGGCGCGATCAGGGCCAGCGCGAGGATGGCTGCGCCGCCGGCCGGAAGCGCCAAGGTCCACGCCGGGTTGTGGCGGATCGCGTGCCCGCTCATGCGCGCCTCCCGTGAGCGAACGTACGGTGGCGCGAGACCCCGGAAGCGATGCAGAGCAGGCGATCCGGGGGCACTCGATCAGTTCGGCTTGTGGATGGCACGCTTGTGCACCGCCATCGCCGCGTCGTGCACCGCTTCCGAGAGACTCGGATGCGCGTGGCAGATGCGGGCGAGGTCGTCGGCGGAACCGCTGAACTCCATGGTCAGCACGCCTTCGTGCACCAGTTCGGACACATTGGCGCCGACCAGATGCATGCCCAGCACGCGATCGGTTTCGGCGTGCGCCAGCACCTTCACGAAGCCCGCCGGTTCGGCCATCGCCACCGCGCGCGCGACCGCGGCGAACGGGAAGCTGCCGGCCTTGTACGGAATGCCTTCGGCCTTCAGCTGTTCTTCGGTCTTGCCGACCCAGGCGATTTCCGGCTCGGTATAGATCACCCACGGAATCGTGTCGAGATTGACGTGACCCGGCAGGCCGGCGATGAGTTCGGCCACCGCGATGCCTTCCTCGAAACCCTTGTGCGCCAGCATCGGGCCGCGCACGCAGTCGCCGACCGCCCAGACGCCGTCCACGCCGGTGTGGCAGTGTTCGTCGACCACGATGCGGCCGCGTTCGTCGAGCTGCACGCCGGTGCCGTCGGCCAGCAGGCCCTTGCTCGCGGCCTTGCGGCCCACCGCGACCAGCAGTTTGTCGAACACGACGTTCTGCTCGCCCGCGGCGTCGGTGTAGGTGACGTGGACTTCGGTCGTCTCGCCCTTCTTCCTGACCTCGGCCTTCGAGACCTTGGCGCCGAGCTTGATGTCGAGGCCCTGTTTCTTGAATTCGCGCGCCGCGATCTTCGCGGCTTCGCCGTCGGCGGCGGCGAGGAAATCCGGCATCGCTTCGAGCACCGTGACCTGCGCGCCGAGACGGTTCCACACGCTGCCGAGTTCCAGGCCGATCACGCCGGCGCCGATCACGCCGAAACGCTTCGGCACCTCGGTGAAGTCGAGCGCGCCGACGTTGTCGACGATCGCGTCGCCGTCGAACTTGGCGAACGGCAGTTCGATCGAATCCGAACCGGCCGCCAGGATCACGTTCGGCGCCTTCAGCTCGACTTCGCTGCCGTCGTGCTGCTTCACTTTGACGACGTTGCCGGCGTGCAGGGTGCCGAAACCGTGGAAGGCCGCGATCTTGTTGGCCTTGAACAGTTGGGCGATGCCGCCGGTGAACTGCTTCACGATCTTGTCCTTGCGGCCGACCATCGCCGCGACGTCGATCTTCGCGTCCTTGAAGCTGATGCCGTGGTCGCCGAAGAGGTGGCCCATGTTCCAGAACTGGCGCGACGAGTCGAGCAGCGCCTTCGACGGCACGCAGCCGACGCGCAGGCAGGTGCCGCCCAGCGCGGGCTTGCCGTCCTTGCCGAGCGCGGCGTCGATGCACGCGACCTTCATGCCCAACTGTGCGGCGCGGATCGCGGCGTGGTAGCCCGCCGGGCCGGCGCCGATGACGATGACGTCGAAAGTCTGTTGTTCGCTCATCTTTACTTCCCGTAAGTGGCTGTCTCCTTCCCCCGCCTGCGGGGGAAGGTCGGGATGGGGGCTGCCGTTGCCGGATTCCCCCACCCTAGCCCTCCCCCGCAGGCGGGGGAGGGGATGAGTGAGGTCACATGCCCAGCAGCATGCGGTGCGGGTTTTCCAGCTGGTTCTTGATGTCGACCAGGAACAGCACCGCGTCCTTGCCGTCGATGATGCGGTGGTCGTAGCTGAGCGCGATGTACATCATCGGCGCGATCACGACCTGGCCGTTCTCGGCGATCGGGCGCTCCTTGATGGCGTGCATGCCCAGGATGGCCGACTGCGGCGGGTTGACGATCGGCGTGGACATCAGCGAGCCGAAGGTGCCGCCGTTGGTGATGGTGAAGGTGCCGCCCTGCAGGTCTTCCAGCTTCAGGCCGCCTTCGCGCGCCGCCTTGGCGTAGCCGGCGATGGCGCCTTCGATGTCGGCGAAGCCCATGCGCTCGACGTTGCGCAGCACCGGGGTGACGAGGCCCTTGTCGGTGGCGACCGCGATACTGATGTCGGCGTAGCCGTGGTAGATCACGTCGTTGCCGTCGACCGAGGCGTTGACGATCGGGTGGCGCTGCAGCGCGTTCGCGGCGGCCTTGGCGAAGAAGCTCATGAAGCCGAGTTTGATGCCGTTGGCCTTCTCGAACTGTTCGCCCAGCTCCTTGCGCATCTGCATGACCTTGGCGAGGTTCACCTCGTTGAACGAGGTCAGCATCGCGATCGAATTCTTCGACTGCATCAGGCGTTCGGCGATGCGGGTGCGCATGCGGGTCATCGGCACGCGCTCTTCGGGGCGCGCGCCGCCGCCGACGCCGGCGGTCTTGCCGCTGGCGTAGTTGACGATGTCTTCCTTGGTGACCGCGCCGCGGCGTCCGGTGCCGGCGACCTCGGCGGGATTCACGCCGCTGGTGGCGGCGGCGAAGCGCGCGCCCGGGGGCAGTCCGGTGTCGGCGGTGGCCGGGGCCGGCGTGGTGCTGGCGGGCGCGGCGGCCGCGGCCTTCGCGGCTTCGGCCTTCGGCTGGACTTCCTGCGCGCCCGCGGCCGGTGCCGGCGTCGGGGCGGCAGCCGCCGCGACCGCGCCTTCCTCGATCACCGCGATGACCTGCTGGCTGTTCACGGTCGCGCCTTCGGCGAACTTCAGTTCCTTGATCACGCCGTCCACGGTCGAGGGCACTTCCAGCACGACCTTGTCGGTCTCCAGGTCGACGATGTTCTCGTCGCGCCTGACCGTGTCGCCGGCTTTCTTGTGCCAGGTGGCGATGACGGCATCGGAGACGGACTCGGGAAGAACGGGAACCTTGATTTCGGTGGCCATGGGCGGCGTCCTGACAGCGGTATTGAGTGGTCGCCTGCGCCGGGGCGCAGGCGGGAAACGGGGATCACTCCGCGGCGTGTTCGCCGTTGAGCGGATTGACCAGCGCGTCGGCGATCAGTTTCAGCTGCTCTTCGACGTGATCGTTGAAATGACCGGCGGCGGGCGAGGGCGAACGGCTGCGGCCCGCGTAGTGCAACGTCTGCTTGTCCTGCAGGCAGAAGCGCAGATGATGCTGGATCTGATACCACGCGCCCTGGTTCTGCGGTTCTTCCTGACACCAGACGACCTGGGTGGCCTTCGGATAGCGCTTCAGTTCCGCGATCAGCTGCGCGCGCGGGAACGGATACAGCTGCTCGACGCGGATCAGCGCCACGTCCTTCTGCTCTCGCTTCTGCGCATCTTCGAGCAGGTCGTAGTACACCTTGCCGCCGCAGACGACGACGCGCTTGACCGATTTGGGGTCGGCGCCGGCATCCGGGATGAGATGCTGGAACTCGCCGTTCGCCAGTTCGTCGAGCGTGGACACCGCGAGTTTGTGGCGCAGCAGCGACTTCGGGGTCATCACCACCAGCGGCTTGCGCGTCTTCATGCGCATCTGCCGGCGGATCATGTGGAAGGCCTGCGCCGGCGTGGTCGGGGTGCAGACGATCATGTTCTCCAGCGCGCACAGCTGCAGGAAGCGCTCCAGGCGCGCCGAACTGTGCTCGGGGCCCTGGCCTTCATAGCCGTGCGGCAGGAACAGGGCGAGGCCGCAGAGTCGGCCCCACTTGGCTTCGCCCGACGAGAGGAACTGATCGATCACGACCTGCGCGCCGTTGGCGAAATCGCCGAACTGCGCTTCCCACACATCGAGGGTCATCGGATCGGCGGTGGAATAGCCGTATTCGAACGCCATCACCGCTTCTTCGCTGAGCAGCGAGTCGATGATCGTGGCGTCTTCCGGATTCTTCACCAACTGCCGCAGCGGCATATGGTCCACGTCGGTCTTCTGGTCGTGGAGGATCGCGTGGCGATGGAAGAACGTGCCGCGGCCGCAGTCCTGGCCGACCAGACGCAGGCGATAGCCGTCGTCGAGCAGCGTGGCGTAGGCGAGGTTCTCGGCGAAGCCCCAGTCGCCCGCGAGTTCGCCCGCCGACATCCTTCGGCGGTCCTCGTAGATCTTGGCGACGCGCGGATGCAGGGTGGCGTCGTCGGGCAGGGTATTGATCAGCGTCGCCAACTCGTCCAGACGCTTGCGCGGGACTTTCGTGTCGACGCCGTCGCCGAGCTTCGCGGCGAGCAGCGGGCGCCAGTCGACCGCGTAGGCGTCGGGATTCGCCGGCGCCAGTTCGGTGGTGACGATGCCGTCGTCGAGTTTCTGGCGGTAGCCGTCGACCAGCGCCTGCGCCTCTTCGGCCTTGAGCGTGCCCTTCGCGGCCAGACGCTCCGCGTACAGTTCGCGGGTGGTCTTGCGCTTGCGGATGGTCTGGTACATCAGCGGCTGGGTCGCCGCCGGTTCGTCGGCTTCGTTGTGGCCGTGGCGGCGGTAGCAGACGAGATCGATGACGACGTCCTTGCCGAACTGCTGGCGGAAATCGAAGGCGAGTTCGGCGCAGAACGCCACCGCTTCGGGGTCGTCGCCGTTCACGTGCAGCACCGGCGCGCCGACCATCTTCGCGACGTCGGTGCAGTACAGCGTGGAGCGCGCGTCCTGGCGTTCGCTGGTGGTGAAGCCGACCTGGTTGTTGATGACGATGTGGATCGTGCCGCCGACCGCGAACCCGCGGGCCTGCGACATCTGCAGCAGTTCCATCACCACGCCCTGGCCGGCGAAGGCGGCGTCGCCGTGCATCAGGATCGGCACCACCTGACGGCGGGCCTTGTCGCCCCGGCGATGCTGGCGCGAACGCACGCTGCCGGCGACCACCGGATCGACGATTTCCAGATGCGAGGGGTTGAAGGCGAGGGCGAGATGCACCGGGCCGCCGGGCGTCTGCACGTCGGCGCTGAAGCCCATGTGGTACTTCACGTCGCCGGCATGGGCGCGGTCGTCGTGCTCGAACTTGCCTTCGAACTCGTCGAACAGCTTGCGCGGCGGCTTGCCGAGCGTATTGACCAGGACGTTGAGGCGGCCGCGGTGGGCCATGCCCAGCACCACGTCCTTCACGCCATCGCTGCCGGCGCGACGGATCATCACGTCGAGCATCGGGATCAGCGCGTCGCCGCCCTCCAGCGAGAAGCGCTTCTGGCCGACGTATTTGGTGTGCAGGTAGCGCTCGAGGCCTTCGGCGGCGGTCAGGCGTTCGAGGATGCGGCGCTTGTCTTCGTCGCTGCGGCGGAAATCACCGCCGGCGGCTTCCAGTCGCTCATACATCCAGCGGCGCTGGTCGGCGTCGGTGATGTGCATGAACTCGGCGCCGATGCTGCCGGTGTAGGTGGCCTTGAGCAGCGCGAGCAGGTCGCGCAGTTTCATCCGCGGCTGGCCGGCGACGCCGCCGGTGCTGAATTCGTCGCCGAGGTCGGCGTCGCCCAGACGATGGAAGTCGAGGCCCAGATCGGGCGCACCGGGCTTTTCCATCATGCCCAGCGGGTCGAGATCGGCGCCGAGGTGGCCGCGCGAGCGATAGGCGGTGATCAGGCGGCCGATGGAGCGTTCGCGCTCATCGCCCGGGCCTGCGCTGCCGGCGACGACCACGCCGCGCGCAGCCTGGCGGCCGGCTTCGGCGATCGCTTCGATGACCGCCGAATGCGGCACATCCTGCGCGTCGCGGCCCTTGATGCCGTCGAAATAGGCCTTCCATTTCGGGCCGACGCTGTCGGGGGAGACGAGGTACTGCTCGTAGAGGTCCTCGATGTAGGCGGCATTGGCGCCGAGCTGGGAGGACTGCGCGAACTGCTTCAGGAGACTGTCCACTCGGGGATCACACTCGAATGTCGGGAAGCGCGGAGGAGAAAGTGATAACCGCTTGATCCGCCGGGAAATCCGAGGGCGGGGGAGCGGGTCGGCGAAAGGACCGGAATTATAGCCGGAGGCTTCGCCGCAGCGCACCACTCGGGCCGTCGCGTGGCGCCGCGGACGGTATCGACCATGGTCTTAGCCATGCCGGTCCCCTGCGGCGAGTTCATGGCCCCACGGTCGCGTCCGACGCGACTTTCACCGTCGCCTTCTCGCCGCCGGCCACGGACTGCTAAGGTCCGGCGCGTCGAGCGGGCAAGCTCCGAGGGGGGGACAACGCGATGCGGGACACGGGACGGCGACACGGGAGACGCAGGGCGGCTCCGACGACGGCATGGATGACGGCGACCATCGTGCTGGCCCTGGCCGGTTGCGGACCTTCGGTGAACGGGGTCGATCGGGCGGACAAGACCCGGCTCGCGCTCGATCTCTACGGCTGTCCGGACCTCAGCGGCACCTATGCCTTCCCGCCGCCCGGCGCGAAAGGCGTGTCCTATCGCGGGTCGCTGCTGGAAGAGTTTCCGATCGAATGGGGCAATCGGGTGCCCGCCGCGCAGATCCGGGCGTTGAGCGTCCGCCGGACCGAACCCGGCCTCTACGAATTCCGCTTCATGGTCGACGATACCCGGGTCGCGCAGCATCTGGCCCTGATCCGGGAGTATTACAAGCCGCGCTATCGCGAGCTGTACCACCTGCTGCAGGCGCCGCAGCGCGACGCCTTCATCGCCCGCGAAGGCGAGGCCGCCCATGCGAAGCGGGTGGCCGAACTCGGGCCGCCGGCCGAGATCGTCCGCACCCTGCGCGCCGGCACCGACATGGTCTGCCGCGACGGCTGGATGGAACTGCCGCGGGCCTACGCCAAGCCGATCCGGCTGACCCTCGGCGAAGATCGCTCGATCCTCGGCGAGTCGCGCGAAATCAGCACGGTCGGCATCACGGTCTGGTGCGGCGATGGCTGCAGGGACCTGCCGATTCCCACCGGCACCTACACCGGCACCCTGCGCTGGCCGCGCGACGATGCACAGCGCCCGTGGCGGGCCCAGGACTTGGCCGCGCGCTCGCTGCTGCAGCGGCCGCTCGACGAGATCGAGGCCGAGGTCGCGCAGCAGGAAGCGCAGCAGGCGCAGGCGGATGCGCGGCGTTATCTGTCTGCCGACGAAATCCGCAGCCGCCTCGCGGGACTGGCCCCCGCGGGGACGGTGATCGACACCGTCGACGTGCGCGGCGGCCGCGTGCACGTGCGCTATACCGCCCCCAAGGACGAGACGGACAGGCTGCTGGAGCGCATCGCCGACCTCGGCGGTATCGGCACGACGAGCGGGCCGCAACAGATCCAGCGCATCGTCACCTCCGGGCGTTTCTACGAACGCAGCGTCGAATTCGTGTTGACCGATTCGCCGGTCGTGCGCCGCGAGGCGATGCCTGCCGTCGCCGCGGGACCGGACTCCACGCAGGACCCCGCGGCCGGCATGGCGGTGCTGTCGATGGCGCCGGCTTCCGCCCCCGATTCGCCTTCGACGGGTGCCGCTTCGAACACGCCCTCGAACACCTCTTCGCACGCCGCGACCGCCAGCGTTCCGCCTGCGGGCTATGCCGATCCGCGGGCCATCCAGCGCCGCGTCGCCAAACTGTTCCCGCCCGGCTGCCGGATCGTCGAGGTGCGCTACGGCGGCGAGCGCGTGACCCTGGTGGGGCAGGCCGATGCCCATCGCTGCGTCTCGGACGGGCTGCGCGCGCTGGATGCCGCACAGAGCCGTCCGGAGCTGTTGTCGATCGACCGCGAAAGCGCCGGCAGCCACCGTTTCCGGATCCTGATCGCGGCGTCGGCCCTCACCGCGAAATAGCCGCGAGCTTTCGTTGTCGACGGCCGCAGCAGCCGATGCGTCGGACGCCCGGTCAGACGCCGAGGACGCGATACTCGGTGACGATGCGCGAGCGTTCCCAGACCGGCAGGAAGGTTTCCGCCAGCTGTCGCGCGCGGCCGCCGGCATCCACCGCGCCTTCGCCGTCGAAGCGGTTGCCGAGCGTGCGGAAGTAATAGCCGCTGCCGTCGTTGACGATGAACGCGGAGGCGTACCCGCGGTCGGCCGGATCGTTCGCTTCCCGGAACGCGAACACGCTGGGCAGGCGTTGGGCGAGCGCGATCAGCGGCGCGTGCGCGCGCTGCGGCGAGGCCGCATCCTGCAGCAGGATGCGCACGTCCACGCGCTGCCGGCGGGTGCCGAGCCTTCGCAGCGCTTCGAGGACTTCGGGGGCGTCGAACAGGCCGGGGTCCAGCGCGCGGCTGTAGATCGACAGTTCGCGGCGGGTGCCGGCGATCACCGCGCAGGCGATCGCCACGGCCGCGTCGCGGGTGTCGATCGCGGTCGGCCCGCCGAGTTGGCGGTGCATGGTCTGGTGTTCGATGCCGGCTTCCATGAAGCGATCGCCGACCGGCACGAAGCCGTGCTTGACGTAGAAACCGATCGCCGAGACCTGCGCGTGCAGATGCAGTTCCGGCCAGCGCCGTTTTTCGGCTTCGGCGACCAGCGCGAGCAGCAGGCCGTCGCCGACGCCGCGGCCGCGCCAGTCGGGCAGCACCGCCATCCGCCCGATCTTGTGTTCCGGCGTCAGCCGGCCGGTGCCGATGGGCGCGCCGGCGGCGTCGCGCGCGATCACGTGCACGCACAGCGGATCGAGTTCGTCCCATTCCAGCGCCAGCGGCACCTGCTGTTCCTGCACGAACACCGGCTCGCGCACCGCGCGCAGATCCTCGACGCCGGTGGCGTAATCGATCGCTTCGACGCGGAATCCCGGTTCAGGCATCGTCCTCTCCATCGTCATCGACGTCGTCCGCATCCAGCCGATAGTGTCCTTCCGCCAGCAGCTCCAGCACCAGGGCCTGGCCGTCCGTCGACAGCGCTGCGTAAAGGTCGCCATCCAGCGATTGCGCCGTGGCCAGCGCGCGCGCGTCGGCCAGCGGCAGCGCGTGGATCCGCCCGGCGACATACAGTTTGCCGATGGATTCGTGCTCGGTGCTGCGTCGCCAGGCCACGCGCGTCCACGGATGACGCGCGAGCACCGCGCCTTGCTGCAGGTCGAACTCGATCTCGATCCGCGACCTCGGCGGGTCCGGCATCAGGCTGTCGCCGACGCTGCGATACAGGGTCATGAATCGGCCGAACCAGTCGCCGAGGCGCTCGGGGTCGTTCATCCGCAAGGCGTCGAGGCCGGCGACGGCGCGGCGCATGGCCTCGGGGTCGATCTCGTTGGGGTCTTCCGGCGGTGTGAGGTCGTCGTCGCGATAGCGCACGGCCTCGTCGGCCTCGGCCAGCAGGGTGTCGACGAAATCGCCCAGCAGCTCGGCGGCGCTCGGCGCGCGCATGCCCACCGAGAAGGTGAGGCAGGCATCTTCGGCCACGCCGTGATGCGGCACGGTCGGCGGCAGATACAGCATGTCGCCGGGACCGAGCACCCAGTCGTGGGTCGGATGGAATTCGCGCAGCAGTTTCAGCGCGACGCCCTCGCGGAATTCGGCCGACGGCACGCCCTTGCCCATGGCTTCGCCGGCGTCGATCTGCCAGCGGCGATGGCCTTGTGCCTGCAGCAGAAACACGTCGTACTGATCGATGTGCGCGCCGACCGAACCGCCGGGCGCTGCGAACGAAATCATGATGTCGTCCACGCGCCATCGCGGCAGGAAATCGAAGCGATCGAGCAGCGCGCGCACGTCCGGATCCCACTTGTCCACATCCTGGACCAGCAGCGTCCAGTCGTGGTGCGGCATGCCCGGAAATTCTTCTTCTGCGAACGGGCCGGTGCGCACGGTCCAACCGTCGTCGGCCTTGTCGTGGACGACGATCCGCGACAGCGCGCCTTCCTCGCAGGCCAGGCCAGCGAGGTCTTCCGGCGTCACCGGGGTTTCGAAATCCGGAAACGCGTTGCGGATCAACAGCGGCCGTTTCTGCCAGTAATCGCGCAGGAAGTCGGCGGCGGGCATGCCCAGCGGGCCGTTGCCGGCGGCATCGATTTCGTAGGGCAGCGCGATCGCTTGGGCGGAGGTGCGTTTGGCCATGTCAGATCTCTCTGGCCAGACGTTCCGCCAGGCCGGTGTAATCGCCCGGCGTCATGTCGAGCAGGCGCTGTCTCGCGTCGGCAGGAAGATCGAGGCTTTCGATGAAGGCGCGCATCGAAACGCCGTCGATGCCGTGGCCGCGGGTGAGCGCTTTGAGTTGTTCGTACGGATTCGGCAGGCCATGGCGGCGCATCACCGTCTGCACGGCCTCGGCCAGGACTTCCCAGGCGGCGTCGAGATCGGCGGCCAGGCGTTCGGGATTCGCGCTGAGCTTGTTCAGGCCGCGCAACAGCGCGTCGTAACCGATCAGCGCATGGCCGAAGGCGGTGCCCAGCGCGCGCAGCACGGTGGAGTCGG